>JAJPHU010000235.1 GCA_021325115.1 Planctomycetota bacterium | reverse complement strand
TGTCAAGGGCGTTTTAAAAATAGACCAGTACGGCGGAGCAGAACCAGACCACCTAGAGCTTGTTTTCAGTGTTCCGAACTGAGTTTGCGGAGGCTCGGGAGCACAGGCCTGCGCCGCCCGTAGGGCGGTGCGTTTAGGCCGGAGCGGAAGAGCCTTCCGCAAACTGCGCGAGAGTCGAGGAGGGGAGAACAGCTAATTGCGAGCTCTGCCGGCTTTGGTCTGTTTGCTTTCTTTGAGGCGATAGCTTTCGCCGTTCATCTCGAGGATGTGGACGTGATGCGTGAGCCGGTCGAGCAGTGCGCCGGTTAGCCGCTCGGAGCCAAGGATCTCGGTCCATTCGTTGAACGGCAGATTGCTGGTGACCATGGTGGCTGATCTTTCGTAACGTTGGCTGAAGATCTCAAACAGCATCTCGGCGCCGGTTTTCGAAAGCGGCACGAAGCCGAGTTCATCCACAATCAGCAGCTCAAAGCTGGCCAAGTGCTTCTGAAAACGCAGCAAGCGCTTTTCATCACGGGCTTCCATGAGCTCGTGCACCAGCGAGGCCGCGGTGGTGAACCGCACGCGATAACCTTTCTGACAAGCGGCCAGCCCGATGGCCAGAGCGATGTGGGTTTTTCCCGTACCCGAGTTTCCCAGCGCCAGCACGCACTCACGCCGATCGATGAACTCGCCGCGCGCCAGTTCCAGAACCAGCAACTTATTTAAAGAGGGAATCGCCAGAAAGTCGAAGCTGTCCAGGCTTTTGACCACAGGGAAACGGGCTTGCTTGATGCGGCGTTCAGTCGCCCGGCGTTCCCGATCCAGCAACTCCAACTCCGTCAGACGGAATAGGTAACGTGGATAATCGACCGCTTCCTCGGCACACTGCTGAGCGACTTTGTCATACTCGCGCAGGACCGTGGGGAGGCGAAGCGCTTTTAAATGATGGTCTAACAGGACCTGTGGCGTGTCCATCAAACAGCCGCTCCTCTCAGCAGCGACAAGTAATCGGTAGCGGCGGTGGTTGCCACCTGAGCGAGCGGCAGATGGGGATAGCAATCCAGATCCAGCCGCGGCGGCCGCCGCTTGATGTGACAAAGCAACAGATGCTTTACGGCATCGAAGGAGAGAGCGCCGAGCTGCATGGCCTGGCGCACGGCGTAAGTGACTTCTGCAAGGGAAAAGGTTTCCAGCAGGCTTAACACTTGCACAAACTCTCGCTTGCCGCGTTTCGAAAGACGTGCTTCGAGTAATCGGCGCAACTGCCAGAACTCTTCCGGCAGCTGCCAACCGACGAGCGGCGCAGCCTGATCGAGCGCATTCGGCTTCTGTTCCAACAAGGCCAGGTAGTGCAGCGGATCGAAGATCATGTCCTCGCGCTCGTAACTACGGGCATGCCGCGCAATCACTTCACTGCCGGAACAGATCACCACTTCATGCACATAGCCTTTGATCAACACGCCGCGATGACCGTAGGCCGTCGGCACCGAGTAATCGTTGCTACGATAGCGGACCAGCGACAGCGAGGTCACTCGCGTGGTGCGTTTCTCGCATGCTTCATACGGCACCGGCGGCAATGGCAGCAACGCTTCGGCATCTTTCTGAAAGCGTTCGCCAATCGTCTGATCGTGTCCGCGCAGCTGCCGCTCGCGCCGCTTCCGGCATTGCTCAACAAGCTGCGCATTCAACTCCTGCCAGCTGGCGCAGCGTGGAATCGGTACCAGGAAGTTGCGCCGCGCATAGCCCACCAGTCCTTCTACCTTGCCCTTGTCGTTCCCCTTGCCGGGCCGGCCGAATCGCTCTCCGAACAAGTAGTGGCTCTGTAGTTCGCTGAACGCCTGCGTGCGTTTGCGCGTGCCGTCACCCAGAATCTGAGCCACCGCCAGGTTTCGTGTTGTCGTACAGAATCGTCTGCGGCACTCCGCCCAAGTAACGGAACGCTTGAGCATGTCCCTCCAGAAACGCTTCCGTCGTCTCGGCCGGAAACGCCATTACGAAGCAATCATCCGAGTGCGGCAGGTCCAGGCAGAAGTAGTGCGCCTTCTGCTCCACGCCGGCGATCACCACCAGCGCCTCGCCGAAGTCCACTTGTGCGTGGCCGGCCGGATGCGCCAACGGCACGAACATCTCCCGCCGGCTCAGCTTCCGCTGCCGCACGTAATCTTTCACGATCGTGTAGCCGCCGGGGAAAGCGTACTCCTCCCGCAAACGCTCGAAGATCCGTTTGGCGCTATGCCGCTGCTTGGCCGGCCGCCCCTTGTCCTCTTCCAGAATCTGATCGATGGCTCCGATCCAGGCGCCCAGCTTCGGCCGCCGAACCGGCTGTTGCCGGCTGTAGCCCGGCGGAATCGAATACCGCAGCATCTTGCGTACGGTCTCCCGCGAGATCCCAAACTCTCGCGCCGCTGCCCGCTCGCTCAGTCCCTCGACCTGTACTGCCTGCCGCACCCGCGCATACAGCTCCACCGTGTACACCTCTCCGGTGTGTCACAAACACAACCTGATTGAAATGTTGGGGAGAGTTCCGGCTGGTCTACTTTTACTCCGCCACGAACCGCCGCTTACGCGGCGTCCCGT
>JAJPHU010000217.1 GCA_021325115.1 Planctomycetota bacterium | reverse complement strand
TTAGGAGACCATTTGTCATGCAGGCGACTTATCCAGATGCTCCTGTACAACGGACGACAGCCCTTGTCCTCAATGGCTCTCTGACAAGCTTGCTTCGCACCGGCCAACGAGTTCGTTCCCTGGGCATGGAGCCGGGGCACGCTGTGTCTTTGCTGTTCATCGCGCTGGCCTTGACGGCCTGGAGCGCACTGGCCAACCGAACCTGGAATACAGGCGGGATCTGCTTTGCTCTGCTGTATCCGCTCACCGCTTATTACCTCGGGCGATTGGTCCTTGCCGCCGTGAAGGTCGAACCGCTGGTAAAGAGGAGTTTTGCGGTCCTCTTTCTGCTTGGCTATCTGACACTGGGGTTGCTTCAGCTGGCGGTTCACTCCTTTCTGCCAGGACCGTTGGGCTGGCAATTCGGGGCCATTGCCGCCGCCGCCCTGCTGAGCCAGCTGCTGCTCCGCCCCGAGCCGGAGTGCCCTGCGGCGGCGGATGGCTGGGTGAGTGTGTACCTGTGTGGTTTCTGTCTTCTCGCCGCGACCTGCTGGGCCTGGGGGCTATTGCATTCGATCCAGCTCGATGGCGCGGAAGTCGTGTTCCACCATTGGATGGATCTCTTTATCCACGCCAGTTTTATTGCCCGGCTCACGGCAGAGCCGGGATTGTGGGGCATGGGCAATGCTGAAATAGCGGGGCTGCCGGCGAAATTCTACCACTATGCTAGCTACCTCGGCCCCGCGACGCAGACCTTGCTCAGCGGTACGACGGCTTACGATGCGGCACGAAGCTGCTGGACGCCTGTGGGCACGTTTCTAACCGGACTGGCAGCCTATGCGGTTGTTTTGCCGTGGGCCGGACGTGCCGGCGGCATTTGCGCAGCGGCCGCGTTGTTGACGCTGCCCGATCCTTCTCACTACTGGCCGAACACCGGCCACCTGGCCTATCACTGGCTCCAGCAGATAGGCTGCGCGGGAATGTATGGCACAGCCTGCGCCGCTTTGGCACTGCTGCTGCTGCTGCAATGGCGGCGACAGCGATCGCGTTCAGCCCTGCTGCTGGCCCTGGGCTTGACCGCCGCAATCCTGCTGTACAAGGCCCAGATTTTCGTGGTGTTCGTGCCTCTGGCCGGCACTTGCGTGGCCCTCTACTGGCCGGGCGTTTCCCGACGGCGGCGCGGCCTCCTCTTCGCTGCCTGGCTGACTGTCTGCGCTGGAGGCGCGCTGCTCATAGACGGTTTACATCCTCAGGAACCCCCCTTTGCCCTCAACCCGCCCTATTTTGAGGAATACACTCGGCTCTTGGCGACAGATTTTCCCGAAGGGATTTGTCGCCGGCTGCTCGATGCCGGTTTCGCCGGCTTGGGCCGCAGCCGCTATTATGCGGCGGCCCTGGGCATCTGCGCTCTGGCCACGTGCGGCGTCTGGCTAGGGATTGGCGTATTGCTCTTGGCGGCGACGCTGTTCCGCCGTCGGCTCTCAGCTGCCGATGCCCCTCCTTGGCTGGCCCTCGCTATCTACCTTGTTTTGCTGGCCAGCCTGAACGATTATGCTCTGGTGGGACACAATAAATGGGAACTCATCCATCGCCCTCTGGTCTGGGTTTACTTCCTCTTCGCTACCTGGTGTGCCGCACGGGGCTGGCAATTGCTCACCGAATTACGTCCATCCCTGGCCGGCAGATTCTACCGCTCCCGGATGGTCGCGGTCTTGTTGCTTCTCGCGCTTCTGTTGCCATTGCGAATGGGACGCTCTGTACAGATAGGCAAAGCCAGCTGCCGTTTCCGCTGCGTCAACCTGCGTGTCCCGGTGGGACTGGTGGAGTCTGCCCGTTTTCTCGCTCGCGCTGGCAAGTCCACGGACGTGATTCAAGACAGCCATTGCGATGATAAGCTCATCCTCGGTGGGTTGGCGGAGAAACCGTCTTATCTGGCTCGTCCGGAGGATTGGTCGCGCGATAAGTCGGCGCAGGTGCGGCAAGAAGTTAGTAAGCGGCGTGCCAGTGTACAGCATCTGCTGCAACAGACCAATTCCGCCGAGTTGCGTCAGGCGGTAAAGGAGACCGGCATCCGCTGGTTTCTTCTCCATCCAGACGATGACGTTCGTTGGCCCCAAGCGGTCCTCGCCGCGCCTGCATTCGTCTCAGTCGGCTATCGGGTCTTCGATTTGGCAGCCCTCCTCTCGGCTCCCTGCCATCCAACCGCTAGGATAGCCAATAGCCGATAGAGAGTTGACGAAGGGGAGGCCAAACCGTGAAAGCTGCCTACATCGAAAAGACAGGCGGTCCTGAGGTGATCCAATACGGCGATCTGCCGCAGCCAGCGCCACAGACGGGCGAGGTGCTGGTCCGTGTCGGGGCCGTCGCCGTCAATCCCATCGATCTGTACATCCGCGCCGGCACGGTAGCAATGATGTTGCCCAAGCCGTTCATCATCGGCTGCGACCTGGCCGGCACCGTCGAACAGTTGGGACCGGGAGCGAGCCGCTTCAAAATCGGCGAGCGTGTCTGGGGATCAAACCAGGGACTGCTGGGTCGACAAGGAACGTTCGCCGAGTATGCTGCCGTTGCTGAGGATTGGCTGTATCCGACGCCCGAGGGGGTGGACGATAAAACGGCAGCGGCTGCGACCCTGGTCGGCATCACTGCTCATCTGGGGCTATTCCGCGATGCCCAATTGAAAGCTGGCGAGATCGTCTATGTCAACGGCGGGACTGGTGGCGTCGGCTCGATGGTGGTGCAGATGGCCAAGGCGGTCGGGGCACGAGTCATCACCACAGTCGGCTCGGCAGACAAGGCCAAGCTGTGCCAGGAATGGGGTGCCGATTGCGTGCTCAACTACAAAAACGATGACATCCCTGCGCGGGTACGTGAGTTCACGCGCGGCCAGGGTGTCAACGTCTGGTACGAGACGCAGCGTGAGCCGGATTTCCTGCGCATGGTGGATCTGATGGCCCAGCGCGGCCGCATTGTCCTTATCGCCGGACGGCAGGCACAGCCGATCTTTCCAGTGGGGCCGTTCTACGTCAAGGGTTTAGCGCTCTTCGGTTTCGCCATGTTCAATGCCAGCGCCGCCGAGCAGCGGCGCAGCGCCGAGGACATCAATCGTTGGCTGAAGAGCGGCCAGCTGAAACCGCCGATTGGCCGCATTTTTCCGCTGGCGCAAGCGGCGGCGGCGCATCAGCTGCTCGAAGAAAATACCTTGGGCAAGGCCGGCACCTTGGTGGGCAAAGTGGTGCTGACGCCGTGACCCCCTGGCGAGCGGGGCATGTTAATACCCCGGTGATCGCACACCAAGGCGTTAACACGCCTTGCTCGCGGAGAGGGTTGCATTTTATGCCCCGCATAATCCTTTCATCCCGCTTCAATAATTTGCTTCCTTTTCCTTGCCTACTTTGCCCCTTTCCCCACGTGCAAGCTATAGTTGAGCAGCGTCGCCCGGAGCAACATTATCCTTGTTGCTCTTCCAGTAAACACCGAAGCAGCGAGGGAAGGGCGTCGTGAAGCAGACCATTCGCCTGCGCGGTTTGAGCCCCGCTCCGTTCAAGGGACAATCGTGGGAGGCCGAGGGGCTACTGCGAATCGGCCGACTCGGTCCTCTGGAAGTAGTGCTCGACGATAACTCGGTTAGCCGCAACCACGCCGAGATCCGCTACACCGAGCGCGGTTGGCGTCTGCGCGATCTGGGCAGCACCAACGGCACCCGGCTCAACGGCGTGCGACTGAGCGCCGGCCAATGGCCGCTGCGTGTCCGCGATATCATTCAGTTCGGGGAAGTCGCCCTCGCCGTCGAAGCTATCCACGATAGCGAAGTAGAAGCGGACGGCAGCCCCAATGAAGAGATGCTTGTCGAAGCCGCTACTCTCTCCTCTTGGGAAGAAGCCCTGGAAGGCTTGGCCTTTGACAGTCAACGCTGTCCCCGGGCCGGCGAGCAGCTGTTGGCCTTACTGCGTGCCGGCCATCATCTCGTCAATATCGAGAAAGAAGAAGAGTTGCTGAAATCGATCCTCAACGATGCTGTGTCCGTGCTGGACGCTCAGCGCGGCGCTATTGTCTTGGCCGAAGGACCAGACAATAAACTGAAACTCAAGGCGCTGGTCACAGGCCGGTGCGAACCGCGCGCCCTCCTCGCCGGCCGTGAGGGCATGGGCGGGCGTTTCCAGTTTAGCCACAGCTTGGCCAATCGCTGCTTCAGCCGCGGGGAATCAATCCTCTGCCATCGCGCCGATGAGGATCCCGAACTGGCGATGTCCAAGAGCATCGCCGAAGGCAGCATGGCCTCGGTGCTGTGTGTACTGCTGCGCACGCCGCGCAAACGTCTGGGCGTGTTGCACCTGGACCGCAGTCCCTGGCAGAGACCATTCAGCATGGATGATCTGCACCTGGCCGACGCCTTGGCCGCCAACGTCTCCGCCGGCATCGAATGTGCCCAGCTGGTCAAGAAACAGCGCGATCTTTTCCTCGACACCATCACCATCCTCGCCCAAGCCGTTGAAATGCGCGACGAGTACACCGGCGGCCACACCCTCCGCGTCAGTACTTACGCTGTCCTCTTGGCCCAGGAACTGAACATGTCGCCGCAGGAAATCGAGTTGGTCCGCATTGGCACGCCCTTGCACGACATCGGCAAGATCGGCATCGACGATGCTATCCTCCGCAAACCGGAGCGCCTGACGCCGGAAGAATTCGAGATCATGAAAACGCATACGGTCAAGGGAGCGGACATCGTCTCAACGGTGCCGGACCTGCGGCCCATCATTCCCATCGTCCGCTCGCATCACGAACGTTGGGACGGCAAAGGCTACCCGGACGGCCTGGGCGGCGAGGCCATCTCGCCGTTGGCCCGTGTGGTGGCCTTGGCCGACGCCTTCGATGCCATGACCTCGAATCGTTCTTATCGCAAAGGCATGCCGCCGACCCTCGCCTTCGCCGAGATCGAGAAACAGAGCGGCCAGCAATTTGATCCTACGTTTGCCGCCGCCTTTCTGGGCATGAAGGAAACAGTCCTCAAAGAGATGAACGTGCAAGCGACCCGGCTCTCGCCGTCCAAGCGCGTACGCATCCTGTCGATGGAGTGATAAAGGCAAACCCAGACGGTCCGGAAGCGTAGGCGACAGATGCTTGGTCGTCGCTTACGCTTCCGGCGCGCGGCGGAAGCCCCTTCCCTGCGCCGCTTGTCGATGTTACACTTCTAGGAAGAGCGGCCGAGGTGTAGCCGGCCGTGGAGGGAGGTCGTTTGCAGAAAGGAGATTGAGGTATTCCCCCGTTCGATCGTCATTCGCATCCGCACGACCGTGGTTTGCGGGTCAACGAGCAGATCCGCATCAGCCCTGTCCGCCTGATTGGCGCCAACGGCGAGCAGCTCGGTGTGGTGCCTACTTCCCAAGCTCTGGAAATGGCGCGCGAGGCCCAGCTCGACCTGGTCGAGGTGGCCCCCAATGAACGTCCGCCGGTATGCAAGATTCTTGACTACGGCAAATTCCGTTATCAGCAGTCGCACAAGAAGTCCAAGACCAAGGTCCATCACCAGAAACTCAAGGAAATCCGCGTCCGTCCCAAGACCGGCGAGCACGATGTCGAAACCAAGATCAACCAGGCCCGCAAGTTCCTGGAACACAACGACAAAGTCCTCGTCAACGTACTATTCCGTGGCCGGGAGCTACAGCACATCGAGGAAGGACGGCGCATTATCGATATCATCCTGGACAAGTTGGCCGAGGTCGCTAAGATTGAGAAAGCGCCGTCGATGGAAGGCAAACGCATGACGGCCATGCTCGCCCCCAAAACGGCCAAGGGGTGAATACCCAGGATACAACCATGCCCAAGATGAAGACACACAAAGCCTCGAAGAAACGCTTCCGCGTGACCGCTTCGGGCAAACTGAAACGCCGCCAAGCCGGCAAGAAGCACTTGCTCAGTCACAAGACCGGCAAGCGCAAACGTCAACTCCGCGGCGCCGTCGTGGAGGGCGGCAAATTGGCCCGCAAGTATATCCACATAATGGGCGGAAAAGCATAACGAGTCCGTAGTCCGCAGTCTGTAGCAAACAAAGAAGTGTCTGGCTTTGCTACAAGCTACAAACTAGGGACTCTCACGGAGTGAGAACCATGACACGAGCACGCAGCGGCAAGACGGTCCTCCGGTGCCGCAAACGTCTGCGCCGTTTGACCAAGGGGTTCCGTCTGAGTCGGCACCACCTCTATCGCCAAGCTGTGGTGACACTGATCCGGGCGCGCGTCTATGCGTTCCGCGATCGCCGCGTCCGCAAACGCGAGTTTCGCCGGCTATGGATCGTCCGCATCAACGCAGCCTGCCGTATGCGCGGCCTGCGTTACGGTCAGTTCATCGCCGGTTTGATTAACGCCCAGGTGGCGCTCAACCGCAAGACGTTGGCCGAGCTGGCTGTCCACGATCCCGATATGTTCACCCAACTCGTCGAGCTGGCCAAGGCGAACTTACCGGCGACGTAAGAACCATGTCCACTCTCGCATCTCTGGAAGAACGTGCGCTGGCGGACCTGCGCTCCTGTACGGAGGAAGCGGCGCTCCGTGCCTGGAAAACGCGCTATCTCGAAGGCGAGGTGGACCAAGCCGTCAAGAAAATCGGCACGCTGCCGCCCGCTGAGCGTCCGACCTATGGCAAGCAAGTCAACGAACTCAAGAAGAAGCTGACGGCGGAGTATGAATCCGCCCTCGCCGCCGAGAAGGAACGTGCTCTGGAGCGCAGTTTGGCCTCTGCGCCTCTGGATGTGACGCTGCCGGGGCGGCCGGTGCAGCGGGGCCGACTCCACGTCTCCACGCAAACGCTACGCTCCATCTACGCCATCTTCGCCGATATGGGGTTCCAGATCTATCGCTCGCCTGAAGTCGAAGACGATGAGACAAACTTCGGCTTGCTCAACATGCCGGAGCATCACCCGGCACGCGACATGTGGGACACGTTCCACACCACCAGGCCCGGGGTTCTGCTGCGTACCCACACCTCGCCAGGCCAGATCCATGTCATGCGCGAACTGTGTCCCAAGCCGATCCGTGTCATCCTGCCGGGCATGTGCTACCGCTACGAGGCCATTACCACGCGCAGCGAGATCATGTTCCATCAGGTTGAGGGTTTGGCCATCGGCGAACACGTGACAATGGCAGACTTAAAAGGTACGCTCATCGCCTTCGCTCGCCGCCTGTTCGGCGATCAACGCAAGGTGCGCATCCGTTCCAGCTATTTCCCGTTCACCGAGCCATCGATCGAGGTGGATGTAGATTGCATCGTCTGCGCCGGCGAAGGGTGCAGCTTGTGCAAGCGCAGCGGCTGGCTGGAGATTCTCGGCGCCGGTATGGTGCATCCGGTCGTGCTGCGCAACGGCGGCTACGATCCGGCGTGTTTCAGCGGTTTCGCTTTCGGCATGGGACCGGAGCGTATCGCTATGTTGACTTATGCCATCGACGATATCCGGCAATTCTGGGCCAACGATCTGCGCTTCTTGCGCCAATTCGGCACCTGATCCAGTTCGCACTCATTTCGCCGCCTTGGTCACGTCCTCGATCTCTTCTTTGCTTTGCAGAGAGAGGGTTTTGATCTCTTTAGCATCCAGGTCAGCGGCTTTCAGAGCGATCATACGAATCTTACTGTTATCGTAGGTGCGGAAGTGATACCGTAAGTTCCGGAGGTCAGCCGCGCTTGTCCAGAGAGTGTAATCAGCAAGCTCCTTTCCGTTCTCAGCTCCCCGTGCGGCCCCTTTGGGGATGTCGAATTGATTCAGGATATGGAAGGCCTGCAGAACGCCTTCCTTTGCCGTATCCACCGGCAGGGCCGACTTTGAGAAAAACACCGCACGAACGAACCGCGAGGGTGGTGTGAAATCGCCGGGCAAACCCAGCATCCCACTTCCCTGCCCCAGCGCTTTCCATTCCTTGCCACCGATCTCGATTTTAGGTACATTACTGACAGTCATGTTGACGTAATTGCTTAGGTTGGTCATGTGCCAGTCGAAACTCGGCGAGTTCGTTATTACGCCGAGGGGATCCTCGTAAACCTTGAGTTTCCCTTCGATATGTTCCAGGACCACGCTGTTTCCTTTGGCGTCGGTGACGATGAAATGGAGGGGCGGTACAAATCCCATGTCCTTCTGGACGACCGCGCCAACTCGCACTTTTCTTACCGCAGCGACGGCTTCCTTTACGTCCGGGCACGTTCCAAGCAGGAAGACGCCCAACTCCCAGGGAGCCAAGGTTTTATCAACCTCTTCTGCCTTGATCTCTTGGTATTTGACGAAGCCGGGGAAGTAGAAAAGGCCGACGTGCAATCCTTTCTCGTTGAGTCCATCCACAATTATGGGATTGTCGAGAGCATTCATCCCGACCATTCCATACTTGGTCTTCCAACGAAGTCCCAATCTTCCAGACGGAGTCGATCCGATAAATTCTCTGCCCCTGGGCACGATAATGACGTCGGATTTGATGTCTACAGCATATTCGAGCGTCCGAGCGAAGATGACAGAGCCGTCTTTCGGCTTGATCGTAATACCCGTACAGGCTGGCGCATACGGCGTGCTCAACAGACATACTGCCAATCCTGTAAGAAGCGGAGACAAGGAGACGGAGGTAAAGCGACCCATTTCATGTACTCCTGAGTTGAAGCGGGATTCCGGAGGTTATTATAGCTTGGGTGAGCGAAAATGCTGGCAAGTCTCTGTCCACTGAAGGGTGCTGTCTGGTCCACTGGCTCCCGCGTCTTCAGATGGCATGGCTCAATCATAACCATTTGCAATTAGCGCTTTAGGAACAGACATCGGCCTCTCGACTGATGCACCGACACATCCTCTTCGGAGATGACTCCCTCGAGCAACCTTAGAATCAGATAACGAAAGGGAATGAAAAATGACTAAAAGTATCCGAAACGCCAAGAGCACCACCAAGCAGGCCGCGAAGAAGCCGGCCGCGCGTCCGCGCGCGCGCGCGGACAAGGAGGACGGGGAAAGCGCCGTGCTCGCGAAGATCGCCGCGATGCCGGGACCGGATCGTGCCATGGGCGAGCGACTCCATGCGATCATCAAAGCCAGCGCGCCGGACCTCTCGCCGACACTCTGGTACGGGATGCCCGCCTATGCCAAGGACGGCAAGGTCGTGTGCTTCTTCCGCGACCGGCAGAAATTCAAAGAAAGGTACATGACATTCGGTTTCAGCGACAAGGCGAACCTCGATGAAGGCGGCCTATGGCCTATATATTTTGCGCTGAAGGAGTTGACTGCTGCCGAAGAGGCAAAGGTCAGCGCGCTCGTGAAGAAAGCGGTGAGCTAAGGACGGAGTAACCCAATGGCGACGGAACGCGATCTCGAAGGCGAGATAGACCAAGCCGTCAAGAAAATCGGCACGCTGCCGCCCGCTGAGCGTCCGATCTACGGCAAGCAAGTCAATGAACTCAAGAAGAAGCTGACGGCGGAGTATGAATCCGCCCTCGCCGCCGAGAAGGAACGTGCCCTGGAGCGCAGTTTGGCCTCTGCGCCCCCTGGACGTGACGCTGCCGGGGAGGCCGGTGCAGCGGGGCCGACTCCACGTCTCCACGCAAACGCTAAAATCATTGTCTGGCCAACAAGTTCCCGTTAGAATCGATGGGAAATGTCGAGGATGCGCTGTTCCCTTTTCAAAAACGGGGAGAAAGCAATGTTCGGGAACCTGTTCGTGCCGGGCATTCTGCGACCGACCGCGACTGGACTATTTGTTGCTGTGTTCTTTATTTCTGCCTCATCGTCTGCACAAGACATGAAAGGTAGAGATAGGAGGAAGCAACCCGATTTTATCCCCGCTGACTATGACGACTATCAAAACATGCTCACCCAACTGGGCATCACGAAGATGCGCCGAGGACGCGATGCGCGCGTCCAAGATACTTCCGATGAGGCCACGGCGAACCTCTATAAGGATACCATGCCCGATCTGATGACCTGCAAGGACGGCACGAAGGTCAAGACAGCAGACCAATGGGTCAAGCGGCGTGCGGAGATCGTCGAGGATTTTGAGCGTGAGGTCTATGGCAGAGTTCCCAAGAACGTCCCCCAGGTGAAGTGGGAAGTCACCCGCACCGTTGAGGGCGAAAGCGGCGGCATCGCCACGGTAACGAAGACATTGGCCGGCCATGTCGATAACAGCGGCTTTCCTCCAATCCAAGTGACGATTCAAGCGAGCTTCACCGTGCCCAAATATGCGGCAGGTCGGGTGCCGGTTCTTCTACAATTCGGGGGTGGATTAGGGTTCGGCCGTCGGGGAGACGCCAAGCCGTGGACACAACAAGCGCTTGATCAGGGCTGGGGCTACGGGACCATCAACCCGAACAGTATTCAAGGGGACAACAACAGGCTGCGCGAAGGCATTATCGGTCTGACGAACAAGGGCCGTCCCCGCCGTCCCGATGACTGGGGCGCCTTGCGCGCCTGGGCCTGGGGCGTGAGTTGCCTTCTTGATTATTTTGAGACGCATCAGGATTCAGGCGTCGATCCAGCCAAGGTTTGCATTACTGGCGTATCGCGCTACGGCAAGGCGGCACTCGTGGCCACGGCTTTTGAAACGCGCATCGCAGCTGGGTTCATCGCCTCCTCCGGAGCCGGCGGCGCCAAGCTGTTTCGCCGCAACTTTGGCGAGCTTCTGGAAAACTTGGCCGGCCGGGGCGGCTATCACTGGATGGCCGGCAACTTCCTGAAATATGCAGCGGACGAAGCCTCCTTCGGCAAAGAGACGGTAGCTGACCTACCTGTCGATCAACACGAGTTGATTGCCCTGTGCGCCCCTCGGCTTTGCTTCCTCAGTTACGGCGTCGTTCCGGGCGATCCGAATTGGGTCGATGCCCACGGCAGCTTTATGGCGGCCGTGCTGGCAGGTCCGGCCTATCGGCTGCTGGGCAAGAAGGACCTTGGCACGCCCGGAGATTACTTGACCGATAAGATGCCTCCAGTCAACACCCTTATTGGCGGCGAGTTGGCCTGGCGGCAACACGACGGCGGCCATACCAACGTCCCCAATTTCCCAGCGTTTTTCGAGTGGGCTGGCCGGTACATCGCTTCGCCCGGCCTGCTCAAGAAAAAGTAATGGGTAATGGAGCGCGGCCTTATCACGGTGAAGAGTGTTCACAAAATAACTCTCCAATACCTGCCGTGCTGTCCGCCAAGCCGACAACCTCCGCACCGGTCAAGACCACTCCCATAGCTCTGCCAGCGCTCCTCTTCTTTCAACAAACGACACTCGTGCTCCGCTTACGGCGATGCTTCCTCGGCATTGGAAGGAGGATGGGCGAGCGTGTCAAGCGCAACGGCAGCGGTTGCAAGACATCTGTGGTTGGCATTCGGTTTATTGGGTGGATGTTTCGAAGCCGTCGGGAGTAGGATTGGCCATGCTTTTGCTGCTCCGCCTGCGGTGGATCATGAAGGAGTTGCTCTCCGGCGGCGCCGGCCGCGGGGCTGCCAGCCCCGCGGCTTGTAGACGAATAGGGCCAGACTGAATCCGGGCGAAGGCCGAGGCGGCGTTGCGGCTGCTGTATTCAATGCCAATCGAGCGACGGCGCAGGGCGCGGGCAACCGTGCAGGTTGTGCCGCTACCCAGGAAGGGATCGAGAACGAGATGGCCTTCCTTCGAGCAGGCCCGGATAATGCGCTCCAGGTACACTTCGGGAATCTGGTTCTGATGTTCCTTGCGCCGCTCTTTGTTGTTGCCCTGAATGCGGCCCCACAAGGGGCCGTACCATACATCCAAAGGGACACGCAAGCCCGGCTGCTTCGTCCGCCGTGTTCGGGGGTCGCCGTAGATGGCGGCCCGGTCGGACGGTTCCAGCACCGCTTCGGGAACCCAGATGCGGTTCTTGCGGTCACGGGCGAAATATAAAGCGTGAACCTTCGAGACAATGAAATTACCAGTGCGGTGCTGGCCGAAACGAAAGTGCCAGATGCACCAGTTGATCATCGTCAAGCCGCGTTTTTTCAGGTGGACCACGATTTCGGCCGCCGTGTCATCGGGAATGTTCACCCAAAAGGAGCCGTGATCGTTCAAGACGCGCAAGCAGGCATCGAGCCACTGGTAAGTAAAAGCAAGGTATTCCTCCCGCGGCTTGCGGTCGTCCCATTCGCCGTAAGGCACGTCCCAGTTGAAAGGCGGATCGGCAAAGACGAGATCCACGCTTTTCTCTGGCAGTGCCTGGAGCACCGCGCGGCAGTCGCCGACATAAACTTCGGTATCGGGGTCTTCCAGGCGGTACGTTGGTTTCACCATAGGAAGAAGCTTCATGAGCAAGGACGTGGCGTTGCCCGCCGGGCCACCGATCCCACGGCTTCAGGCAGTATCGCAACTCTTTTATCGGCCATTTGCTTTCTGTGGATGAAGGGAATTTGCCGTCCAGTACAGTTTATCTAACTGCTGGCGCTGCGATAAGACTGCAAAGCGCGGCGGAAAAAACGCCGGCTAATGGCAAGCATCAGAACGGCGGCGATTATCGTCCAGGCAATGAACCACGGCTCGAATGCCCGAATAAGTGTGTCTGCCGGCACGTTAACGACGATCAGGACTGGGACGATGAAAGTGAAGAACAGGCCGAACGGCTTGGCCCATGGTCCTTCGTAAATGGCACGCGGATAGCGCATCAGTGTCGTAAACAGCCACCACATTTCCATCAAGTTCTGATTGCGTACTAACCAGACCGCCATACTGGACAATATCAGCAGGAAACTGTATGCCAAAGCGCAGCCGCAGACGAACAGCACCAGAAACAGCACGAAACGCAGGGGATCAAAGGTCCAGCCCATGACAACGAGCGCGATGGTCATGATAAGGATTCCTTGTGCAATGTTCGGCAGCGTGGACCAATCGATCCAGCGGCAGCTAATCAGGAACTGCTCGTCAATCGGTTTGAGTAAGTAGCTATCGAGATCGCCAGAGCGCACCAACTCAGCGAACTCAATGCAGTTGGTCAAAAAGAAGGTTTCGACGATGCCGCCCAGAGTGTAATGACAGCCGACGAAAAAAAAATACTCGCTGCGGCCCCAGCCGCCGATGCTTGATGTATTCTCAAATATTTTCCAGTAAAAGACAAGCAATATACCTAACCACAGCACTTCGACGAGTAGTTTGACGAGGAAATTGGCACGGAAGGCCATCTCCGTCGCCAAACCAAAACGCGCGAAAGCGATGAATAGACGCAGGTAGCGAATCATGTGCCTCAATTTTTCAAATAAACCGCAAACTTTCTGAAAAACTCCTCAAAATTTCGCTCTAAGCGCTACTGGCCCCAACTTTTTCCTCCCTTGTGGGGGGATGAAAGTGCAAGGGGACCAAGGAGTTCCGTTCCCCACCTGCATCCGCCCCCACCCAGGGGGAGGGAAATATTCGCCAGTCCTTAAAAAGAGAAAGGGGCTGCGGTCTAAATCCGCAGTCCCTTTCGCTGAGTTTAGTTATGTCAAGCGGCAGCGGCCTCTTGCAAGGAGTTGAGGATGCTTACCAGCGGTTGAGAATGCTTGAGAACAAGCTACCCGGCCTGGATTCGAACCAGGACTAAGGGAGCCAAAGTCCCTTGTGCTACCGTTACACCACCGGGTAGTTATTGGTTTTATTGACTTTGCATCGTTTTTCTTTTTCGGCTCATTGGCGGCTACACTTCAGCCTACACCCATTCAAAAGGAGAAGGAAGCCTTCTAAGCGAGATCATTATAGCAGCAGGTTATTGGAAAGAATACCGTGCAAGTGTTCAGGTCTTCTGTTGTATAGTTGGGCCGCGTTACCGCGCAACCGATCCAGGTTCGTGAAGGGTGACAGAGAGCGGTAACAAGAAAAAAACACTATTCTTTACCTTCCAACTCCTTGACAAGCTGGGCCACCAACTCGGCATTGTCTTGCTGACGCAGATGCTCGATGCGCGATGCTGGTACACTGAGCTTCTGCATTGCCGAGACAAGGCGTGTCCACACGGCTTGCCGTTTCTTGCCTGTGCTCAGATACAGCTCGCTAACCAACTCCCCCAGGCGCTGAAGCTGGAGAAGGTCCTGGTTGTCGTAATAGCGCTTGATAATTTTCTGCTGATGGGGGGTGAAATCCGGCATAATTTCCTCTGCCGCTTCGGGCTGGTAGTTTGGGAAATCATGATATTAGCGGAGCAGCGGCCGCAGCCTCTCGATGCGGACCAGTACTTCTTCGATTGTACCTGCGCGCACCGTGATGTGTCCAATTTTTCGTCCGGGCCGCGGTTTTTTTCCGTACAGGTGTAAATGCGTTCCGACATGAGCCAGGACCGCCCGCGTGTCCGGCAACTCACCGATAAGGTTCAGCATGGCGCACGGCTGCCGCGCCTCGGCGGCTCCCAAGGGCAGACCGAGAAGAGCGCGCAAATGATTCTCGAATTGGCTTGTTTCTGCTCCCTCAATGGTCCAATGGCCGGAGTTGTGAACGCGCGGCGCCATCTCGTTGGCAAGGAGTTGCTCGCCCTGTTGGAAAAACTCGATCGTCAAAACACCGACGTAGTTCAACGCTTCCAAAACGCGCGCAGCATAGTCACGTGCCAGTTGTTCCAGCGCCGGCGTCCGCTTCGGCGCCGGGGCCAGCGATAAACGCAGCAAGCCGTCGGCGTGATGGTTCTCCACCAGCGGATAAAAAGCCATCCGCCCATCCCGCCCGCGCACGGCTATCTGCGATAGTTCTCGATCGAAGTGGACGAAGCCTTCCAATAACAAGCCGGGAGTGTAAGCAGCCGTTTGGCGATCGCTTATGCTTCCGGCTCGTCGCAACGTCTGCCAGGCTTGCTCCCCCGCAGCACGTTCCCGGATCAGGTATTGCCCCTTGCCGTCGTAGCCCATCCGCCGCGTCTTGAGGATGGCAGGACAGCCGATCTCATCGAGGGCGCGATCCAGATCCGCTCGCGCATCCACAGCAACGAACGGGGCCGTCGCAATACCAAGGCTGTGAAAGAACATCTTTTCGTCCAGCCGGTCCTGGCTGGCGCGCAGAGCGGCGGGCGGCGGAAAGACGGGAACGCAACGAGCCAAATGTTCCACCGTCTCAACCGGCACATTCTCGAACTCGTAGGTGGCCACATCCAGGCTGGCGGCGAAGCGATTCAGAGCGGCCCAATCGGTGAAATCAGCCTGAAGGAACTCGGCAAGGTCGCGGACGGGCGCTTCGTGGGCGGAATCAAGAAAACGAAAACGCAAACCGAGCGGATAACCTGCCAGGGCCAACATGCGTCCGAGTTGCCCTGCACCCAACACGCCGATCATTCCACCTTCTCCCGCGGGTCTGGATGGTCAAGGACCTTTTTGGTTTGCTCCGCCCGGTAGGTGTTCAAGGCGGCGCGAAAATGAGGATATTTGAGACCAATAATAGCCGTAGCAAGCAAAGCGGCGTTGACGGCGCCGGCCCGGCCGATGGCCAATGTCGCTACCGGGACGCCGGCTGGCATCTGCACAATCGACAGCAACGAATCGATACCATGCAGCGCATGAGATTCTACCGGCACCCCCAGGACCGGCAGCGTCGTTTTGGCCGCCGTCATGCCGGGTAGATGGGCCGCTCCACCCGCACCGGCAATGAGGACTTCCAAACCGCGCGACTCCGCCGTGGAGGCGTACTCAAACAACAGGTCCGGCGTGCGATGAGCCGATACCACCCGCACCTCATAAGGAACCTGCAAGGCATCGAATGTGGTGGCCGCATGGACCAGCGTTTCCCAGTCCGAACGCGACCCCATGATGATGCCGACCAATGTTTGCATCCGTCGTCTCCTCCGCGAAAGCCGGCATTTTCTGTTGTAGCAAATCCAAACAGAGAGCGACCCTTTTTCGTGCGAGCAGACCAAACCGTAGGGCACGCTGCTAGCTTGCTCCCTTTCAGGCAAACGGGCAGCGTGCTCTGCAGTCTTGTCCGCCAGCCCTTATTGGCAAAACAGAAGTAACGATTGTTTTACGTCAAGCCGAGACGTTTGAGCCGGCTGACGAAAGTAGTACGAGCCATGCCCAGAGCACGGGCGGCCTCGGCCTTGTTGCCGCCAGCAGCAGCGAGAGCGCGGACCAGGCGATCGCGCTCGCGCCGTTCACGCTCCGCTCGCTCATTTTGGATCACAGACCTCAAGGGCGCCGGCGCGGACGCTGGCAACGAAGCCCAGGGAGCCGCTGCCTCTTCTCGTCCCCAATCGGGACCTGAGAACGAAGCGAGGTCGGCACGCAGCTCGACCGGCAACTCCTCGATCGTTACCAGCGGTTTTTCGGCGAGAACGACGGCGTGCTGGATGGCATTTTCCAGCTGGCGGATGTTGCCCGGCCAAGGGTAAGCTTTGAGACGGGCCAGAGCATCATCGTCGATACCGGCTACCGGCTTATTCATCCGCTCACTATATAGCCGCAGAAAGTACAGGGCCAGCTCCGGAATGTCTTCCGCCCGCTCGCGCAACGGCGGCAGATGGATCTGCACGACGTTGAGACGATAGAACAAATCCTCCCGAAAGCGTCCCTGGCGCATAAGCATCTCCAGATCTTGGTGCGTGGCCGCAAGAATGCGCACATCCACTTTGACCGGTTCGCTGGAGCCGACGCGCTCGAAGGTCCGTTCTTGCAGCACGCGCAGCAGCTTAATCTGCACCTCGACGCTGATGTCACCGATTTCATCAAGAAAAAGGGTGCCGCT
>JAJPHU010000359.1 GCA_021325115.1 Planctomycetota bacterium | reverse complement strand
TCGGAGTTATGCCGGGCGCGGTCAGCACTGCTCTCACACCAAGTCAAGATTATAACAGCCCCTCTAATCAATAAGAAAGAGGAAAACAGAAAAATGGGAAGAAAACACAAAAAAGAAAAAAGCTCCCGGCTCGTCCAAACGAACCGGGAGCTTCACTTTCTGTCTGCGTGTTTAGAAGATGTAATTGAGAGTAGCGAGGGCTTCGACGCCGTAAGGTCGTGGCCCTGTCATTGGGGTGCCGGCGGCCATGCCGAGGACGGCACGGCGCAGGAAGAAATAACAACCGCCTGTGAAATCCACCACATTGGGGAAACCGATGGGAACATCGCTCAGACTGGTATGGTTGAGAGGGATGTTGGCATGGAATTCGATGTCCGGCACAACGCCGCGCAGCCAACGGCTCGGATCGTTATTGCGATAGACCAGATAACCCAGAGCGAAACTTTCCCAAAACAGCGTGATGTCGCGGGCATCGGTGGGGAAGGCAAACGATGTAAAGCTAATATTGTACAGCCTGCCCCAGTGCCAAATTTCGCCGACCCACGGCTGCAACACCGTTGAGTTGATGGACGATTGACCGGGCACCTGTAGCGCTGGGCCGGTCGGCGCTGTCACCACCAAGCCACCCGTCACAAAATTGCCGGTCCTTCGATTGCCGTAGAAAGCATATTTGAAGATCACGCTGATATCGCCGAGTTGGGACTCCACCACGTTGCTGCTGCCGAAGACCCAGAACACCGGAACACGAATGCCCACGGAAGCATTGCCATTCAGAAAGGTTTTTTCGCCGCCGGCCATTTCCCGATGTACCTGAGCCCCCGTTGCCCCGTAGGCCAACCCACTGGCGGGAACGTCGCTCCAGTAGTTATAAGTCACAAACACGCGATCCAAGGGGCGTGGAAACTCGTTTTCGCCGATCTTGAAAGCGGTGTGGAAGGGGAAGAGGGTGACGGCCGAGCCACCGCCTAACGCGTGGAAAGCTTGCGCGCCCTGAGCGGCCTGAGCGGCCGCTGCCGCTGCACCGAGCAGCTGCGGACTGAGGCCAGCCTGGAACGAGGCTGCCGGCACAACAATGTCGCCGAACATCGGCCCATCGTAGCTACCGGCTACTTCCGTACCGCGTTCGCCAGCCTCGGCTTGCGATTCGGCCTGGGACTCTTGCGTTTGCGGCTGTTCGCCCGCCGCGCCCTCCCTGGTCGAAGGTGTCTCTTCGGACGGCCTTGTCTCGGGCTCCTTTGGCATTGTCGGCGGCGCCGGCGCCGTCGGCGGCAGCCCCCAAGGGGGGGGACAATTCGGTCCTGGCAAAGGGCCAGGAGGCAAGCACGGCCTCTGTGCCCAGCTCGAATTGGCCAGCAGCAAGACGCACAGCGCTGCACAGCTTAAACTGGCCCCCTGCTTCATGGGATTTCTCCTTTCATCCTTGTTCCGATGTTCCGCGCAGGAACACGCGCCGTGATAGATTCAGCGATAGATTGATTAATCGGAAATAAGGGATAGGAAAGGTCGCTAGGAATGTGTCTTCTTCAAGGGTTGTGCCGGCGCTGCCGTCCTTTCCGTTGGCACAGCCTGTGCAGTTGCCGCAGATTCCCATTACCAAGCTCCGCTGGCGAATGGCCGGCGGTCGGCCAACTGGTAACAACCCTTTACCAGCCGGCGGACGCTGGCCGTTCGTCAGCAGAGCCTGGAGGGGAAGCTTCCGGCTTCACGGATGCGGAACAGGGCAGGCGGCAGGGCAAGCAGGCACGGATACTTCATTCGGTATGGTCAGCAGCTGAAAACGACTCGCGATGGCCGGTTCAGTGGTGGTTTCGACAACCAGTTTTGAGACCTGCAAAGGCGGGGCCGGCTTGAGGCAGGGAACGCGGACGATGATCGTCCGGGGCACAGGGACTTTATCAAATACAGTAGTTTTCATCTCGCGGACAGTCGGACACGGTTTGTACTCTGTGCGGCACTGACCCGTACAGGGATCGGTAACCGTCACCGGCTGCAATGTGGTATGCGGAACAAGCTGAACGACTTCACGTGGCTGCAACGTCCAGGTGAGGACAGTCTGCCTCTCTTCGCGATATTCTACAGCCAAGCCGCCTACTTGCCCAACGGCCACCTCCTGCACATTCAGTTTCGGGACTGTGATCGCCTTTTGTTCTTCCAGCAAAGTCAGACGAGGGACGGAAATGGTCCGCTGAACACAGGGAGCACCTGAGGAACAATCGGGCGATCCTGCACCGGGGACCGACAGGGGGGGAGGGACAGGTAAAACTGCTGGCGGCGGCAAATCTTCTCTCGGCGCCACAGGAGGAGGCAGCAACTCCTTCGGTTGCGGCCCGCGTTCCTGAGCCGAGGCTCCGGTCAAAAGCAATGCCCAACATCCGATCATGCATCCACACGATGTCCCGAATCGTTTCATGGCTCGCTCCTTCAAGTTGTCGATCCGTTAGGTCAAGTGTGCGCCAATTCTGCTCCGGGACAAGTGAGGACGAGCATCCTCCAGGCGTAACCTGCTCAAGAGCGCCAGCCAACTCGCGCCAGCCGTCGGTGCCCCCTGTTCCAGCTTGTTTTGCCGAGGCACCGGGACTGGAGAAATCAGCACCAGCAAGTCGAAATGCGGATGGAGAAGCGTACTTTGGTTAAAGAGCGCAAGTGCCGCAGGGGCCATTCTACTTGCGGCGTGTCTTGACCGTGATCGTCCTCTTGGCCATTTTGTCCGCGTCTGGCGGCTCGAACCCTCCTCCATCGTCGCGCAGCTTGTACAAGGGATGAACAACGCGGCCATTGACCCCTTCTGCGTTCAGCACCTTCCCGCCAGGGAAAGGCACGTTCATCGCCTTCAAGTCCTCACGCGGATAGACATAGATGGTATATTCTTCGCTGTCCTGTTGCTCATTCTCATCGAGCTGCATCTTGACGGCGGTCAACGGAGTCGCCTTGCCGGCTTCGGTGTGGAACGACTTCAGACTTTCAGGTATCCTTTTTCGTCCATTCTTGTCCGTGTGGATCACTTCCACGACAGAGCTTTGTAGAGTTTTGATCCACAAAGCCATTCGGTCGCCGGGTGCGAAAGTATCTTTGGCCGGGGGGTCGGCATTCTCCCGCTGCTTGGCATCGATGGCCCGGAACTCGATGTCAGGATGGGGTTTGGGATGGTAGGTCAGTCCGTCCAGCGGCAGAATGGGGATGCTGTTTTTCCGATTACGATCAAGAAGTTCCAGGTGCCCTCCCACTGTCTGCGGCTGGTTCACCAGGCCGCCCAGGAAGTATCCGGGCAGCGCGGCGACAAACTGGATCGCCAAAACTCCTGCGGTATCCCCTGCGGCGGCATCCTGCGGCGGCTTGCTGTGCGGAGGCTTGCCCAGTATATGGAGAAAGTCAGAGTGCAAGGGCGGACGGCTGAGTTCCTGCACGAGCCAATCTGCACGCACGTAGGAAACAGGGCGCACCTGGTTGGCCGTTCTCAGAAAGCTCAACAATTCTGGGTAAAAGGGCGAACGGATCGGCAAGCGACCGTAGGGATATTCGAGCAGGATCAGATCGAACAAGTTCAGCTTCTCGTTCGGGTAGGGCGGCCGGTCCCAGCCCAACTCGCGCAGATCGATACAGAAGACCGAGTCGGTGTATTTGATGGGTTGCAGTTCCGGCGGCGGCTTGCCCTGGGCCGTCAGATAGCGGAGCATGTCGCGCAAAGCCCGGCGCTGCTGGTCGAGGAGCGCATGGTCCCGCGCCAGGAGATGATTGAGGCTGAGATAACGGACGAACGGCTTTTGCTTGTCCGGCCGATCCCGGAAATCGTGGAGGATGCTCCACAGAACGTAGGATTCATCGGTGTTGTTCGGAAGAGAGGGCGCTCCAGCCTGAATCCAACTTCGCAGGAGGTCTTGCTCCTCCGCTGGCACCTTGGGACGATTGCCGGGCGGCATGGAACCACCGGCGACCAGATCGAATAATTCCGAAGTCTCTGGCGAACTCGGACGCACCACTTGGCGCTGCTCCACAAGTAAGGCACGATCGAGGAGCTTTATCCCTCCTTTGGCCGTGTCTCCATGGCAGTCCAGGCAATGGCGCCGAAGTATTTCCCGGACCTGATAGGGTAACTCCGCTTTCGCACCGGTTTCTTCTGCTCGTCCCTGGCAGATCAGCACGTTGCTCCAGATCACGACGGCTGTAATAGACGCCCTGCTGCGCCGGATAGCTGCCATGATGCACCTTTACTTTCATCTACCAGCCCGCCGTGCCGGCCAAGGATATCTTTACCAGCACGGCGGACTGATGAGCACGCTTATTCCTCTTTGCTCTGCGGTTTGTAATAACGAATCTGAAGGACGCTCACCGGGATCGGATACCCTTTGAACGCGACCTCCGTCACTTCCTGTTTCGTAAGGCTCCCTTGCACGATCAGCCCGCGTGCTCCTCTGCTTGGGCTGGACTGTTCTTGTCCGGCGGCTTGGAGTTTTTTCTGCAGAGCCTTCAGGGTATTGTCCCGCTCTTCCGGCGGGCTAGACGGCACCCCCCGACTGATGGCTGGCACGTCGTTGCCATTCATCAGATGCACCAGCCGAGAATCTCCGCTGTTACGCCGTTCCTGGAAAATGACTACCGTGAATGTGCCAGCATGAGGGCCATAGTATGCCTCCACTTGCTTCGATTCCCAAGACGGCAAGACTTTGAACTCCTTTGCTTCCTTGCCTGCGTCGTCCATTTGATAGCCACGAATTTCAAAAGAGTCACCGGGCGCGAGGATCCATTTGGGATAAGCAAAGTCGTCTGTTTCCCGCTTGTGGGGGAAGATCGTGTTCTCGCCGTTGATTTTGAGGACCACTCCATAGGTGAATTCGTCCTTTTTCTTATGCTTCAATCGGAACGTCACCTTGGTCCCGGCAGGAGGCTCTGGCACCGTGCCGTCCTCGCGTACTTTAACTTTTTCGCCATTGTAAAGGACCTCGAAGAGGATCGGCGCTTCCCGGAGGATTTTTTGGACCTCATTAATCTTTTTTGTTTTGCCGATAACAACAGTCGGCGGCGTGCTCGGCTTTTCCGAGGATTCGGAAGCGGCCGCTATGGGTCGGAAGCCACCCGGAACAGCCGTTGTCACGGTTTTCACTTTGTCCGGCCAATCGGAATCCTGATTCTCCCAGGCTACTTTCATGTTCTCGATGTCTTTCGGGTTGGCCCCGCGTGGCAGAGCAAAGCAGACGCCTGCTTCGGTGAGCAGGCGCGGATCGGCAAGCGCCTCGAATCGGCAGAGCTGCTTGGGTTTCTCCCCCGTGCGATCCAATGCCTGCACGACGACTTCCACGATCTTGGCCCTGTCATCGATCTTCACCAGGCCGGTCAACAGCAGATCAGCAGGGAGTTTTTTTTCACTACCCCAGGCCGGAGGATACTTATTGTCAAAAAATGCCTTGCGGCCTTCCGGAGTATCGGGATTGGCGCGGGAGTTGCTATTCTCCCAGATCACGGCGCTGGGATCGTGCAAGATGCGGATCTTGTCCTTGTCGTTCAGCACCAGGATGAGGGCGGCTTCGAGACGGCTGGCCATCAGCAGGTTGAGCGGTCCGATGTTATCGCTGGCCGGGTTCTCTCCCACCTGCACGCGGAACTTAAGTACGCCGACGTGGAGCGTCTTCCCCTGTGGTTTCCTTTCTCGAAGAGCATCGAGGATTTTCGGAGCGTTACCTTGTAGCGCCTTCTCAAGAGTGGGATACTTGCGATTGTTTTTTTCGTTGGCTTCGGCAGGAGCAGTCAACAACGCCGCGCTCGCCCAAAGCAAAGCACACAGGCACAACCGGGCGCCGCCCGGTATGGCAGGAACAAGCCAAGGAATCCGGAACATAATATGCTCCTTTGTAGATCATTTTAAATTTCTACTATCTGAATCGCAACTGCAAGGGAACGGTTGGAATCCTGTTCTCTTATGATCGCGGCTCGATTCTGTCCGCCAACTCTTATTTTCGTCTCCCCAAACTCTGCGACAGAAGCGCAGGGCGGCGCTCCAGTTCTGCGGGGAAACTCACCGGCGTCTGTGAGGCATGAAGCCGGGCGGCCAGTTCCGGCACGCGCTGGGCCGTGTAATCAAAAACCTCCTGAGCGTCGAGATGGCCATCGTGGTCCTCATCGGCACGTGCGAACTTCTCGCCAATGGCCTCCAAGATAGCGTAAGCGAACAAACCGTGGCGGAGCTTCATGGGATCTTCGTAGGACGACTCGCCGCTGTCACAGGCCGCCAAGATGGTAGGGCCGCGGCCGCCCGGCGTCAAATCGCGCACCGGCCGGACAAAACCACCGGAGCGGCAAATGTCCAGGAACACGACTTTGCGACAAGGAATGGCCGCCAACGCTTCATACAGGTCGCGGGCGCTGATCGTGGTTGCTTCCAGCTTGCTTAGATCGAAGTCGGGACAGCAAAAAGCGGGGATGCTCTTGCCCTCTGGCCCCACTACCCATCCATGCCCGGCAAAGAACACAAACAGATGATCATCCGGGCCGACTTGGCCAGCCAACTCCCGCAGCTTCTTCAGGATCGTTTCACGATCCGCTTTGCCGTTTTCTCCAGGCAGGAGCGTGATCTCTACCTTCGAGTAAAGCGATCCCGGCCCCTGCTGGTCCAACCAGGCTTGGCGCAGCGCTGTCACGTCATCCAACGGCGTCTTCAGATTGTGTAGCTTGTACTGGCCAGGTCCAATAGGTGCCGACCGGCTGTAGTCATTGACGCCCACCGCCAAACCCCAGAGCTTGCGTCTGGGATTGGGACGCAGGCAGAAGACGCGAGCCGAGGCTTCCAGCCGGCCCCTGCCGCGGCCCTCCACTTTGTTGTAACACTGCAAAACCAGATCGTTGTCCTTCTCTCGCAGTTTATCCTGCTTGAGGATCAGCGTGTGGTGGAAAGCCTGACCATTGAGCTTCCAGGCCTCAAGACGGTGATCGTTGAGCCACAATTCGGCCAGCACCGGCGCATAGTCAGGGTTCTCGGTGCGCGGCTCGATGGCGAGCGTCACCTCTACGTCCCCATTTTTCCGAACGTGCGGCTCGATTCGAACCAGCGCCGACTCGAAGAGGCCGAAATTAGGCGGCTCCAGGCCGGCATCGCTCACGTCCAAGGCTTGCCGAATGTCCCGCGTGGCCAGCAACCGATCGATCACAGCAGGATTGTGAAACCGCTCACGGAATTGCTCGGCCCGGTAGAACGCGGGCGTTTTTTTCAGATCGGCGTCGTTGTTCATCTGCCAGCCGATGTAGCTATCGCCGTTGTTGGACGTGTCGTAGTAATGGTATCCCCACATCCACAGTGCCCATTCGTTGGTGACCGTGGGGAAAAAACGCCACAGCGGACGCCGTCGCACCGTGGTGAGCCGTTTGAACACTTCCGGATTGCCGGGCCGCTTGATGCGGAAGCTCAAAGCTTCACCTGGCTCCGGTGCCTCCAACACTTTCTGGCAAGCCTCTGCCGTGCCACGCGGCGGCCCCGATCCCCCGGCATCCGCACGCCGGAATATCAGCCTGGGGCCAACCATCAGCTGAACAACTTCGTCTTTTGCAGCCAGTCCGGCTTCCCAGGCCGGACTGAACAGGTCCACTTTCTCGACAAAAACTCGTCCTCCTTCGTCGCCGCGGAAAGTAGCGCCCAATTCGCAGCCGCATGGCCAATTGCGCAGGCTCCAGGCGGAGATGGTCTGATCGGTCGAGGCGGATACCAGCCAATCGCCAGTTGGCGCGACCGCCAGAGCCATTACCTCGCCCTCATGGCCGGTACCCAGCCACTGCCGCCGCACTCCTTGCGCCGTCACCTCATAGACACTGACGCCCCAGTAATGTCCGACGGCCAAGCGCACGGATTGATCTTCGCCGCCCGGCAGGAACGTGAAACAGCGCGGCATCGCTTCGCGCTCCCGGTTCAATGGCAGCTTGTGGCTGATGCCCATGCCGGCGTGCTCCACGTACCAGACGTAGGGGCTATCCTCCGGGTCCGGCTTGACCCGCCAACCTTTCCCCCATTCTTCTTGAGGCTCAGCAGGGATAAAGTCCGCCGGAGCGGGACGCAGCTTACGCTGGCCAAGATCAAATACCTTCCAGGGACCGCAACCGCGCCGGTTGGGGTGTTCGGGTTGCCGGGCTCGTTGCGTCTGGAACCCAAGATAGCGGCCATCCTTCGAAAAGGCCACGCCCCAAAGACCTCTGCCTTTTCCCGACAGTACGCTGGCTACCCTGGCGGGCGTGGCGGGCAGGTGAGCGGGACCGATGTCCCACAGCGTCACCTCGTGATTGTCGCCGCCGGCCACGCCGAGATGTCGGCCCTCCAGGTGGAACGCCAAGGCATCGACACGCCCCGAATGTGGCAGACTTTCCTGGAGGACGGCTTTCTCTTTGCTCACATCGTACAAGCCAATGTGATCATTGGATTCGAGATGAAAGCTTCCCAACTTGCCCGGGCCAGGGCGTATCGCAACGGCCAGCCGTCCGCCGGCTGCATCGAAGGCCAAGGCGACAGCAACGGTACCTTTCGTCAACGAGATGTCTTTGGACTGTTTGCCGTCCAGAGAACGGAGCGCGATGAGCGGATGCTTCGCGGCGGCGGCCGCCAGCCATTTGCCGTCACGGCTGAGCGTTGCATAGAAAATATGAGCCTCGATATCACCAAGAATATCCAATGTGTGCGGCTTGGGTGATCTTGCTGTGAGATCCCAGCGGAACACCTCGCCACTCTCTGCCGCCGAGAGCAGTTCCTCGTCCGCCAGAAAGCGAATGAGCCGAAGGAGATTGTATTCCCGGTTAGGGATACGGCGGTGCTGCCCCAGCCGTTGCAGACGTTCGGCCTCCGGGTGCCAGAGCCATACGCTGCCGTCGGCGCTGCCGAAGGCAATGCGGTCTCCGCGCGGCGAAAAAGCGATGGCCCGGACGCTTCCGAAATCGTTTCTCTTGGGCTGCTCAGGATCGGTAGCATGGACCAGGTGCAGGATCGCGCCGCTTCGGCGATCGAGGACCGCAGCCGAAGTCGGATACGGTCCCAGGCCGCCGATGGCCACGCGCCGCCCTTCAGGATCAGGCGAGACGGCCAAGGCGTAGATGGCCCCGCGCTGCTCCCGCCAAACAGGCCAGCGCAGCAGCTTCATCGATCCCGGAGCGATCTGGCCGTCTTGATATTCCCAGACACGCACCACCTTGTCATCGCCGGCCGCCAACAGGTGCTTGCCGTCTGCAGCGAAGGTCAAGACATCGCAGGTGCCACGTCGACCGCCGGATTCGACTATGAGTTCGGGAAACATACGATCGCGGCGGTCGCCCTGCTGCAAGCGTGGCGGCATCTCTGCTCCTGTCGACGGGCAGACGATACCTGCTATCAGGCAACTCACCATCCAACGCTGCATGCGGCTGTCTCCTCAATGAGTCGGGAGGTTACAAGCCCTCTGAGAGATTTATGCAGATTCGGCCGTTCAAGCGGACAGGAACAAGAGCGCCGCATCTGCCGATGGCTATGTCAACAAATGTTCTTGGTCCACCACGGCGCGAATACGTTCCAGAACGCGACGCACGTGCCGATCTGAGGTGCCCAGCTTGTGGGCGATCTCCAGGGTGCCATAGCCTTCCAGCCGCATTTCCAAGACTTGACGATCTTGCGGCCGCAGAGAGGCGAAAAAGTGCTCCAGCAAGTCGAGAAAGGCAACCACGACCTCGGCACTGGGCTGCGCTGCCGGCAACTCCGCCAGGTCGCCCGGGGCGCTGGTGTTGTCTTCCAGGGCACAATCCCGCTTGATCGCCGTGTGCCGGGCCACTTGCCGCAACGCCTTGCGCACCGTGATGCGTGTCAGCAATTTGCCCAGATCGTCTTGCTCTGCAAGGACAAGTTTGCCAGCCTTGACGCGGCGGAAAAAGGTGCGGAACACCGATTGGACAATGTCCTCCGGATCGACTCGCCGGGCCAGACGCTGATTGAGGCGCTTGCGGGCCAAACGAAGCAGGCTATCTACGTAGGCATCGAACACCTGTTGAGCCGCTTTCTCATCGCCGGCGCGCAATAAACTTAGGAGCGTTTGGGGATCGCTTGGTTGTGGCATAGCTCCGCTCCTTTTTCTGTTGACCCGGATCTACCAGCCTGTCGAGCCAACAAGGGCGGAATGAGTCTATCGCGGGCGCGGCAGGCTGGTCTTCGAGTCTTTGCTGTTTCTCTTCTAGGATTATATTAGGTTGTTCAATCTCGGGCGAAACAATTTTTTCCTCACCTGCCCGTCCGCTGCGCCAGCAAAGAATGTCCTTGTGGGCGTGGCGGACTGGTGAATAAAACGCCAGGAGATAGAATATTTGAATAAACACCACGCAATCCGCGCGGTGATTTGCTGCACACGAAATATCTTTTTGAGTCACCGCCGATGTCACGCCCAACTCGTATGGAACAATTCGAGGCTGGCGACTGGGAGCGCCTCCAAGAAGCGGCCGAGCAGTTTGAGCGAGCCTGGCGCGATCACACGGAGGTGGATTTGGCCTCCTTTCTGCCTCCGCCGGAGGATCCTCTCTACGGCGCAATCCTGGAAGAATTAGTGAAAACCGATCTGGAGATCCGCCGCGGCCGCGGCCAGGCCGTCTCACTCGACTACTATCTGGAGAAATATCCCCGGCTGGGCAGCCCGCAAACCCTGTCGGCTCGACTGATTTACGAAGAATATCGCGTCCTGCGCCGTTTTGGAGAGCCGTTGGATCTGGAGCACTATCGCCAACGCTTTCCTGATCAGTTCGCTGAACTGCAACGACTCATCGAACAGCAATCGCTGCCTATAAACAACGAGACGCTCTATACTTCTCCTCCTCTCGAGAAGAAGCCCCGGAGCACGATGGTCCTACAAAACGGCGGCATCCTGCCAGTCGGCGAAGGCTACCGGCTGATAGAATGCATCGGCGACGGCACCTTTGGCGAGGTCTGGCGGGTGGAGGCGCCCGGCGGCTTCCCGGCCGCTATCAAGATCATTCGCCGTACCCTGGACAGTGAAGAATCTCAGCGCGAGCTGCGCGCCCTGGAGGTGATCAAACGCTTGAGCCACCCGCACTTGCTGAAGACTCAGGCGGCTTGGGCGTTGCAGGATCGGCTCATCATCCTCATGGACCTGGCCGACTGTACCCTGCGCGACCGTCTGCACGCCTGCAAAGCGGCGGGAGCATCGGGCATTCCTCCGGTCGAGTTGCTTCGCTACTTTCAAGAGGCGGCCGAGGCGCTCGATTATCTTCACAGCGAAGGGGTGCTGCACCGCGATGTCAAACCACAGAACTTATTGTTGTGCCATGGCCATGTCAAGGTCGCCGATTTCGGCCTGGTCCGTGATCAGAAACAGCATCAGTGCAGTTACAGCGCCGCTGGCACGCCGGGTTATATGGCCCCCGAAGCCTGGCGCGGCGTACCGTGCGCCGCTGGCGACCAATATAGCCTGGCCTTGACGTATGCCGAGCTGCGCCTGGGCCGCTGGCCCTTCGATGCCAGCGATCCGATGAGCGTGATGCTCGCCCATATCGAAAGCACCCCCGATCTGTCGCGCCTGGACGAGGCTGAACAGGACGTTCTTCTGCGGGGCATGGCCAAGGATCCAGCGAAGCGCTTTCCTACCTGTCAGGAGTTTGTCGCCGCTTTACGCGATGCGGCGCTACGCAGCATTGCCGGTCCTGACCTCGCCACTGCGATCCGGCATCTCCCCATCCCGCCGACGCGGCAGATGCCCCGACTCGATACCAAGGTACATGCCTCAAAAGCTGCCGGCACCAGAGAACGGGAAGAATTATCCATCACGGGGACCATCTTTCCCTCGGAGCACAGCGAGGCAAACCTTTTGCCCCCTGAGGAATCGACGGCATCGATCGCCACGCCTCACGTCCAAAGGGACGAAAAGGCGCCCGGCGGACACTGGCAAGCGGTCTCGAAGCCGCAGCGCTCTCTGTTCCGCTGGATCGCCGTTGTGCTGCTTCTGTTGGGCGTGGCCGGAGCAGCTGCCTGGTACGTCCTTCACAGACCTTCCTCCTTGCCGGACGTACCGCTTCTCCCTTCACCCTCGCCTTCCGGACAGCTTGTCCGCCACGTTGCGGGCCAGGAGGTGGTTTTCGTGCGCATTCAGCCCCAAGGACAGCCGGATGAGCCGTTTTATCTCATGCAGAACAAGGTCAGCAACAGGCTCTTTCGCGCTTTCGCCCGCGCTCAAGGGATTGCCGGCCGGAGCTGGCAACTGGGAGGAGTAGCGGACGGCCAAAGGGGGGGCGATGATGACGAACTTCCGGTGTTTCGCGTGACACGATCCGAGGCGGAACGCTGTGCGGCCTGGCTAGGAGGCTGTCTGCCCACGGCGCGGCAGTTGGACCTGGCGTTCGGATACGAGGATGGCGCCAAGCCCGATTTTGCCAAGGACGCTGCCGTCAATCGCATCCGCGAAGGACCGCGCAACATCAGGGAAGCGCACAAGGACACCAGCCCTTTCGGCATCTGCGATCTGTCCGGCAACGGACGCGAGTGGACGCGCGACAACTTGACAGTTGAGGGCAAGACCTACGCCATCCTCCGCGGACGTTCTTACACAGCCCCCAAACCGCTGTCCTTCGCGGATCTGGAGATATGGAACAGAGAACCGGAAAATTGTCCCGTTCAATTACCCGACTATCCCAGCTGGACTACAGGTTTCCGCATTGTTCTCGAACAATCCAGCGTGGCCCCTTAGAAAATTTCCGAACAGGAGCCTATCCGGCATGGCGACGCGAGCTGTTCATTGGTATGAGGGAATGTTCCTGCGGCCGCAGCATTTTCAGGCAGCCCAGCGTTTTGAGGCTGTCCAGCGCGATCGCAGCGGCAAGTGGGACCTCCACTACAATTGGGGGCTGCGCGCCCTGGAGCTGAACGCCGCCGCGCTGGCTAACCATCGCCTGGTCCTGCAATCTCTCCAGGCGCGTTTACGCGACGGCACCCTCATCTCCCTTCCCGAAGATGCAACTCCGCCCGCTCTCGATTTGAAAGGACCGCTGGAGCGCGATCGTTCCCTCAAGGTATTCCTGGCCCTGCCATCGCTGCGCCTGGGCCGTGCCAACGTGGCCGAGCCGGGACAGGCCGAGGGAGGCCGCTACCTGCTCGATACGCTGGAGATTGAAGACGAAAATAGTGGACTCAACCCCCAGCCGCTGCAACTGCGGCGGCTCAATGTCCAGGTGTTCCTGTCCACTCAGGATAACCACCCCGGCTATGAAGTCCTGCCCCTGGGCGTTATCGAGAAGTCTGCCGATGCCGATGCTGTGCCGCGCCTGGATACCACCTACATCCCTCCTCTTTTGGCCTGTGATGCCTGGCCGCCATTGCAGATCGGGATTCTCCGCGCTATCTACGATCGCCTCGGTACCAAAATCGACTTGTTGGCTGGGCAAATGTTATCGCGTGGCATCAGCATGGACAGCTTGGCCGCCGAAGACACACGCATTGTCGGCCAACTCCGCGCCCTCAACGAAGCCTATGCCGTTCTCCACATTCTTGCCTTTGCCGAAGGAGTACATCCGTTGGAGGCGTACCTGGAATTGTGTCGGCTGGTTGGCCAGCTTTCTCTTTTCGGCGAGAAGCGCCGGCCCCCGGAGCTGCCGCATTATGATCACGACGATTTGGGCCGCTGTTTTTATCAGGTCAAAAAGCACCTCGACGCCCTGCTCAACTTCATCATTGAGCCGGACTGGGTCCAACGGCCGTTCCGGGGAGCAGCTCTGCGCATGCAAGTGCCTCTGGAGCCAGCCTGGTTGGAGCCGGCCTGGCAGATGTTCGTCGGCGTCCACAGCCCGCTGCCGCCCGATCAGTGCATCAGCCTGCTGACGGCCCCGGGTCAGTTGGACATGAAGATCGGCAGCTCCGACCGCGTCGATGCCATTTACGAGTACGGACAGGCCGGTCTGAAGTTCACGCACCGTCCTCAGCCGCGTGCTCTGCCGGTGCTGCCCGGCTTGATCTACTTCCAGGTCGATCGCGATTCGCAAGCCAACGAATGGCAACATGTGCAGAAATCCCTGACGTTAGCCATTCGGTTGAACGAGCAGCGAATTCTTGGTAGCATCCAGGACGAGCAGACGCTGACAATACGCCACGCCGGCCAGACCACGACGTTGCGCTTCACGTTGTATTTGGCCCGTCCGTCGGAGTTGCGGCCGTAAGAGCGGCTCCGGCCAAGCACGAGGTGTTTTCGGCATGCGCAAAGAAACCGCTGAACTGGTCTTCCCTATCCTTGCTCAGGGTTTGCGTCTGAAGGAACGCCTGCGCCGTGGAGACAAGTGCAGCCTCAAGACCGAACAGGCGGAATTGAAGCGGCTATTCCGCCTTTCCGATTCTGCCGCCGGCGCTTCTGTGGCGGAAGCGCCCGACGCTTTTCTCGGCATCCGCTATCCTTTGGCGTGCTGGCTGGATGAAATCTTCATTGTGGATAGCGATTCTCCCTGGAAGGCCGAATGGCGCGAGCAGACCCTGGAGTTTGCTCTCTTCCGCAGGCGCGAACGGGCGCACCTGTTTTGGGAACAGGCCCGTCAGGCCGAGGCACGCGGCGACGCCGACGCTTTGGAAGTGTTTTACCTGTGCGTGATGCTCGGTTTCCGCGGCGATCTGCGCGACAACATCAACGCCTTGCTCGATTGGCGAGAGGCCGTCGAAGAGCGGATCGTGCAGGGGCAGGCGACGGAGTGGCCAGATAAGCCGCCGGAGTTGCCTGTGTGGGAGACCAATGTGCCGCCACTGCGCGCACGCGAGCGGCTGCGTTGGATGCTGATAAGCGGCGCGGCCGTCCTGGGGCTGATTATTGTGGCGACGGTGTTCCTGATAGTTTCCCGCCTGGGCACGTAGGGACCCGCATCGGTACGCTCCGGAAACGGAAGCGACGGCATAACGGAATCCATCGCTTCCGCTTCCGGAGCGTACCGACGTGGCAGGAGTTTTACTCATGGTGCGATTGTTGGGCTGGCTGGGTGGGAAGCTCCAAGCGGTCCTCGGCCTGATTTTGCCGATGTTTCACAAAGCGCGCGGCTCCGGCGGTTTTCCGTCTTGGCTGCGCGGGGTACTGCATGTACTGATAGTGGCTGCTCTTCTGGCTGCCCTGTTCTGGCTCAACACCTGGTTCGAGGTAGACATTCCCCGCGCGCCGCTCTTGAGGAAATATTGGCTGCCTATCCTTTTCGTGCTTATTTACACGCTCTGCTGGTTGAGTTATTGGCTGTGGAAACTCTTGGTTTCTGACGAAGAAGGTCCGTATTTTGCCGACATCGAGACGGCCTGGGAAGAAGCCAAGATCAGCTTGCGCCAGGCGGGTCTCGGCTTGGCCGACCTGCCGCTGTTTTTAATTCTCGGACAACCAGAGGATGAAGAAAAAGCTCTTTTCCAGGCCGCCCAGCTGAACTTGACGGTCAAGCAGGCGCCGGCATCATCCGACGCTCCCCTCCGTCTCTACGCCACTCATGAGGCCATTTATCTGACCTGCGCCGGCGCTTCGCTTCTGGGTTGCCACGCCCGCTTCTTGGCCGGCAAATGGGGCGACAAGATGGCCCTGGCCCGAAAAGAGGCATCCAGCGAGGACGATGACATCATTACCTGTACCATTAGCCCCGGCGCGCGCGGCGGCATGGTCCCCAACAAAGGCATCTTCGCCGACATGGCGCGCTACTTCCATCAAGCCGAGCGCGAAGGCCGTTCGCTGACCAAGGCGGAAAAACGTGAGCTGCGCGCCATGTACCGCAAGAGTCAGCCCCAGCGGTCGCCGCTAAAAGATCCCGACCTGATTGCCGAGCAGGCCGCCCGCTTGCGTTTCCTCTGTCAACTGCTCGTCCGCGACCGTCGGCCTTTCTGTGCTGTCAATGGCGTACTCCTGCTCGTTCCTTTCGCCAGCTGCGATAGTGATCAAGATGCCGCCTACACGGCCGAGGCGCTGCAGCGCGACCTGGCCATTACCGGCACGGCCCTCAGGGTCGATTGTCCGCACTTCGCCCTGGTCTGTGATATGGAGACGGCCAACGGCTTCAGCGAGTTCCTTCAACGCTTCACGCCGCGCGAGCGCCTTCGCCGTTTGGGGCAGAGTTGTCCCTTATTTCCTGACCTGGGCGGCGCTGGTGCAGAGAGTTCGGCCGGGGACGCCGTCCCGCACTTGCTCGACAGCTTGGCGAAGTGGTTGTGTCAATCCATTGTGCCCCTCTGGGTGTATCGCAAGTTTCAGATAGAGAAAGCAGATACGCCGGATCGATCGGCCCTGGTGGGCAGCAACGGACGGCTCTTCCTTCTGGTGGATGAATTGCAGGAACGGAGCAAGCGGCTCGGCACGATCCTGGCGCGCGGGCTGGCACAGCGGGCGGTCCCCGGCCCACTGCTATTCGGCGGCTGTTATCTGGCCGGCACTGGCAGCGATCCCGAACGGGAGCAAGCATTCGTCCGCGGACTGATGGATCGCTTGGCCGAGAGCCAGTCCTGTGTGTACTGGACGCAGGCGACACAAGCGGAGGAAGCCAGCTACGCTTTTTGGACCACGCTCGGCTGGACCATCCTTGCTCTGGCGATCCTCGCCCTCGGTCTGGTGCTTGGCGTTCGTCTCACTGGCGCCATAACTTGACCACGACTCCGACCTTGTCTTGCCCGGGGGCCAGCGGGATGGGAAGGCTAACCCCCCGGGTGTTGGAAGCCACCTTGATGGAGGATACCCGGTATTCTCCCGGACCAAGGTCCCGGAACACAAACGTGCCGCCTTTGGCGGTCCTGGTCGAGACAAGAACTTTTCCGGCAGGGTCGAGCAAATCGACGGAGAGGCCCTCTTGCGGTCGGTCTCCTTCCATTACCACGCCGGCAATGCTGCCCTTTTTGACCACTGCGGCCGGCGGCGCTGGGGGCGGCGGGTCAGTCACTTGCAGCATCGTGACCGTTTCGGTCGTACTCAAGCCCACGTGATTGGTGAAACGTGCCGAGATTTCCAGGGGGGGCCGTTGGTCTCCCGGCACGATTAGCTCGGCCTCCCAACGTTTGCTGCCCTTGTTGGCTGGCTTGCCCGGCACCACGACGGCCTGTGGCGGTGCCTTGCCATCGGGCTGCGGCCGGCCAAGGAAAAAGACGACTTCGCGGATGCCAGACTCTTCATCCGTCCCACGCGCCTCCACGAGGAATGGCTTGCCCCGCACGGCCCTGGCGCTCGTCTCGATCCGCAGTCCTTCAGGAGGGGTATCGTCTAGCACGAGGGTTTTGCGCACCTCGGAAACCTCTTCGCCGCTATCAGCATCTAGCACTTTACGCTCTTTGCCCTCCTTATCTACCAAGCGCAAGCGGAGCGTAACGGGACCGTACAGGCCGCTGAGATCCAGATCTTTGCTCCAGTCCTTGACTTCCGGCACGAAGCGTAGGCCGCCGCTTGTGCCGACGCCGCGAAACAGCCAATGTACATCCCGCTCTCCACGAAACTCCGCCAGCAAGTTGAACGGCTCGGTTCCCTCTCCCTTCTTGTCCGCCGGCAGCGGCGCCGCCGCTTCCAGCACGAGTCGGGCATCTTCACGTTTCTCCAAATTGTCCGCTTCAATGACCACAGGCACAGGCTTGCGTGGGTCGGCGAACAGAGGCAAGTTGAGGCGCAAAGTCTCCTTGCCGCGACTCACCGGCGTCGAGGGCGTGCCTGAAAGAGGAAAGTCCGCGAGGAAGGCGAAAGCACGATTGTAGCCATCGGCCTGGATCGTGACAATGCCCGAGCGCCGGCGCTCGTCTTTCAAGCGAATGTCCTCGGCTACCAGATACAGCGATTTGAACTCGCCTTTGTCGTTTTTCTCGCCCGTGACATAGCCGGCATAAACTCCTTTCTTCTTTTGCCCGGCACTGAGGCCCGGGATGCGCGCAGGGTCTAAGATCAACTGCACGCGGCATGGCGGTCCCTGGAAATTATCATTGGGCGTCACTGTCACGATCAAGCGATTCGTTTCTGTGCCCCGGCGCGGAGGGACGAATTCGTATTTGGCATTCAGATAGATATCGGGGCGATCGACGCGCAACGTTTTGTCTTCGCCCAGGGGGGTGCCTTTAGCATCCAATAAGCGAAGAACGACGGGACGAGTCAATTCCTTGTCGTTCCCAAGCTCTGCCGGGGAGCGTGTGGCAGGCGTTGGGGGAGTCTGGGGCCAGAGGAGTTGCTCGAACTTGCCGGGAGCAATAGGGTGATTTTTGACAGCGGCGACTTCGACGCCGCCAGCAAGCAGCTGTACGGTGATAGTCTGCACCTGCTTGCTATCATTCTGGACGTAGGTAAATAATTCCTGCTCGACGTTGGGGCGCAGGACATTGGCCCGCTCTTTGACTTCGGCCGCCTTGCCCAGAGAGCGGCGGCTGAGGATAAGACGCACGGGAGGGGGAGACGTCTGGGCGGTTGCGGGCCGAATCAGGACCAACAATGCAGTTCCGGTCAGTGCAAGAAAAAAGAAGCGTTTCATCGGAACATCTCTTTCTCGTTTTCGCGCATCCAGGCCTGACGCAGCGCCCGGGCAACCGCTTCGAGGCGGCTGTCATCCGCCGGCATCGCCTCGGCATACGTGAAGGTCTTCTCCACTTTTTCTACTTGATCTGATCCCCGTAATCGAAGCAGGGTTAAAGAGCGTTGGGCGCGACGTAGTCCCCGCTGGCGCTCCGCTTCGATCGCTTGGCTTTCACTCCAGGCGGCACTCTGTGTCTTGGTTGCTTTCTGCTGCAAAGCGCTCAGCAGTTCGCGACGGGCCGACCACAATTTGGCCCGTTGCTCTGCTCGCGGCCACGGTGTTTCCAGCAAAGCCGTCATGACCTTCCCATCGGCGGCGTCGCCTTGGTGTCTTCGGCTAATGAGCTGCTCGAAGGACTGTCGATCGAGCGGACGGCGCAATCTGTTCAGGTTGTTCGGATCATTCCGAAGGGAAGCGGTCAACGCCGTTATCCGGCCGATCCAGACATCGCCCGCCTCGCTACCGGGGGCTATTCGCTCATCCAGCAGGCGACGGAGTTGATTAGCTGTCGCCGCGGCGTTCTCCCACGCTTGCTCGGCGCTGTCATCTACTTCCAGATAAGGGACATAACCGGCCAGCTGCACCAGCGTTTCCTCAAAGCCATACCGGGCCTTCTCGACGGTATCGAGACCACGGCTACGGGAAGATTGCAGTTGTTCGTTTCGCTGGCGTTCGAGCCGTTCGTATCGTGCCGCCAACTCCCGGCGCACACGCTCGGCGGGAAAGCCGCCTCGCCACTGCTTTTCGGCCCGCAGAAGTGCAGTCTCCAATCCCACTCGCAGTGCCAGTAAGGGCGGAGCGGTTTCCTCAGCGAGCCAACGATCGCGTCGTTTCCAGCCAGCGCTCAGCCACTCGGGATATTCGGCCGGCAGGGGCGGCTCCTCCAGCGAAGGGACGCTCGAACCAACCGCAATCAACGGATAATCGTCAATGGCCCCATAAAGCCGGGGCGACTGCCGCACACCGTACTGCCGCAGCGCCCATTGTTCCACTTGAGCTGTTACATAATTCGCCAACTCAACAAGCGACACACGTCCATCGTGGCGGCGGCGAGGGTTTTCTCCGTCGGCTTGCCCCCGTAAGCCTTCCCAGAGAAAATAGGCAAAAACGCTGTGGCCCAGTTCCTCCGCCGTCAGCGATACCTGACCCGGCGAGCAAGCGCATAACACGCTCAAATGCGGATCCTTCGCCAAGACTTCCTCCAGCACCGGCTGCAAGCGCTGGGCGGAATCGTTGAGCAATAGACCGCGCCGGACATCGAGAAACGACTGCATGATGTCCAGTAACAGCAGCTTATGCTGGGCCTTGCTAGCACGCAGCTGCGTGAAGACCTCGCGGAGCGGCAGCCAAGTATCCGGACGGTCCAGACGTGCATCGACAGGCAGAAGGCACAGCTCGCCTTCCGGTGTGGCGCGAGCATAGGCGCTCAAATAGACCACCAGCGGGCCATCGAAAGTATGGCCGGCCAACTGGCGCAGCTCTCCACGCAGCAAGGCGAGCTGTTGACTGGTGAAGGCGTTGGTTTCCTTCCACCCCAACCCCCGGAGGACGTCACCGTCTTGCCGCACCCAGCCGCGAACCGGAAACGCCTCATCATATTCGCCAATGCACAAAGGCAGAAAGTAAGGGCGTTGGAAGGGGCGAATATAAAGAAGCCAGGCGATTAGCGCCCCGCTGACGGCCAACAGGGCCGTCGCTGCCGCTGCCGCGCGGAGACGGCGCCCCGACGGGCCGCTGCTGGATTGCTGCGGCCCGGGCCGCCAGGTCCGCGAGTAGGCCTTGGCAGGTTCGTTCATAAATTGGCCTCGATTGCTTAGGTTCTCTAACCGAAGAAACCACCAAGGCGCCAAGAATGCCAAGAAATACAGATAAAAAGAGAAGAAAAAGACAATTCATTTCGCTGGCTTTGGGCCTTTTCATTTTTCTCATGCTTTTCGTGACGTCCTTGGCGTTCTTGGCGCCTTGGTAGTTCCTTATGGTGTCTCTTACGGTTCCTTGCTTTTCCTTATGGTGTCTCTTACGGTTCCTTGCTTTTGGACTCTACGGGTGCTGGACGCTGAAAACGGTCATTCGGATGATCTAGTTCCAACTTCTCTACGCGCAGCGATACCTTTTTTAACTCAGCCACAGAGAATAGCTCCAGCCGTTCGATGTTCCGTATCTTCTCTTCCGTCATATTCCAGAAGATGCCGGTGTATTTGCCCGCACGGGTGTAGAAGCGGTCTTCCACGCCTATTTGAGACAAGCCCTCGTTCCCATCCCCCGTGTGAGAACGGAACAAGCGCAAGCGGACGAAGAACGGTCCTTTCTCTGCAGGATAGCTGAGGCGCACCACCAGACAGTTAACGTCCTTGTGGAGCCGGCCTTCGACCTGGATATCGCACCGCTTCCGCTGGATGCTCTCCAGATTGACGATGCCGAGTTGAGAATCGTTCAACCACGAGTGCGGACGCAGATTGCGCAGGTCCTCGAAATCTTGACCTTGGGACAACTGTGCGCAAGCCCGAGACCGGAGCGAATCCTCGATCCACCACGCCTTCAAGGTGGCGGCAGGACGATTGAGCGGCCAGCCGGATACATCAATTCCCCAGGCATCCGCCGGATAATTCGGCAGAGATGTGATGCGCAGGGTGGGCGCCGGCTTCACTTCCTCCGGAGCGGAGACGTCGAACCAGACCCAGCTGGGGTGGATCTGCTGGATTAAGTCCGGCGTGAGGCGGGCGTTTGGATACTTCTCCAGCGTGGCCAGGAGCTGCAGTTTTTTGCTTTCCGGTAGCTGGTAGTTTTGCAAGACAGCCAATAGCCAATCTTTCTGGCTTTTGTCTGTCCATGTCCGCGAATGTTCGCGGGCAATGTAGTCGCTCTCTGCGTAGATGCTGCGGCGGAACTCCGGCCGGCCGCCCAACCCGCGCACGAGATCGAGCAGCAGGGCATCTCCTGAACGCAGTTCGATGCGCTGTCGGAGCGAACGAACCGAGGGGATACCGAGGCGATAGGTGTCCGGCTTCAGGTGGACCCAGCGCCAGTTGGTGTCTTTGTCGCTTCGACTGATGTTTTCCCCTCTCTCAAGTGGATCGACCGCATCTCGGCCCACGTCTGGATAAACCTGGAAATACATGTGCAAGAGAGAACGCGTCAGATATTCCGTGAGCAACTCGGTGTTGTCCGCGTCATAATATTGGCCGCCGATGGCTACAAGCGCTGGCCGGAATTCTCGGTAGCCGTCCTTTTCTTCCGGTAGAAGTTCGCTTTCTTTCGCTTCAAATCCAATGACGCTGACCTGAATGTCTGAGTCGCCAAATTGGCGGCGGAGAAAGCTCTTGATCGTGTCGTCCTTGCGGCGCTCATCATCCTTGTAGAAGGTGCTGTCTCCTCCATCGGTGATGACCACGATCGAACGAGCCTTCTTGTCGTCCGGCAAGTCGTTTTTGGCCGCAGCGATGGAGCGGACAAGAGGTGTGAAACCCCAAGGTTCCAGTTTCTCCACATCAGCGATAAGAGCGTCAAGGTTATCGGGATTCCAGGGGCGAGCGGGCCAGACCAGTTCGATGCCGTATTTGTTCTCGGCGCTGATGAATTGTTTGGCCCCGAAGGTCCGCAAACTAATAGTCACGCCTTTAGGCAATTGTTTCAGGACGCTGCGCATGGCCCGAAGGGCTCTCTTGAAGCGCGAGTCGGCCAACGGCGCATCGCGTACCATACTGCCCGAGAGATCCAGCACTAAAGCGATGGCCGTATTTTCGGCTCCGTAAAGGTCATAGAGTCCCTTCTTGGTCTGCACTGCTACATGGCCAGGACCTACCACCGGCGGCAGGGACACGATCCGATCTGGTCTGAGCGGCATATACACGGAAGTTTCCACCTGCGAACGATGGCCGCGGAAAAACCCCTCGACCGCGTGCTGCGTCACGCCGGTAGGGGGACGGCCTGCGGCGTTGTCTTCCGTGATTTTCACAGAAAAGGGTTTGTCGAAAGCTTCCAGATGCCGCTGAGCATCTTCGACCGCGACATGCAGACCACCATCCGCTTGCACCCATACCACCGGATGACCAGGAATCTTTGGCCCGCGCAAGCGATATAACCACTCCACATCGTCCTCATCCGTTAGATAGAATTGCGCTCTGCCTGGACGGAAATCTTTCTCCGAACGGTGTTCCGAGCGCTCGACGATCATTTGAACCGGCTTTTGCAAGTTTTCTTTTTCCTGTTTCAGCTGCGGACTCCGCATCGCGTGATTTGTCTGCACCGATTTACTCATCACCAGTTGTTCCGCATCCTCCAGGAAGATCGCACCGGCTCGCTGGAAGTAAGGGCGCTTTTGGGGAGTTTGCTCCAGTTCCGCCCACCAATCGAGGAAGGTGCGATGCGCCTGCCAGCACAGCAGATGATGCAGGTTGAGACGTCGTTGCTCGTCGAGGGGATTTTGCGTCATGCGGGTGAGGGCGGCAGCTCCCACAATAGTGCGTGCATAGCGCACTGCCGAACGCAGCAACTTGTCTGCTTCCTTCACCTCCTGTGCCGCTGCCTTTTCGCATAGTTTGTCGGCCTCTTCGGGCAAGCGGTTGAAGAAGCGGCCAATGCTTTGGCCAGCCCAGGTCACGGAACGATGCCAGGCGCCTTCTTCAGGATGATCGAGAACATTTTTCACCCGTGCGTGCTCTTCGGGCCAATCGTCGGCGTCGAGCATGGCCAAGGCCAGCCGGCCTTGGCGTAGGGCTGCTTCCTGCGTCCGTTTGGGGTCTCCTTGGTTGATGGGAGGTTCTGCACCACTCTCTTTGGGCGGGTGCAGGAACAAATCCCGCGAGATCTCGCGACTGGCCTGGATCAGGTTCTTGCGTGCCTCCGGCCCCAAAAACGGCATCGCCAAGGCCGCCTCAATCTCGTGCCAACGATTCTGATTGCTGGGGCTTTCTTTGTTCAAGACGCTTTCCTCTATCGTGTCCCGAATTTTCCTGAACCTCTCTGAGATGCGTTTCCGCAGCTCGTCTAGTTGAGCAACCCGTGCCCTCCCCTCTTCGCCAGCCGCGGGCTTTTCCAATAAACCACGAAGTTCATGTACCTCGTTCCACAGCTTAATCGCCTCCTCATCAAGTCCAGAGCCGCGTTCCGCAATCCAGTGCGTGTAGTAGGGCAGCTCCGCGTAAAGTTGGTCGCGCACCTCCAGGGCGCGGCGTATTTTCACGGCAAGCTCCTGGGCCGTTACGTAACCGGGACGAGCTTCATCGAACAGCTTCTTCGCCTTGTCCCATTCCGCTGGCGAGGACGCGAACAGCAAATCCTGCCCCAAGCGGCGCGGCTCGTCCGCGCTGTCGACCAACTTTTGGATCCACGGCAGCACCTGTTCACTGTAAGCAGGCAGGCGCTCGTTAGCCGGCTCTGCATCCAATCCCCAGGCAGCCTGCTCGCTGAGCCGAAGCAGTTGCAGCGACGTTTGTACGAGCGGCCAGTCGGGGCAGAGTATGGATCGATTCTCTGCCAGCATCATCAGATAATGCACTTCCACCGATCGACAGTCCGGCGCGGCCGGATCCACCACAGACTCCGCCAAGAGTTGGCGTCCCGGAACCAGCCTTCGTTCGGGATCTTCGGCGACTTTGCGGAACACGAAATCAGTCAAGGCAGCGCGGCGTTGTGGATCGTTGCCGATGAATTTCTTAAGCGCGGCGAGGGGCTTGTCCTTCGCCTCTTCGTTCCCAAGTGCTGCTTGGGAACGTGAGGTGTCTAGTTTCCACAAGTCCACAATTTTCGTCAGCTCTTGGTGTTCGCGCGGCCTCGGCTGCAAACCCAACGTCTCCGGCATGGCCAGTGTCAGTTGTGCGGACTTCAGCTCCACGGAGCGGGCCAGAACGATGCGTCTGTGCAAATCCGGCAGATCGCTCAGCAGTTTCTTTGCTGTCGCCGTATCGCCGTTGCGCCACAATTGTTCAGCACGCAACAACACATCGAGATAGCGACGCCACAAATGCGGTGCGTACGCTGCTGGGTGTGGTGACGCTTGCCGCAGCTCTTCGCACTTCTCCCAGGATCTTTGAAGCTCTTTATAGTCGTTTACTCCTTCGTTTCCAGGCAGGGCCTGGGAACGAAGGTCGGGAAGCTCCGCTCGATAATCCCCACAGGCAACCAATTCCAAACTTTGCGCCCGCTGGTCGTCGCCGAACAAGACGGGCGTTTGCCAGCGTGCGCGATTGTGCCACACCCAGCGTTGGACTTCAGCGCGTACGTAGTGAAACAGCTCCAGGGCATCGACGCGGCCATTTCTATGGCCCGTTGCGGCCCCGTCGGCGGCACCTTTGAGTCCTTCGAGGACGAAATGGGCAAAGTAAGTCTGGCCCCATTCGGGCGATGCCCAGGAAAGTTGGTCCACATCGCTGCTGCTGAGAACCACCAGATTCGGAATGCCATTGATGCGCTGGGCGCGGCCGGCCAAGGCACGGGCGAAATTGTTGTGCAGCTGGCCAAGAGGCCAGTGAGCGCCCACCCCTGTGACATCCAGTAAAAGGAGTTTAGCTGTATCTTTAGGTAGTTTGGCCAGCGCCTCCAACAGGCGGTCCAGCGGATACAGGGTTTCCTCGGTACGCAAGTCATCCTCTTGCGGCACAAGATAGGGAACCAGATCGCCGTCCTTGAGACGCGCGACCCCGTGAGCCGATACGAACACCACGATCTTTTTGGACGCTTTCTCGACGAGTGCCTCCTCGATAGCACTGGGATGATTATCCAACCGTACCTCTTTGGGAGGCGCGCTGCCTTGGGTCCATTCCGTTTCGGCCAAGCGGATGAATTCGTCCACGCTATTGCGCCCCCAGATGTTCGGAGGGACAAACAAGTTATTTTCGTAAGCGGCGCTAATCGCCACCAGATGGAACTTTTTGAGAGGGCGCCACCAGAGCACGACGGCGACGATGCCCGCTGCCACCAAAAGCAGAGCCGCGGTGACAAAGCCAAGCCGCGCCCCTCGCGACTTCCACCAAGGCAATCCTTGCCGCGCTGCCGTTTGGCGCGTTCGCCAAGCCGCTTCGATAGGTGGCGAGGGAAGCGACGGGGGCGACGGGGCGGCGGCATCTCTCCAGGTACGCTTTCGTGGAGGGGGATTGGCCATGAGACGCCTCCAGAAAAAAAATATTCGACGTTCCCCAGCAGAGCAGGGAACAAGAGGGGAAAACCTGACTCAAAGCGCGCGGACGATCGACATCTTGGCGACCGGTGATAGAGTCTATCCCTCTAAAGATATACGAAAACGATACGCCAGCCGGACAAGACGGCGCCGGCAGCATCGTCCTGATTATAACCGTGTGGCTGCGAGAGGCAAATAGGCGAACGGCTGGCGTCAGCCGCTGATGGAGACTTTACCAGCCGGCTCGCCGGCATTCGTCAGACTTGCCTTCTCGATGCCATGCGCCAAGAATGTAACGTACCGTCTAGAAGGTGGGCGTAGAAGGAGATTTGGCCTCCCGATGACGGCCTTTCCCGAAGGAGGACGGCAATGGGTATGCCAGCGGCTCGCGTTGGAGACATGCACGTTTGTCCTATGGTCACCGGCGTGGTCCCTCACGTGGGGGGACCGGTACTGCCGCCGGGTGGGATCCCCGTTCTGATTGGCGGAATGCCCGCCGCGCGCGTCGGCGATATGGCGACGTGCGTTGGTCCGCCGGACGTGATCGCCCTGGGTAGTTTCACGGTCCTTATCGGTGGGATGCCAGCCGCCCGCCTGGGGGACATGACTGCTCACGGCGGCTCTCTCGTCATGGGCTGCCCGACCGTGCTGATCGGCTAAGGACTGCCGGACACAACCGCAGGGCAAGCTGCCCGTGGGCCCTGCGGTTATGTTCCGGCAGTTTTTAGAGTTATCCTTGCTGGCACGGCGGGTTGGTGGGGAGAAATCTCAGAAGCGCCAGCGGAATTCGAGGCGGGCCAAGGCGTCGGCCATGCGGTCTTTGGTGATGGCAAACTGAGAGCCGCAGCCAATGTCAACCTTGTTGCACACCACCAGGCGGAGGCCGGGACCGAGATTGACAATGTTGCCTATGTCCTTGGCGCTGAGGGGCAGCCCCGTGAGGGGCGACGTGTAGGCGCCGCCAGCGATCCCATAGCCGCCCAATTCCGCCGTGCCAATCAACTGAATGTCCTTGGCGCAGCCGCAACGCCACAGCAATTGGTTAAGAGACAGTTGCCAATTGAACACCGGTCCCTGGTAGTTCTGGTCGCCGCCGAGCGGCCACCAGTAAGCAGTCTGGGCTTGCAAATAAGTTACCGGCGTCAGCTTGATGGCTGCTATCAGAGATGGATCGATGGCGGCGTGTCCGGTGCCCAACCCCTTGAGGAAGTTGCCGGTCGGAATAAACACCATCAACTGCCAGGTGAACTGGATCAACTCGCAATCCAATAACAATGATTTGGTGCCGACTTGCATGTCGCCAAAGCCGGACGCTCCCGGGTAGAGGACCGGCTCAACATTGAGATATTGCAAGTTGACGAACAAGCTGAAGCGCGAGACGGCGCCTTCCATGTACAACGAGCCGAGAAGGTAATCGAGGTTCGACGCCCCCGGCGGATGGGCGCCGGGTGGTACGGGGCCGGGGTAGTGCGGTCCCTTGACGTTTTCCTCGGCCCAGAAATACTCGGCCTTGTCCGGGAATGTATAGTTGTTGGCGAAATCGCCGCGGATGCGAATCTGCGTGATCGGCTTGACCTGATCGACAAAGAAGGCGGCGTTGGCCAGCGGCCTCCAGGACGAGACATAGCACGGATCGGGACAGCAGATGCAGCGATAAAGTCCCTTCAGGAAGCGGCCCATGAAGGTATGGGGTTCGCCGCAGCAGTCGCAAGGTATCTCTCCAGGATAGCACTGGGCGCAGCCGCAGCCGACGGCGCACGGGATGCCGTCGCCGAGCGGCGGCGGAGGAGGCGCGGAGCTGAGCAACCCGCTGCCGCAACTGCTGCAACCGGTGGGAACGATTCCATCCCCTGTTTGCGCGGCGGGCGGGTAAGCCACAAGATCGCTGGGTGCCTCGAAATTGGCGGTTGCTGCACGGGACGCCGGGAAGAGTCCCTCAGCCGGGGCAGTCTGGCCGCGACTGGAGGCGGTAGAACCTGCTGTTGTGCAGATGGCCAAAACGAAAAGCCAACTTCGGAAACGCCTCGAAAGCAAGCAGCGAAGCTTACCCTTCATTTTGTCCCTCTCGCAAAATTGAGGCCTGAGCCAGCGCAAATGCCGGCTCCTGTCGATTCGTTAAGGACGATTATCGGCTTTTGTGGATTCATCTCGTTAAAAAATGTGGTTTGTGATCTTTATCTGGGTCGTATGGAATTTGAGCGATTGTTGAATGGTAGGGGATTTGCGTAATGGAGCGGCGGCCCCGCTATACTCGGTTCAATCGACAGATTTCTCAAGATTCTCCCATTCTCGCGCCGAATGACTGTCAAGAGCGATCCTTTATTTCAGAAGTAGACGAACGGCCGGCATTTGCCGGCCGTTCGCCGGTTGGTGGAGCCATCCGCCAAGAATTGCCTGCTTCGGAAGGCATATCTTTTGTAAGCTGGTTCGGTTGCGGATTCCCGAAAAGAGGAAATGGAGAACATGAAGAACCTACACAAGCTGTCCGGCCTTATCCTGATTCTTTGGGCCGGTACGCCTTCATCCGTCTGGGCACAGGCTGCCATTGCAGCTGCTCCTGT
>JAJPHU010000187.1 GCA_021325115.1 Planctomycetota bacterium | reverse complement strand
GTTGTAGATAATTCACCGAGAAGATCGATGAGCGCCGGCACGGCCTCGCGTTGACCGATGCCGGCCAGAGCCAAGGCGACTTTGAGACGCACAGCCGGTTCCGGATCAGTCAGCATTTTGCGGATGGCCGGCAGATGAGTCCGATCGCCGCCCAGACACAAGGCCTCAGCTGCCGCCGCACGCCGCGCCCCCTGGGAATCGCTCAAAGCCCGGACCACGGCCGGCTCCGGCTTGCCGTTTTTGAAAGCCACGGCATTCAGCGCCAATTGCACTTCCGGCAACGCCGTCTCTTCCTCGGCGTAGGGGACGTAGGCCAGCAGCGTCTCGGCAGCGCCGGCCGGCTTGCGGAGAGCAATTAAGCGCGGCGTAATCGGCGACAGCGGCAAGTTCTTATCGCGTTCCATAACGCTGAGGCAATCGCGGGCGCGGGTGCGGATCTCCAGATCGGCATGCCGCGTAGCGTTGCGCAAGAGCGGCACAATCAGGGAACCCATCGCTTTCACTTCGGCCTGTGCCTTCTCGCGGACGGCGAAATCGGCATCGCCCAGCTGCTTGATAAGCTCTTCACACTTTTGCCGCAACGCTTCCGTCACGGTTCGCTTACGCACTTCGTCGAGCAAACGCTTATCGTCCTCGCTGGCCTGCCACCACGTCGCCCAGGCATCGCGACACTTCTGCCGTGCGACGGCGTCGTTACCCAATACGGTTTTCGGCGCTTGATCACCGGCCAATTCCGTCAGATATTCCTCAGCTTGCCGCGCTTGCTCCAAAGGCAGCTCCGTGAGCAAAGTGATAAGGGTGGAGACAGCCTTGGCGTCGTGGCTGCCGGCCAAGGCCAGAGCGGCACGCAGGCGAACTGTCGGATGGGGATCGTGCAGCAGTTGGGACAGCGGCATCTGGTGCAAGAGCGTTGGCGTAATGCCGCCCTGACACAGGGTATCGACGGCCAAGGCACGGCGGATCGGTGAATCATCTTTTATAGCCTTGAACAAGGCGGGATCGAGACGATCCTCTCGTCCTCCCGGTCCGCGGAGGAACGCCACAGCCGCCAGAGCGAGACGAATTTCCTCAACAACACCTTCGTCTTCGGCTTGCGGCGCGAACTCCAGAAGCGCTTCAGCAGCGCCAGCCGGCCGATACTGGGCGATCAGGCGTGCGGCGGCAGACGAGAGTTGGCCAGGATTTTGTTCCAGCACATGCAAACAGCGCCGCGCCAGCCGGGCGATCTGTTGTTGATCGGGATCTTTGACCGCTTGCCGCAGCGCCGGGATCGCCGGCGCGCCGATGGCCGCCAACTCGCCGCACGCTTTCTGTGCCCCAATTAGCGAGGGATCACCCAGCTTCTCGATAAGCATGGTCACCTGTTCCGGCCTGATCTCGCTGCGGCTACGGAGACGGAAATAGCTCAGCAGGCTGGGACCGTCTGGGGAGATGCCCACGGAGCGCAGCAGTCCTTCATCGCCGCCATCGGAGGGCGAGGCAACCGTCGGCATCAAGGCGGACTCATTATCCATCCCCCAGACCGCCCCCATGCCATTCCAGATGATCGCTTGCGCCCTGGCGGTTCCCTGTCCAATCAAGGGCAAGATTACGGCAAACAGAATTATCCCAAGTGTGCGGTACATGATGCGGGCCTCATGAAGCGTGAATCCGGGCGAGCGGGGCCGCATTAGCGCCTCAAGAGATGTCCTGAGGCGCTAACGCGGCCCCGCTCGCCTTTGGTCAACGGCGCCGGATGCGCCAAGGACGATATTCCAGATCTTTCTTCTCCGCGATAATTTTCCCCTTGCGATCCAGCTCATACAGATGGTTCGTGCCGTTCTGCGCCACCAGCGTGTGGCCGTTGGGCAAACGGTGCGGAACAGCAGGGTTGACAATGTTGCTTTCCCAGACAATCTTTCCCTGATCGTTGTACTCGGCGACACGGCCGATGTTGAGGGCGGTCACGACGCGATCGCCGGGTAGCACCTCGGCGTTCATGGCTACGCCGCCTGGGAGGTTCACCTGATAGGTCTTGATTTGCTTGCCCTGGGCGTCGAGACGGACGTATTGTCCCATCTGGGTGAACAGGCCGATGTGGCCATTGGGATATTTGTAGCCGCCGATGATCCAGTTGAGGTGCGGCAGTTGCGTCGTGGATATCTCCTTGCCGTTTATGTCGAACTCGCTGATCTGTTGACGGCAAACGACGAAGAAGTTGCCGTTGCGCAGCTGCTGGCAGTAAAAGGGCATGTTGCACGGTTTCTGCCAGACTTGCTTGCCCTGTCGGGTCCACATGGAAACTTGGCCGTTGTTCCCTTGGACGACGAAAATGTTGCCGTTGCGACAAACCACGGCGTCAAACGGCCATTGCGGTCCTTGCAGCTTCCAGCGAACACGGCCGTCACGGTCTACTTCCAGCACTTGGCCGGCTTGCATATCGACGGCCAACAAGAAGTTGCTGCTGCGCTCCGGGTCATTCAGCTTGGCCAGGTCTACGTTTGTTTCTTCTTTACGCCACCAGGCTTCCCAGGCCGCGATGCTGGCGGTGCGGCTGGCCTTGTCGCTGCCGACGTGCTGGTTCGGCGCCTTCTCGCCGGCCAGCGCCGTCAACACGTCTTCTGCCTCCCATACCTGATCGAGCGGCAGATCCGCCAAGAGGGCGATGAGGACAGGCACAGCACTTTTGTCGCCCCTCCGGGCCAGAGCCACTGCGGTACGCAACCGAACCGTGGCATCGGCATCGCTCAGCAGCTTGCGAATGGCGGGTAGCTCCGCATCGGCCTTGCCCTTGCACAGGGCTGCGGCGGCGGCGGCGCGGCGAACGCCCAGCTTGTCCTCCAACGCGCGGACCAGGGCAGGATCGGCCTTGCCCCCGGAACAGCCAGCACAAGCCAGCACATCGAGGAGCTGAGCAGCCATCGTTTCGCTCTCGGCAAAAGGAACATAGGCCAGGAGCGTCTCAACGGTGCCGGGCGGCCGGCGCAGGGCAAGCAGACGCAGCGCTGTTTCCGGCAGCGGTTTGCTCGCACCGCCCTCGATAGCGGCCAGGCATTGCCGTAGCAGCCCCATCAACCGCTCATCGCCGGTATCGAAGCTGCGCTGCTCTATTGTCTGCCGCAGCAACGAGGATGCTCGCGGTCCCATGCCAATGAGATTTTCTGCGGCCTTGACGCGGATATCGGGTGAGGCATCCTTGAGCTTGACGATCCAGTCGAGGGCACGGCTGCGCTCCTCTTCGGTGAGGGTGCGGTTGCGGAACTCGTCGAGCAATTGTTTGTCCTCGAGGGTATTCCACCAAGTGCTCCATAGCTGGCGGCGGAGACGGCAGGAGATGGCATCGCTGCCTTGCGGCGTCTTGACCGCCCATTCGCCAGCCAGTTCGGTGAGATATTCTTCTACCTGCCGGCACTCTTCGGGCGGCAATTCGGCGAGAAGGTCGATCAACACCGGTACGGCCTCGGCCTCGTGCAACTCGGTAAGGCTGAGAGCTGCCTGCATGCGCACGCTCGGCTTGGCATCTTTGAGCAGAGAGCGAACAGCCGCATATTCTGCGCTGCCGCCGATCCGGCACAGCACCCGCGCGGCAATACTGCGGCGGATCGGCACGGCATCGCTCAGCGCCCGCATCAAGGCCGGCTCCGGCTTGCCCGCACGCAGGCCAATGGCGCACAGGGCCGTCTCGATTTCTTGCACAACAGTCTCATCGTCGGCCCAAGGCAGATATTGGAGCAACGTTTCCGTAGCGCCTTCCGGATTATAAGTGGCCAGGACGCGTACAGCGCTTTGCACCAAGGTCGAGCCTTCGATGCCCTCGATGGCTTGCAGGCACTTGCGGGCGCGAGATAGCGTTTCCTCGTTATCGGCATGATTGACCGCTCGCCGCAGCGCCGTCACGGCTAATGGTCCCAGACCGACCAACTCAGCCATCGCCTTGGTGTAGACTGCTTCCGAAGGATCGCTGAGCTGTCTGATCAGCTTGGCCGTCTGTTCCGTAGCGACGCTCGGCGTCATGCGTTGACGGAAGAACATCAACAGGGTCGGGCCACTGACATCCCCCAAGATGTTCTTGAGGATCTGGTCTTCATTGGTGACGGTGGCAGCGGCCGGGACAGGGACAGGTTTCTTGACGGCCGTCCCCGGCGGACCGCCGCCAAGCTGCGCGCTCAACAGGAACACCAGCGGGGCATACATCATGGTGCTTGCTCCACAAAAGGAGAAATCGTTCCTGCTATGATAGACGATTCAGCGAGAAAAAGTCACCAGATCATAGCACAAACGATAACAAACCCACCCGCAGTACAAGCACGGGAGGGAGTGGCCCTTGCTTGTGTTGCGGGCGGGTTAGGAGCGTTACTGCAACAGGATGTGAATGTCCGCCGTCTTGCGTTGCTGATTGAGGATCGCCATTTTCATCTCTTCGACGCACAGATCGCGGACTTCCTGTTTGACCTTGGCGTACTCGGACGGCCGGCCGGGATCGCGCTGCGTCACCTTAATCAGATAGAAGCCAAACTCGCTGTTGAGCACTTCGCTAACCTGTCCTGGCTGCATTTTGAAGGCCAGCTCGACGATGTCGTCAGGCAGGGGCAACAAGCCTCCCCTCAGATGCGGCAACCAGTCGAGATCGCCTCCCTGATCCTTCGTTGGCGCCTGCGAGAATTGCCGGGCGGCTTCCTCAAAGGGGATCTGATTGGCGACGATCTTATCGCGCAATTCTTGGATACGCTTCCGCGCCAGTTCGCGCTCGCTTGGATCAGCTTGCGTTGGCACGCGCATCACGATCTCACTGACGCGGACCCGCACCTGATCGAACAGATCTTTGTTTTCCTGATAGCACTTCTCCAGGTCTTGCTCGGTAATGTGCTTCTCGGCATAGGCATACCAGCGGTGAATGGCGGCAATGTCGGCCCGTATTTGCGCTTCGCTGCGGTTCATCTCGCGGCAGAAATCGCTCAGGCTCCTTCCTTGCTGCCGCAATTGATCCGCCAGGCCGGCCATGTGCATGTTGACTTGCTTGTCATCAATGGGCGGAGCGTTTTTCTCCAGAAATTGCCGCAATAGCACGGCATCGATGAGGGCGTTTAGTGCCATTTGCTGCTGTTGCTTGCGTTGCGCTTCCGGCAAGGGCACAGGCATCTGACCGGCTTTTTTCAAGAACGCCTCCAGCTCGCCCTTGGTAATGACTTCACCGTTGACCGTGGCCGCCGGTGCGTTCGTTTCCGTTTTTTGGGCCGAAGCCCCCCCGACGGCGCACCATAGCACCAGCGTGCCGGTCATCCCCCCGACCGTCCACCTTCGCCCGTTCATACGGACCTCCTGTTCTGCCGAGCTTATTGACCAAATATTGGAATCGTGGCCACGGCTTATAGCAACTGTCGGCTTTCAGGGGGAGAGCAATTTTCGGTTTTGGGTGTGCCTCTCGATTTTGGCGAGCGGGGTTGCGTCAACCCCCGAGGAAGTTTTTCCATTCCCTCTTCCCTTGTGGGGGAGGGAAAAGACCCCTGACCCGCCCCCACCAGGGGGGAGAGAAAAGCCCCCTGGCACGTAAGCCCTCCGACACGCCCAAATCGAGAGGGATACTCTCCGGTTTTCGGTTTTCGGTTTTCACTGGTAGATAGCCGAGGCTGGAATTCCCGTAATCGACTAGCTGCTAAAAACCGAAAACCTAACGACAAGCGGGCCACCAGACATCGAAGCGCGCCCCGCGGCCGGGTTCGCTGGTGACTTCAATGCGGCCGCCGTGGCTTTGGACGATGTGCTGAACAACAGCCAGCCCCAGTCCGGTGCCGCGCTCTTTCGTCGAGAAAAAGGGATCGAATAAATGCGCTTTGGCCACCTCGGATATTCCCTCGCCCTGATCGCTCACCGACAGGCAGACCCATTCGCCTTCGGCTGAGACCGGCGCCGTTCGCACATGCAGCAAACCGCCCTCGGGCATGGCATCGCGGGCATTGAGGCAAAGGTTCATAAGGACTTGCTGCACCTGCATCTCGTCGGCCTGCACGAACAACTCCCCTTCGGCCAAATCAACCTGGAGATGGATGCGCGAAGGCAAAGTAGCGCGGAGCAGCTCCAGGATACGCACCACGATGAGATTGATGTCGATACGCTGGGCGGCGCTGGGGCGCGGCTTGCCGAAAGTTAGCAGTTGAGTCGCCAGGTTGGCAGCCTGTTTGGCCGCTTGCTGAATGCGTTCCAGCTCTATTCGTGCCCCATGATGGGGGGGAAGACTGGCGGACGCCAGCTCGGCCATGTGGAGGATCACGGACAACAGGTTGTTGAAATCGTGGGCGATGCCGCTGGAGAGCTTGCCCATCAACTCCAGACGCTGGGCACGCATCAACTCTTGCTCGAGCTGGCGTTCGCGGGTGACATCGGCGATCAGCGTGGTTGTGCCGATGATCGTGCCATCGGAGCGGCGGTGTGGTTCCACGAAGGCGAGACCGACTTTCTCGCTGCCATCCTTGGCCCGATAGCGATACTCGCCTCGTCCGCTTCGTCCCGCCAAGGCTTCGTGACCCAGCGCCATCAGCTGCGAAATATCATCAGGATGGACAAGTCGGCCCCACAACGCCGGTTCGGCGATCTCGTGGAAGTCGTAGCCGGTCACATTCCGCGTCGCCGGATTGGCGTAGGTGACGCGCAGATCGGTGTCGGCTTGAATCACCATGAGCGGCAACGATTCGACCAGTTCGCGGTATTTCTTTTCGGATTCGCGGAGCATCCGCTGCGCGCGGATGGTCGTGGTGATATCGATGTACGTAGAGACCACCCCCAGGGCGCCGCGCTGCTCGCCGCAGCTGCCCGTACCCAGGGGCATGGCATTGACCAAGACCCAGCGAAGGGTCTTGGATGGTCTGTCCTCCGTGGACGCTTGCGGGCGATGGGGCTTGATGGTCAGGACGAGATTGCGTACCGGCCGACCCGTGCGCAAGACGACGGCGACCGGGTCGTCCTCCTGGGCCACCTTTGTGCCGTCTTCGCGCATCAAGGTCCACTCGCAATCGGCCAAACTCATGCGACATAACTTCTCCGGTGTTTGACCGAGAATGACCGCGGCGGCGGTATTGCAATCGATGATGCAGCCGTTGCGGTCCCATACCACCACGCCTTCGGACATGGTTTCAAGAATGGTGCGGAGGCGCCCCTCGGTATCCCGTCGCGCTGCTTCAGCCTGGTGCAGCGCCGTCAAGTCCTCCATCACCCAGACAGCGGCTTCGGGAGCAATAACGTCGCGTCGCTCGGGAGAGGCCCACGTCACCGGTGCCGCCCACGTCACCAGCGGCGTGCGGCGGCCATCCGGCCGATGCACAACAATATCATCGCGCATGGCCGTCACGCCCTGGCGCAACGCCAGATAGACGGGCAGTTCCTCAACCGGATAAAGGCTGCCATCCGGCCGATACAGATGGTAGATGGCGGACAGATGCTCCAGACCCGCCGATAAATTCTCGCGCTGGCCGAGCAGCTGGCAGGCGCGAGCGTTGACCAGAATCGGATGACCGTGCGGCCCCTGCACGAAGAACACACCGGTCGGCAGATTATCCACCAGGGCGTTCAACATGTTCGTGGTCCGCCGGAGGTCGTCGGCCAAGGCACGCTGCTCGCTGATGTCGCTCAGTACCCCTTCCCAGCCGATCAGCCGTCCCTCATTATCCAGATGCGGCGTCAAAGTATCGCGCAACCAACGAACAAGGGCAGGCGAACGGCCAGGGTCGGCCGGCTGGTAAGGGCTGTATCGGCCGGTTGCCTCCGGCCATCCGCTTGGAGACGCCAGGCGATATTCGCAGGTGACGGACTGGGCGTTTCGGCCCAGCTGAGCGATAGCGGCGCGAAGCACTTCATGATCTTCGGTATGAATGTGCGTCAGCCAGCGCTGGTAAGGTCCCAGTAGTTCGTGAGATGGACAACCGATCAGCATTTCGCTGGCAGGGCTGACCAGGATCACCTCTGCGTCCAGGTCGCTGACGGCCAACGGCGGCTGACGCGGCCGGCAGAAACGCGCGGTATAAAGAACGACAGGAAGTGCGGAGCCGGCCTGTCCCTCAGCCGCCGATTCGCGCATCCTCTCCGCGACCGCAGCTGCGGACGAATGGCCAGTGAGGGAGATTGGCGCCATTACCGTATCCCTTCTCTTGGTGAGGCGACCAACCGGCGATTCAATTCCTCAAGCGATGGATCTGTATAAAGTCTAGTGTAAGATACGGATGGCGTTCGCTCAAGAGCCAATGTGCTGCAATTGGGAAAAAGTGTGGTCCGCTCAAGGTAGCAGATCGCGTATCGAAAGGTTCCCCACGATGGTCGCATCGAGCAGCAGGGGCACGTCTCAAGATCGTCATCCTCAGTAAGGATGCCGATTTCGATGAGTTTTGTGATATTCAGCCACGCTGAAGCGATGCAATCCTCCCATTCTGCCTTGAAGAAGCAGATAAACAGGTGTTGGCGTCATACCGTTCCTCCCTTGCTTGCCCTGCGAGCAGGCATTGTTATTTGTCGTCAATTTCTGCCAGGGCAGCAAACGGCGTACCTTCGACGTATTCCAAAAACGCGCCGCCGCCGGTGGAAACGTGCGTCATCTTGTCGGCCAGGCCGAACTCTTCGACCGCCTCGGCCGTCTCGCCGCCGCCGACGATGGTGATGCCCTTCGACTCCGCCAGGACGCGGGCGATTTCGCGAGTGCCTTTGCTGTACGGCTCATCCTCGAATTTGCCGAGCGGGCCGTTCCACACCACAAGCGCTGCGGATTGGATTGCTTCACTGTAGGCAGCGATCGTCTTGGGACCGATGTCCACGCCGACGGCGTCAGCAGGAATGTCCCCCTCGACGATGCGGGCCGTTTGCGGAGCATCGATCTTGGTGACGACGAGATGATCGACCGGCAGCTCAATCTTGCCTTTGCCCAATTCTAGCAACTCACGGGCCAAATCGAGCTTATCGGCTTCCAGGCGTGAAGCGCCGACGTTGTGGCCCAGCGCCTTCATAAAGGTGTACGTCATGGCGCCACCGATGAGGACGCGATCGACGCGCGCCACCAGTGCTTTGATGAAGCCGATCTTGTCCGATACCTTGCCGCCGCCCAGGATGCCAACGAACGGTCGCGGCGGTTTAGACAATAAGCGATCCAGAATATCCAGTTCCTTGGCGACGAGTGCGCCGACGACGCGCGGCTTGCCTTTCATGGCGGCGGGCACGGCAACCATTGAAGCGTCCTTGCGATGGCAAGTACCGAAGGCATCATTGACGTACACGTCGCCAAGTTGCGCCAACTCCGCAGCAAAGGCGGCATCGCCGCTCTGCTCGCCCGGATGAAAACGCAGGTTCTCCAGCACCAACACTCCACCGGGCTTTAGCTGATGGGCTGCCGCCTTCACTGTAGGGCTGATGACCTCATCGGCCTTGAGTATGGATCGGCCCAGCAACTCGCCCAGACGGGCGGCGATGCGGTCCATGCGTAAAGGCGCATCTTTCTGAGGATCGCCTTTGGGCCGGCCGAGATGGCTCATGACAATGGCCGCAGCGCCGGCATCGAGGATTTTGCGCAGCGTCGGCAACGCGGCGCGGATGCGGCGGTCGTTGGTGATGTTGCCGGCGGCGTCGAGCGGCACGTTGAAATCGACCCGCACCAGCACCTTCTTGCCGCGCAGGTCGGTCAGATCGTCGAGTGTTTTCTTGGCCATAGCACCCTCCCAAAATAATTTCACCACGGAGGACACGGATGACAGAGATAAAAATCCGAGGAATCGCCCAGGCGCCACTCTCTGAATTCTTCTTTACTATTTCTTTTGTTCTGTTCTTGGCGTTCTTTGGCAGTTCCTCGGATTTTTATCTCTGTCATCCGTGTCCTCCGTGGTGAATTGTTTAGCCTTTGCTAATCATATAGCACAGCAGATCGACGCAACGATTGGAGTAACCCCATTCATTGTCATACCAGCTAATCAGCTTGAAAAAGCGATTGTTCAGTTCGATGCCGCTACCGGCGTCGAAGATGCTCGAATGCTTGTCATGGATGAAATCGCTGGAGACAACCTCATCTTCGGTATAAGCGAGGATGTTCTTAAGGTATGTCTCGCTGGCCTTCTTCATGGCGGCGCAGATCTCTTTGTAGCTGGTTGGGTTGACGGTGCGGACAGTCAGATCGACAACGGAAGAGGTCGGCGTCGGTACGCGGAAGGCCATGCCGGTCAGCTTGCCTTTGACCTCCGGGATGGCCAGGCCGACCGCCTTGGCGGCGCCCGTGGTCGAAGGGATAATGTTGATTGACGCGGCCCGGCCACCCTTCCAATCCTTGCGCGACGGGCCGTCCACCGTCTTCTGCGTGGCGGTGAAGCTATGCACCGTCGTCATCAAACCCTCCTCGATGCCGAAACCCTCCTTGAGCAGAACGTGAACGATCGGCGCCAGACAGTTGGTCGTGCAGCTGGCGTTGGAAACGATGTTATGTTTGGCGGCGTCGTATTTATCGTTATTGACGCCCATGACCAAGGTGATGTCCTCGCCCTTGGCCGGTGCGGAGATGATGACCTTGCGGGCGCCAGCTTCCAGATGGCCCCGGGCCTTGGCTGCCTCGGTGAACAGGCCGGTCGATTCGATGACGTATTCGACGCCGAGCTGTTTCCAGGGCAGAGCGGCCGGCCCTTCCTTGACGGCGAGGCACTTGATCTTGTGATCGTTGACGATCAGCAGATCCTCCTCAGCCACCGACGGCGACGATTTGGCGCTGGCGACGCTGCCGCCGAATCGGCCCTGCGTGGAATCGTACTTGAGCAGATAGGCGAGATTATCGGCGGGGACGATATCATTGACGGCTACTACGTCCAGTTCTTTGCCGAGAAGTCCCTGCTCCACCAGGGCGCGGAATACCAGCCGCCCAATGCGCCCGAAACCGTTGATGCCGACTTTTACCATCGAAAAATCTCCTTCCACGCTCAATGAAGGCCCCTTACGGCCGCTTTTCATTTACTTTCCTATATAACGTATGACTGGAAGTGCAACTGTCGAGAGTCTCAGAAGCGGAGGACATCATGGCGGAGACGATTCGCGTGGCAGTGACGGGGGCGGCGGGACAGGTGGCCTATGCCATGCTGGGCCGGCTTGCTTCCGGCGAAGTATTCGGGCACGACAAGAAAATCATCCTGCAACTCTTGGAGATTCCGCAAGCGTTGCCGGCGCTGGAAGGCGTGGCGATGGAATTGGACGATTGCTCTTTTCCCACCCTGCACGAAATCATTTGCACCGACGATCCAAACAAAGCGTTTGCCGGTTGCAACTGGGCGCTTCTGGTCGGCTCGTTCCCACGCAAGCAGGGCATGGAGCGCAAGGAACTCCTGGGCATCAACGGCAAAATCTTCGTTGGCCAAGGCAAAGCGCTGGCTGCCCACGCTGCCCCAGACGTGCGCATCCTGGTCGTTGGCAATCCGTGCAACACGAATTGCCTGGTCGGCTACCACAATGGCAAAGAGATCCCCGCCGAGCGTTGGACGGCCATGACGCGCCTCGATCACAATCGTGCCCGCACGGCCTTGGCCAAGAAAGCCGGCGTTGCCAATGCGGACGTAAAGCAGGTGACTATCTGGGGCAATCACAGCAATACGCAGTATCCCGATTTCACCAATGCCAAGATCAAAGGCCGGCCGGCCACAGAGGTCATTACGGATCGTTCCTGGCTGGAAAACACGTTTGTGCCGATGATCCAGCAGCGCGGGGCGGCGGTCATCAAGGCGCGCGGCGCCAGCTCGGCGTTATCGGCGGCCAACGGAGCGCTCGACCACCTCAAGAGCCTCTTGACGCCGACGCCGCCCGACGATTGGTTCAGCGCCGCCGTGATCTCGAAGGGCGAGTATGGCGTGCCGCCAGGGTTAGTGTTCAGCTACCCATGCCGGAGCGACGGCAAGGGCAACCTCAGCGTCGTGGAAGGCATCAAGCTCGATGCTTTTGGCCAGCAGAAGTTTCAAATAACGCTGCAAGAATTGCAGGAAGAGCAAGCGGCGGTGCGGGAATTGCTGGGGTGAAAGAATAAGGAACCGCCAAGGGCGCCCTTGGCGGTTCCTTATTTTATCTCTTATCGATCGCCGACGTATTGCTCGGTGTAGATGCTCTGGAAATGGGTATTGCCGCTTTCGATTTTTGCGTCTCTGTCGATCCGTAAAGTCGCTTTTTGTAATCGGCCTGCCTCCAGATCAAACACAATCTCGCCTTCGGGCTGCATCTGCCACAACGGCACCTGATCTTCCTGGGCGGCCGGTGTGCCCTTCACTTCCGTAGTCAGTGCCACCGTGGCCAGATTGCCGGAGACATCCTTGCAGACGTAGCGCTGCACGGCGGCATATTTTTCGTCGCCAGTGCCTAAGGGCGGTTCCAGGACGATTTGATAGGCGCGCTCCCAGCTCAGGCCCGGCTTGAGCGCCTCGGCCGGCAGAAGCAGCTTGAATGCCGGATCGCTCTCGTACTTGGCCGCCGAATAACCCGGCCGCGCTTCTTTGACTTCCAGTACTTTCCCTTGACCATCGATGCGCACCACGACCAGCGGTTGACCGACGTAGTTTTCATACTGCTTGCGCAGCTCCGGCGTGCTCTGATCGAGATGAGCTGAGTTAAACACCAACGGCTCGCCCGATGGCGGTGTCGTCTCAAAAAACAGCGCTTGCAGCGACATTTGCAGTGTGGCCACACCGGTACCATCGACATCCAGCACCTGCCAGCGCTTGATCGACTGCACACGTGTCTTGGTCTCGCTCGTGCTCTCGCCCGTGACGTAGGAAGCGACCGTGTTATGTTCGGTGCGATAAACCAGCACTTGTCCGGTTTGCCAACGGAAGCGCGGCGTCTGCCCGACCGCCAGCGAGGCCATCACCAACACGCCGCAGCAGGCCGCCGTTATTTGGCGAATCATCGGATTCCCTCCCTGTCTCCATTCGGAGGCGTAAGCCTCCCGCTCTGCGCAGTGCGCCACATCCGGTCTCCGGGGCGGTGCGCGCCTATAGCAAAGGGCGGATAAGGAAACCAGATCAACTTTCAGACCCCGCCTCGCCCTCGATGACATCGGCCGCATGGGCGAACTGGATGGCCTCATCGGTGCTGGTGGGATCGACTTCGCGGCAGCTGGCAGTCAGGCGTTCGCTCAGGTCGCGCAGGTCGGCTTGCCATTCGGCCGGCGTCGTGTCCGGCGGGCACACCTGGGCAAACTCGCCGCACAGCAAAATCAGACGCAGCAGATGACGAAAGATGATGCCCTCCTGTTTGACCAGATCGCGCGTCTGCACGTACAGATTGAAATTGCCGTTAAAACGTAGCAATTCGCCGGCCGCCCACACCGATTGCGTTGAAACATCCGTCACATAAGGATGCGTGGCTTCGAACAAGAGCTGCAATTTCTCGGCCAATGTTGGCGGCCGCTCTTCCTCTTTTTCCTCTTCTTCCTCTTCATCCTCGCTTTTCGGTACCGGCGCAAGGATGAGTCCGCGGCGGACCAATTCCGGATCGAGACGGTTCGTAGCCAACGGTCCCGGCGGCAGCTGGTCCGGCCGAGGTACGCGGACATAGCGCAGCAGCGGCCGCGGCATTTCCAGCACACTTTCCAAAGCCTGAATGCGCTCATTGCGATCGGCGCAACCGAGTTGCTCGACGAGGAACGCGCCGTACAAGGGATGCACACTGCGAAAGACGAGCAGCGTATCCAGCGCCGGCGTCGCCACGGCCCGGATGATTTGATAATCCGGCGGCACTTCCAAGGACGCTCCGGAAGCCTGGTTCCCCGGAGCGGGGGGCGTCAGCCCCTCGAGTGGCGGATCGAGCGTGACGAAACCGCGCTCGGCCAAGGTCCGCAGCATGCGATCCAGGGCTTTTTCGCTGGCCTTGATGCGTGCTTCGTCCATGAGCCGTTTGCGGAGGACAGTGCGTACACGCGCTACCTCCGGCGATAATTTCAACAGGTAGGCGAGCAGCCGCCACGGCATTGGGCCTTTGCTGTACAGTTTGCCTGGCGGCGCCGCCTGCAATTGCTGAAATTGCGATTCGCTCCAGTACACGGCATTCTCGCGGCGTGCAGGTTTCTTCTTTTTGAGAGCTTTTTTGGCCTTTATCAGTGCCGGATCGCGCGTGTCTTCCGGGATGGCGTCGTATTTTTCCTTCCAGCGGAGGAGGCGCACATCGTCTTCGTGAGCCAGGGCGAAGACGAAGCCGCGGTCGTCGAACTGCGGCCGGCCGGCGCGGCCGAAAATCTGATGCGCCGTACTGGCGTCGATGAGCTTCTCTTTGCCGCGCGGTCCCTTGACCAGGGACGTCAGCACCACCGAACGCGCCGGCAGATTGATGCCAGCCGCTAGTGTCTCGGTGCAGACAGCCACGGACAACAGCTTCTTCTCGAACAAATCTTCGACAACACGGCGATATTTCGGTAACAGTCCGGCATGATGCACGCCGACGCCGCGGCGGAGCATCTGCTTGAGTTTGGGACCAACGCCCTTGGTCCAATCAAGTTTGTCCACTTCGTCGTTGAGCCGGCCGCGCACGCCGGGGGCGAGCAGATCCAGCCCTTTGAGCATCTCCGCCACGCTCCAACACTCCTCGCGGTTGAAGCAGAAAACCAGTGCCGGCGTCGTGCGGTTCTCGCCCGCCCCCTTGGCCATGTGGACCAGCTGAGCGCCAAGAAATTCATCCGGCACCCAACGAAAGGTCAATGGCACCTTGCGTTCCTTGCTCTCGACCAGTTCGAGTTTGCGTTGATGGCAGCGCTCCAGCCAGGCGAGAAACTCACGGGCGTTTCCCACCGTAGCGGAGAGCAAAAGGAGACGAATGTGCCTGGGCAAAAGCGCCAGGGCCAACTCCCAGACGATGCCACGCTCCGGGTCGGCGAAGTTGTGGAACTCGTCCATGACCACGGCCGAGACGCGCGTGAAATCAAACCCTTCGGGACCGAGTGGCACATCATCGGGCAGGTCCGGTTCACGATGAGCGTGGAGCAGGCGGTTAAGCAAGATCTCGGCAACGACAACAAGGATGCGGGCGTTGGGATTGACGCGGCGATTGCCGGTGACAAGCCCAACATCTTCCGCCTGAAAGCCCCAGCGCACGGCGGATGCCTGTATTTCCTGGAATTTCTGCTCTGTTAAAGCGATAAGAGGAGTCGTATAATAGGCTATAGAGCCGCTGTGCAGTGCCTCGAACAGGGCAGCCTGGGCGATGAGCGTTTTGCCGGTGCCAGTCGGAGCACAGACCAGCACGCCTTGCTCGGCGGTGAACCAGGCCAACAGCGCTTCTTCCTGCATGGGATATAGTGTGTACGGCAGCTGAGCAAGATAGCGTTCCGCCAATTCATTGCGCGTTTGCACACCGGTAACCATTCGGAATACGCCCTTCCCGTTCGGAGACCTTCATGGCGACAATCTGTCCCAGGGTTATGATAGGAAATGCTTGTCTCTTTCAGAATGAAGGAAAGGGAATGCAACTTTACGCGGACGAAGCCTTTCCTTTTCCTGTTGTTGAAGTGCTCCGTCATCGGCTGGTGGTGCATCTGAGTCATCCGGCCTCACCCGCCCTGATCGCTCTCTCTCAATTTTCTTCCGAAGTTCTCTTGCACTTCTCGTCGCGATGTCCTAGTGTACTGTATGTGTGTGACACAGGAGGGTGGGCAGAATCATGTGGTTCGACATCCATCCGAACTCGCCGGTTTCGATTTGCGAGCAGATCGTGGCCCAGGTCATTTTTAATGTGGCTTCGGGTGGTCTGGAAGTTGGCTCGCTGATTCCGAGCGTGCGCGAGTTGGGTGCGCGGCTGACGGTGCATCCAAACACCGTGGCCAAGGCTTATCAGGAATTGGAACGGATGGGTGTATTGACAGTACGGCGCGGCCGGGGCATGGAAGTGGCGCCCGACGCGCTCAAGCTATGTCAGGCCGAGCGGCGCAACCGTATCCGCCAACGCATCCGCGAAGCGCTGCACGAAGCGATTTCCAGCGGCTTGCCGCGCGACGAGGTACGCCGCCTCGTCGAGGAGGAGTTAGCCAATCACGGTAATGGCAGGAGGCGGGAACGACATCAAGAGTAGGCGAATGGCCGGCTGATGGGACCGATCAGCCTGGTAACGCCGGCCGTTCACCAAGAAGGGGACGAGCGCGATGGAAACCATCATCGCAACAGAGGGGTTGACCAAAAGTTTCCACGGCAAGGTTGTGGTTAATCGCCTCGATCTGGAAGTGCCCAAAGGAGCCATCTTCGCCCTGCTCGGCGATAACGGAGCGGGCAAATCTACAACCATTCGTATGCTCACCGGTCTGTTGGAGCCGGACGCCGGTCGAGCGTTCATCCTCGGCGAAGACTGCTGGGCGCGGGCCTTCGCCCTACGCCATCGCGTCGGCTATGTGCCGGAGAAGCCGCGTTTCTACGACTGGATGACCGTCCGCGAGATCGGTTGGTTTACCGCTGGCTTCCACAAGCCCGGTTTCTTCTATCGCTACGTTGGGCTGATCGATCGTTTCCGGCTCGACGCCTCGACCCGGCTGAAGGCCCTGTCCAAGGGTGGCTACGCCAAGGTCGGCCTGGCCCTGGCGCTGGCGGCCGACCCGGAAGTATTAATCCTCGATGAGCCGACGTCGGGGCTGGACTTGTTCATTCGCCGCGAATTTTTGGCCAGCATGGTTGAATTGGCCGGCACAGGACGGACCATCCTGATTTCCAGCCACGGCATTGCCGAGGTGGAGCGTGTGGCCAGCCATGCCGCCTTCATGGCCGAGGGCCGGCTGCTGTTGGCCGATTCCATCGAAGGGCTGCGCAAACGCCTGGTGCGCGTGCGGCTGCGCTTCGACAATGCACCGCCGCCGCCTGCCGCGCTCGGCACGGTCCTGGAACATGAAGTTTCTGGCCGGCTCTGGCAAGCGGTGCTGCAAGATCCGGACCCGGCCGCAATAAATGAGCTGCGCTGTTGCCGGGAGGACGTCTACGACGTGGAGGAAAGCCCGCTCAGCCTCGAAGAGATGTACACCGCCCTGCTAGCTCGCTTCCATCGCCCCAATCAACCGCGCGAGTCGAACAACGGGCAATCAGCCGGAAGCATTCGTGACGGAGCCGCATCCATCGCCAACACTTCCGGCTCGTCTTTCTTCGCTCCTCGCCCTTTTGAAGAGGAGGTTGAGCCCTCATGATACGCACCATGCTATGGAAAGAGTACCGCGAACATCGCCTCATCTGGCTGACGATGCTGGTGGTGAACTGCGGCGTGTTGGTCGGTCTCTCCGAGATGGATCAGATGCTCTTCTCGCCTCAGAGTGGGAGCAAGCTCATGATGCTCGGTCCCGTGGCGGCCCTGCTCGTTTGGGGCTATGGCATGGTTTGCGGGGCGATGCTGTTGGCCGGCGAACGCGAAGAAGGGACGCTGGCTTTTCTCGATACTTTGCCGGTGAGCCGCCTGCGACTATGGCTGGTCAAGGGACAGATCGGTCTACTCTTGCTGGTCGGGCAAATCGTCGCGCTGTGTGGTTGTCTGGCGGTCTTGCGCGCCACGGACGATCCTACCCTGATCGGTAGGGCCGATTCTTCTTTGTCTTTGTGGCCTTATGCGCTGGGGATGTTGGTTTTGGGACTGGTCGGCATGGCCTACGCCTTGTTCTTCTCGGCGCGGGGCGAAAACGTCCTGCACACGATCGGCTTGACCCTCGTCGGTCAGATCATCGCCTGGATCACCGCAGGTTTCTCGGCCATTGCCTTCTCCATCCTCGTGCTAATCATCCTTAATTGGCTTGATATGAGACGAAACCCAGGACCAATCTTAGGGTCAATAGCCGAGGGGCCCATTATGGTCTACTCCGTCTTTTGCGGAATGACGTTGGCCGCGGCCGTCGGCTCGGCCCGCATTTTCAGCCGGGAGGACCGGCAGCGCCGTCCGGTAGCAGTGCGTCGGCTGCGTGCGCGGGCCAGCTTGGCGGCGAGTTGGTGGCGGATCGTGTGGCTGTGCTATCGGCAGATGTTCCGGCTGGCCCTGGGTGTGCTGGTCTTTTCGCTGTTCCTCGGCGTTCTGTTTCTGTTGATCGGGCCATTGCTATGGCCGGCGGCGACACTGTGTCTTGGCGTGTTGTGCGGGGTGACCGTTTTTTCCGACGAGCAAACCCTTGGCTCGTTCCGCTTCCTGGGCGACCAGCGCTTTCCGCTTGGCCGCATCTGGGTCATCAAGACTGGCCTGCGTTTCGTGCTCTTGCTGCTTGCTTCGTTTCTGATCCTTCTTCCGTCTCTCTTGGTGGCCGTCTACTACGGCATGACGGAGCGGCACGAACCGCCGCTCATCCGTGAGATGCCATACTTGGTGCTGCTGGCCGAAGTGGCCCCGTGGCCGACCTTCTTGCTAATGTGGCTGCTATACGGTTTTTGCGCGGGTCAGCTGTGTAGCCTGCTGAGCCGCAAGAGCATCGTGGCGGCCATGATTGCTTTCATGATCTCGGCACTGCTGGTAGTGGTCTGGCTGCCGTCGCTGGCGGGCATTGGTTTGCACTTCTGGCAAGTCGCCGGGCCGCCGCTGATCTTGTTGGCCGCGGCGGCGTTTCTGATGCCGGCGTGGACAGCAGATCGGCTGGCATCGTGGAAGACGTATCTTGGAATAAGCGGGGCGATGGCCGCATCGCTTGTGTGGGTGGCTTTCGGCATCTGGTATCGCGTGCTTGAGGTGCCCGACGTGCCGGAGCCGTTCGATGTGGCCGCCTACATGGCCAGCATACCGACGACGGACGAAAACAAGGCTGGCCAGCTCATCCGCCACGTCTGGGGGCATGTCGAAACAATGATGCAAAACTTCTACCGCACTCAGGACAATATGTCTCCGCGGTTGCTCTTGGATCACCAACTGAACCAGGTGTGGAAAAACGGTTGGCCGGAGGGAAAAGTAGAGTTGGGCGATTGGATGGACCGAGAATTCGCCCAAGATTGGTTCCAGGAGCTTGTTCCCTTGCCTGATCTGCCTCTTGGAGTTGTCATCGACCCGCATTTGCTGACCTTGCGTGACTTGAACCGGAGAGAATTTAGCAAATGGGGTTACGCAAACGGTTTCAGTGCGCTTTTGGCTGCCCGCGGCTTGCAACAGCAGGCACGCGGCGATCCGGCCGTGTTCGTGGAACACATGCGGATCGCCCTGGCGCTGTCGTGCAATCTGCGGCATCATTCACCCCCGTTGGGGTCTTTCTTTTCGGGCCAGTCTGTTGCGCGGATCTGGCCGACGGCGGTTGATCTGTGGCTAAAAAAACTCCGCGGGCGTCCGGATTTGCTGAGGCGCGCTTTGCAAACCCTGATCGACCATGAGGCGAAACTGCCCGATGAGCAAGAACAATTCCGGGCTGATTATCTCATCTTCCGGAACACCCTGGAGTCTTCGCCCGAGCAATTGCTGGAACAGGTGCCGCAAGATCCCTCCAAAGAAAGAAAGGAGGCACGGGAAGCTGAGTTGCGAACCGTTATCCTCTTGTGGCTGTTCCCTTGGGAACGAGAGCGCCATCAGCGCCTTCTGCGCCTGGCTTTCCGGGCCAACGACAAAGACGCCAGGAAAATCATCGATTGGGGCGGCCGCACCTTCGCCTCGATCGATTTCTTCATCACCGGAAGAGCGAGCAATCACTCCCTACGAGAGTTGGCCGGTCTCCGCGCTTGTCAACTCAAGATAGCGTTGCGGCTGTATGAGGAGGAGAACGGCGACTTGCCGGCTACTCTCGATGTGCTGGCGCCGCGTTATTTGAAGACGGTCCCGCGCGATCCGTTTACGAACAATTTGCAGCCGTTCCATTATCGCCGTTCGCAGGGTGAGTGGATCATCTGTCCAGAACCTCCTGAGCCGCCCGGCGGGCCAAGAATGGCCGATGTCCCCGACGGAGAAGCGTTGTTGATGCCCCATGCCGATGGAGCAGTACCGCCGCACGCCAAGGCTGCGCCGGACGCGGACAGGGCTGAGGGAGGCGCGGTCGTCTTAGAGGACCGGAACCTGCCACCGGGGGAAATTCCAGTCATGCCGAACGCGGAAGGGCCGGCGGGTCCGCCGCCGTTCCGAAAGGTGCCGCGTCTGTTCCGGGCAGTTCCTATGCGGGACCAAGAACTCGTGCCGATGCGATTCATTCCTCAAGGCCAAGGCATCCTCTGGTCGGTCGGCGAAGACGGCCAAGACGACGGCGGCAAAGAACAAGCCATCAACATGAATGCTTCGTTCTTGGGGCAAGACCTCATTTATCTCGTGCCGCTGTCACCCTAAGAAACAGGAGAGCAAGAGGAAGATTAAGAGCTATCGGACATAACCGCAGGGCGAACTGCCCGCTTGCTCTACGGTTGTGTCCGCCAACCTTAAGGAAAAGGATTAAGGCAAGAGCGAGAGAAAGAGAGGATTTGTCACGTACACTTCCGCAGTACTGCATGGTCCTTCTCTGAATCTTGCTCTTGTTCTTAATCCGCTTCCTTAGAACACTGGCGGACACAACCGTAGAGCAAGCGGGCAGCGTGCCCCATTTCCGGCAAGCTGCCAACCCTTATCTTATGGCTGCTCTCGGTTTTTTCTGCAGGTCTTGGTAAAATCAGAACAAAGGACGGAACAGCGCGAACCTTCCTCTATTTACAATCGTCTATCGAACATTGGACAATTCACACCTGGCGATCGAGGAGAGACCGCATGGACAGGATGGATACGGCCGAATTCTCCCTCGTGCCGTCCCACCTCCCCGAAGCAACGAGCCGGAAGCGTAAGCGACGGACACCCTCTCCTGGTGGCAGCCGGGAGCTGCTTTCCCTGGCTGCTCCGCTGATCGTCAGCCAGAGCTTTATGACCGTGCAAGTGTTCGTGGACACGGTCTTATTATCCTGGTACGATCCGCGGGCGATGGCTGCGTCCTTCCCCGCCGTCATGTGGTTCTGGCTGCCTTTTGGTTTGCTCCAGGTCACTGCCGGCTATACTTCCACTTTCGTGGCTCAATATACCGGGGCTGGTCGGCCTCATCGGGTGGGACCGGCGGTGTGGCAAGGCATCTACTTCGCCGTATTTGCCGGCCTTCTGATGCTCCTTCTCGTCCCGGCAGCACCGTTCCTTATTGCTCTTGGCGGACACAGTCCGGCCTTGCAAGCGCTGGAGGTTGCCTACCTGCGCTGTCTGGCATTCGCTGCCCTGCCCATGCTGCTCATAGCGGCCATCAACGGCTTCTTTTCGGGGCGCGGCCAGACCTGGACTGTCCTGGGCATCGAGGCATTTGGAACAGCGGTGAACGTGGCGCTGGCATTCCTTCTGATCTTCGGCAGGGCGGGTTTCGCCGCGAGAGGCATTGAGGGAGCGGGATGGGCGACCGTTATCGGATCAGGAGCGTCGGCCCTGCTGGCTACGGCGTTGCTGTTGCGCCGATCCTGCCGGGACCACTACGGCACAGCGTCAGGCTGGCGGCTGGAGCGCGAGCTGTTCGGCCGGCTGATGAAGTACGGCGGGCCAGCAGGAACGCAAGTGTTCCTCGATGTGTTGGTGTGGAATCTTTTCGTCCAGCTGATCGGCCGTCTTGGTGAAGCCGCGATGGGAGCGACCACTTTGACGGCGCGCCTGAACATGATTGCTTTCGTGCCGATGATGGGGCTGGGGCAAGCGATCTGTATCCTGGTCGGTCAACGGCTAGGGGCAGAGCGTCCCGACCTGGCCGAGAAGAGCGCATACGTCGGATTGAAATGGATGTTCGGCTACATGAGCGCCATCGCTGTGGTCTATCTGGCATGTCCCAATCTGTTCGTGTCGATTTTCGAGAGCGGCCGCGATGCGGAGGATTTCGCTGCGGTGGCGGCCCTGGTGCCGGGTCTGTTGGTGTGTGTGGCGATCTATTCGTTGGCAGACGCCGTGAACGTAACGTTCTCGTTCGCCCTGCGCGGGGCTGGCGATACGCGTTTCGTGACCGTGGCCACCTTCTGCCTGGCATGGCCGATCATGGTCCTGCCCACGTACCTGGTGGTGCGGGCCGGGGGAAGTGTGTACTGGACCTGGTGGTTTGCCACGGCGCACATCTTCACTATGGCCGGCTGCTTCTATCTGCGCTTCCGCGCGGGGAAGTGGAAATCCATGCGCGTCATTGAGCCGGAGATAGAAACATCGGCCTAAAAACCGCTGCCAACCTTGGGGGCCAGCGGCATCGCCTGGTACAATTGCAATAGCGAAGTGGAACAAAAGGCTAACAGAGCTGTAACCATACAGAGCCGTCCCTCCGGGAGCGATAAGCCCAACCACTCTCAGGGGGGCGGCTCAGATAGATAACTATGCAATCCAACGTGATTTTCACTTCCTTGCCGGGACCAACACGGAAACGTCAGCCGAGTCCCTACTGTTATCGGCTGACTTATCGCAATCCGCAGCCGCACGAACCGGGCTGTGTCCTGCTGTGGGAAGTGTGCGGCGGCCGGCAGGAGTATCAGATCGCCCTGGAGCGCGAGGCGACGGGAAAGCTGCGCTGGCACTGCACTTGCGCCGATGCCGTGTACCGCGGTGAGGACTCGCCGCATACCTGCAAGCACGTCCGCGGTTTGCAAGCATTGGGCCGATAGGGGGTCAAGGCGAGCGTCGAGCGATGTCCCAAAAGTGAACCGTACCGTTTGTCCCACCCGGCAACGAGGGTCCGGGCATCGGGAGAAAAGACTGCACTATAAATGCCCCAGGCATCCCCTTCATACGGCCAGCGCCGCTCGCCTCTTTCTCGGTCGATATAGAGTTAAAAGCCGACAAGCCTTCCGGCTGACACTCGTGTATAGTGAAGTACTTCACGACACCTTGGTCCGACTTGAGGATGACGGTCCGATGGCGCACACCGACACGAAACGCAAAGGGTCGGCTGCTCTCCGCAGAGTGGTCATCGCCGGTGTTGGGATTGGCATCGGCCTGGTTGTCGGCTGGCGCCAGGCGCAGTGGTCCCCCTCTTTACCTGTGCCGGCCGAACACGCCGACTTCGCCGCCGCGCTCCGGTCGGCCATCCGCGCCGGAGAGCATCAAAGAGTCGCAAATCTGCTGGCCCAGAGTGCCGACGTAGAAACACGCGACGAGACCGGTGAAACGCTGTTGATGCAAGCAGCAGTGAATGCCGATGCCGCGATGGTCCGGTTGCTGCTCGAATATGGCGCGGACCCGAACGCTCGTAGCCCTCAGGGCGACCCCGTGTTGCTGCGAGCCATCCACGATCGGGCCAAAGTCCGGCTCCTCCTCGACCGCGGTGCACGGGTGGAGGATCGAATCATCGTCAGTGCCGCCGGGTTGCCGGGTTCTCGGCCGACGCTCGAATTGTTGCTACGCGCTGGCGGGCGGCTTGATGTCGATGTAGGCGGATTCACGCCTCTCATGGCAGCTGCCTATTGCGGCGATCTGGAATGCGTGCAATTCCTGCTCCAGTGCGGTGCGCAGGTTAATGCCCGCACACCGGCCGGTCTCACCGCGCTGATCGAGGCAACGCTGTCGGGCAACGTCGCCATCGTCAAGGAGTTGTTGGCACGCGGCGCCGATCCGAATGCGTGGTATCAACTGGAGAAGCCCAAGGGCCCATTCTTGACCCCGGTGCTCGCGGCCGCCAGTTTGGGCGACGCGGCGTGCCTGCGGCTGCTGCTGGAGCGCGGAGCGGATGTCCATGTTCAGGGCGGACCGTTCGATGCCAGTCCGCTGTTATGCGCAGCCACGACGGGCAGCGAGGAAACTGTTCGCCTCCTGCTCGCCTACGGGGCCAACCCTCAGGCCACTGATTGGGCCGGCCATGTACCCCTCGACTGGGCTCGCCGACGCGGAGAAACCGGCATCGTCGAGATGCTCCTTCGAAGCTCGAAAGCCGAAAGCCGAAAGCCGAAAGTCGAAAGCCGAAAGCCGAAAGCCGAAAGCTCCACGCGCAAGTCTCTCGCAGTGGACGCCGAAACAGTGGCTGCGGCCGTGAGACGTACCTTGCCGCTCTTGCAACCAAGCGGTATTGAGTTTACCCGGCGCAAGGGTTGTGTCTCCTGTCATCAGCAATCGCACGTGGCTGTCGTCACCAGCATGGCCCGCGCCCGCGGTTTTCCTGTGGATGAAAAACTGGCCGCGCAGGAACATAAGGATGTCATCGCCTTCTTTGCCGCCAAGCCAGAGATCCTTTTGGGGCTGGGACTCGACCCGCTGCTGGCACCGTGGACGCTCTGGAGCTGGGAGGCAGAAGGGCAAGCGCCCAGTCCGTTAAGCGATGCCCTGGTCCATTACCTGGTATTGCTCCAGACAGGGGATGGCAGTTGGAGAACGCCGGGATATCGCCCGCCGGCTGATGCCAGCCCCTTCACCTTCACAGCGCTGGCGCTGCGCAGCCTTCAAACCTATGCGCCGCCGGGACGTCGCGCGGAAATCCAGACACGGATCGATCGGGCGAAGAACTGGCTTCTGAAGGCAACCGCTGCCGAAACGGAAGACAAGGTCTGGCAACTGCTCGGACTGCACTGGTCAGCTGCCGGTGCGGAAGCGGTTCGAAAGGCAGCCGATCCGTTGCTTGGAGAGCAGCGTCCCGACGGCGGCTGGGGTCAGCTGACGAGCCTGCCCAGCGACGCCTACGCCACTGGCGAAGTGCTGTATGCTCTGCACGAGGCAGGCATCCTCACCCCGAGCCAGCCAGCGTATCAACGCGGCCTCGCGTTTCTGTTGCAGACACAATGGCCCGATGGCTCCTGGTTTGTGCCGACGCGGAGTTTTCCCGTTATTCCATACTTCAGCTGCGGCTTCCCGCACGGCCGAGCGCAGTTTATCTCTACATCGGCCACTTGCTGGGCGACGATGGCGTTGCTGCTGAGCGTGCCCGGCAGTGAGGACGTGCCTGGATACAAGCGCCCAAAATGAACGTCTGGTCCGGCAGATGGACCAGAGAATTTAGAACGGTTGCTCCGGCAGCACATAGCCATCGTTCGGTACCAGCAAGAGCGCAACCAGGTTAAACGATACACTCGAGTTCAGCAAGTGGACCGAACCATCCGCCATCAGGATGTTGGCCCCGCCGGGATGGAAGCCGTAAGGATTTAAGCTGTTGTCGCAGTTGACGATGCAGGGACCTGGAAAATCCGGGGTGGTGCCTCCGGCAAGAGCCGGATTCAGCCCCGCAAGGTTTATGATCTGGCACGGCTGCGACCAGCCGCCGATGGCGGCACGTTTCCCCGGAGGTGTGGGCGGAAACGTACCGACCTGCCGGCCCAACTCCCAGATCTGCGGCCGGCCGGCGTCCTCAGCGATGGCCATGGTGTTGGACGTGCCATCGGTTACATAGCTCATCGGCCGCAGAATATTTTGCCCCAGCACGCCGTCCAGATGCACAGGGTCTTTGGGCAGCACGTAGGTCACATACGGATTGTTGGCGGTGACGACAGAAGAAGTTGGTGAGTAATCGGTCACAGCCAGGACGGCGCCACCGGGGCCGCCGATGCTCTCTTTGCGACCCCCGGGTGCCGCCGGGCACAGGAAAAGCTTGACATCGATCTGGCTGACCTGGTAGTTCGTCAGGCCCGAAGGGTTGATGACTGTGGTGCTTGTGCAATCAGCGTGGAAGTTGTAGAGGTTTTGCAAGTTCCCCTGCTCGATGAAAGGGAAGAGAAAGGGGGCCCAGGAGTGACGGTAGGTAGCCAGGGGAAAGAGCGTACTCGCGGTGGTTGCGTTCTTATTTTCCACTCGGCACGGCGGGAAACCGTTGTAGGTATCGTGAAAGTTGTGCAGAGCCAACCCGATTTGCTTGAGGTTGTTCATGCACTGAGTGCGTGCCGCAGCTTCGCGCACCTTCTGCACGGCTGGCAACAGCAGGCCAATCAAGATGGCAATGATGGCAATCACCACCAACAGCTCGATCAGGGTAAAAGCGGCTTGACGTTTGGAGCATTGCATTAGTTCTGTCTCCTGAAGTTAAGAGCTACCGGATAAAACCTCCCTTCCCCTCGTAGGGAGGGCTGGGGGGGGTGTCAAGGCAATGGAGCCAAGGAGGGGTGTCCCCCCACCCCAACTCTCCCCCACAAGGAGGAAGGGAAAAGTCCGCTCGCCCTAAGAATGACGGCCTTCGATTATGTCAGTATTTCGGCATACCGCTCCGGTCCCAGGGCTTGTTAGCGCACGTTGGCTTCCAACTCGAACGGGGGCAGCTCAACCGCATGCGGCGGGATTGTCACCCGCAGCGGCGAGGTTGCCGGATTGGCGTATTTTCCACCTAATTTATCCGGTAAAGCGGTCATGAGACCGGGCTGGCTTCCCATGTCGGGGGGATACCAGACGCAAGTCACCACATAGGTTCCGGCCGGTGCACCCGCATAGGAAGCGCGATCTTTGGCGACATACGTTCTCAGCTCGAAAGACCCATCGGCCCGGGTGCCGCCGGCCGGCTGCTCTGGCGCCGGATTATGGTCGCCCTGCGGCGTCAACACGACCGTGATGCCTTCAGCCGGCTTGCCATTGACCAGCACGCGGCCGCGAACCGGATAATAGCCCTTCCCGCCGCCGCAGGACGAACAACAGAGCGCCCCGACCGCGACCGCTATCGACAGCCAGCGAGCAGATAAAGTGGGCAACATCGGCTCTCCTTTCAGATCGAAGCTCAGATAGACATAGTCTGATCCGGCTGACGCGTCGCGATATACGGTGCAGGAGTGTTCAAAGGCAGACAAGCCTTCTTATCCCACAAGCTTCGCACCTCACCTCATGTGGAGTTTGTTCTTGATTCATAAAACGTAACGCTTGACCCTCGTTGCCGTCAACGATAAACTGCCCTTAGATTTCTCTTGGGAAGCCATAGATTTTACCTTGAGCTTTTTTCCTTTGTTGGGTGGTGACTCATGGCGGCCCGTCTCCCTGAGCGCCGGCATAATTACAAGGAAATACGCCTCCAACAGCTACGCAGCTTCATAGAGACAGCACATCGGGGTAGTTTGACTGCTGCAGCCGCCGCCTTGGGTGTAGCCCAGCCAACGGTCTGGGAGCAGGTCCATGCTCTGGAACGCGAGTGCGGCGCTAAACTGATCGAACCCTACGGACGCGGCTGTCGCTTGACGGAGAGCGGGCAATTGCTTCTCCAATTAGTCCACCCCTTGGTGGCCGGCTTCGATTCGCTGAAACGGCAATTTCAGGAAGTGCTAAACATGGTGAGGGCCCACGTCACCGTCGTCACCACGCCGCGCCTTTTGGTTGAAGACCTCCCGGCATGTGTGATTGAGTTCGAGAAAAAATGGCCCAATGTGCAATTGACTTTCCACGAAGTGCGCGATGAAGATGTCACCAAAGAAGTCGAGTCCGGCAGAATGGAGCTGGGATTGATCAGTTCAGGACTGCCCAAAGATGGCCATCCGCAACTGGAGTTCGAGAGTTGCTATGAAGTAGATACCGTCCTGATTACGCCTCGGAACCATCCTCTTGCCCGCCGCCGGCATGTGCGGCCTTGCGACTTACGCCCCTACCCGCTGGTTAATAGTCCCAATTCCTTTAACGATCCGGCCCTGCCGATCCTTTTAGAGAAACTGGGGCTTTTCCGAAATCAACCGCGCCGTGTGGAGGCGTTCTTTACCGCTACCATCCGGCGTTACGTGGAACTCGGTTTTGGCATCGGCCTGATTTCCCGATCGCCCTTGCACAAACCTTACCCGAACCTCCACCAACGCATCATGAGCCAGTATTTCGGCCGCGAGACTGTTTTCTTGGTCTGGCGCAAAGGGGCCTTGCGTTCACCGTCCGCGACCGCTTTCGCCGCAACCGTACGAGCCCACATGAACAAGCCGCCAGCCCATCCGTGAAACCCAGGAAAGAGGGCAGCGTACTCTTCACGTGCAGAAAGTCGCGCCTTGGGCGCTGCCGGCAAGCTTTGCCTGCCTATTGGTGAAAAAAGCACAGGGGCAGAATAACAGGTCAAAAAACGAGGATGCAAGGATAAATTACACCCTCGTCCGCCCACCTCTTCTGGATATGCCAGAGGACAATCCATCGTCTCCCGATGCTCTTGCTGGTCAGCGGCGCATCGCATCAAGCTCCACCGTCTATACCCAGCGCTTCAATAGGGGCGGGTTACTACCTCCATTAACGAGACAGCCGCTGCTTGGCCGCGCTGGCTTCGCGCGTCAGACGCGCCTCGGCGACGCCGTTGGCCAATTCGTTGAGAAGCTGCACCGCATCCGGCGTGGCGATCCACTCCAGTACTTCCACGGCGCGACCCGCACGCAGCGATTCCGGCTTGCTCTCGACACTTTCCAGGATTTGCTGCAATCGCTGCCGCACTTCCAGAGAGGGCTTTTCTTTCGTCATGATCTGCCGCAGCATTGGGACGGCAGCATCACCCTGTTTTTCTAGCTCCTCCGCTGCTTTCTGTCGTGTGGCAAAGTCATCGCTGTCGAGTCTCTGCACCAGTTGCCGGATACGCTGGGGTTCCGGCGCAAGCACAGACTTGAGCCGTTGGCGCAGGAATGGCACGGTCTGCTCGGGCGCAGCAGCGAGACGGCGGATGGCCTGGAAGGCCGCAACCGCATCCTCGCCAGCAAGCGCGTTCCAGCTGCGTTGCAATTCATCATTCGAGAGATGGTGCAATCCGAATTGGAGAGTGCCGGCCACGTCCCAGACGTAGACCGGGGCATCGACGCTGGAAGCAGCTAAGCGCCGCCCACGCGGTGAAAAAGCCAGGGACAGAACGCGGCTTTCATGTCCGCGGAACCGATAGCGGCAGCAGCCGCTGGCCAATTCCCATAACCCCAACTGACCGTCTACACCTCCTGCGGCCAGTGTTCGCCCATCCGGGGAAAAGGCTACGCTAGTCAAAGGGCCGAATCGACCTTCCAAGCGGCGCTGCTCCTGGCCGGTTTGCAGGTCCCATATACGAACCTCGCCCTGCTCTCTATCTCCGCCCACCGCTGCAAGAAAACGACCATCCGGCGAAAAGGCCAACGCCATGGGACAATGGCGCGTCATGAAGAAGCGTCGTTTCTCCTTGCCCGTGGCTAAATCCCAGAGTGTGACATCATACTTGTTTACACGATACAACACAGGCGCCGAAGCGAGCCAGCGGCCGTCCGCCGAGATCGCCAAGCAAACGGTGAGACCGCCCTGTTCACTCCATGCCCGCAACTCACGGCCGCTGGCTACATCCCAAATCCGTAATTTCCTTTCCTCGCCGCTGGTGACGAGCCGACGGCCATCTGGCGTGAACGCCAGACGATATATCCAACGGTCGCCTCCCTTGAGTATGCGCTTTTGCTTGCCCGTTGCCGCATCTACCAGGACGACACCTTCCTCCGGGTGGGCGGCGGCCATCAGCGATTCATC
>JAJPHU010000316.1 GCA_021325115.1 Planctomycetota bacterium | reverse complement strand
GGATAACTCCCTCTTTATGGCAGTATTTTATTTACTATATCCAAAAACAGTATGCGGAAACGAGGAAATGACCCCACCTCGCCTCTGCATCTTGCATGATTTCCTCGTCTTTGCGATGATGTCGGCCATCCGGGAGACGGGCTGCCGTCCGGATTGTCCGGACAACGCGTCCTCCCCAAATGTGAGATATTCTCATGGACGGCCCAGCGCACACTACTTTTTCTTATGCTCACGGTACGAGCCAAGTTCCGTTGCTTGGCCAAACCATTGGCGACAACCTGCGCGCCATCGTGTCCGAATTCGGCGATAAGGAAGCCCTCGTCGTTCGCTCGCAGAACTATCGCGCCACCTACCGTCAACTGTGGGACACCATCACCGACGCCGCGCGCGGCCTGCTGGCCCTCGGCGTTGCCGTCGGTGATCGCGTTGGCATCTGGGCGACCAATTGCTATGAATGGGTCGTCATCCAGTACGCCACGGCACGCATCGGCGCCATCCTGGTCAATATCAATCCCGCCTATCAGGTAAACGAACTGGAGTATGTGCTGCGACAATCGGGGATCCGTGTATTGGTGCATGGCCGTGGTTTTCGCCAGACGCTTTACGCTCCGATACTTGAAATGGTACGTCCCCGTTGCCCCGAATTGCAGCACGTCCTTTCGCTGGAGACAGACTGGGATGGCTTGCTGCGCTCTGGGCAGGCGGTGCGCAGCACCGAGTTGGAGCGGCGCGAAGCGGAGCTACAATGCGACGATCCCATCAATATCCAATACACGTCCGGCACCACCGGCTTGCCCAAAGGGGCGACATTAACACATCACAATATCCTTAATAACGGTTATTTTGTCGGCCTGGCGCTGGGATACCGCGAACACGATCGCGTCTGTATTCCGGTGCCTCTGTATCATTGTTTCGGCATGGTACTGGGCAATCTCGCTTGCACGGCGCACGGTTCCTGCATGATCTATCCCAGTGAATGCTTCAACGCCGCGGCTGTCCTGGAAACGATCGATGCCGAGCGTTGTACGGCGCTGTACGGCGTGCCGACGATGTTCCGTGCCATCCTGGAGCATCCCGAATTCAAGCATTACGATTGTACGTCGCTCCGTACCGGCATCATGGCCGGCGCTCCTTGTCCCATTGAGCTGATGAAACAAGTTGTTGAACACCTGCACATGCCGCAAGTGGCCATTGGCTATGGCATGACGGAAACGTCGCCGATTTCCACCTTAAGCGCTCTGGATGATCCGTTGGACCGGCGTGTCAGCACCGTCGGGCGCGTGCAGCCACACATCGAAATCAGTGTGCGCGATCCAGTGACCGGCCGCTTTGTACCGCGCGGCGTTCCCGGCGAGTTTTGCGCACGAGGCTACCACGTCATGCGCGGCTACTGGAATGACGAAGCGGCGACTCATGCCGCCATCGATGCTGCCGGCTGGATGCATTCCGGCGATCTCGCTGTCATGGAAGAATCTGGATATGTTCACATCGTCGGCCGACTCAAGGACATGATTATCCGCGGCGGTGAAAATATCTCGCCACGTGAAATCGAGGAAGTGCTGCTAACACACGCCGATGTCAGCGAGGCTCAGGTCATCGGCGTGCCCAGCCGCAAATACGGTGAAGAAGTCATGGCCTGGATTCGTCCGCGTCCGGGGGCCGTGCTGAACGAAGAAGAGTTGATGGCATATTGTCGCGCGCGCCTGGCCGCTTTCAAGGTGCCGCGCTACTGGCGCTTCGTCGAGACGTTCCCGATGACGGTGACCGGTAAAATTCAGAAATATCGCCTGCGACAGATGGCCATCGAGTTGCTCGGCTTGCAAGCAGCCGCCGCAGAGAAAACAGCTTGAGGGACGAAGCTACTTGAATCGACACGCTTTCATTTTTTCTTGTTCACCGTCGGCTTCTTGAGCAGCCACACTTCCGCTACTTGCAGGCCGCGACCGGTGCCGCCGCGGCCCCCTTCCGGATGCCACGTCAGCTGCAGCTCCCCGCGGACAATCGCCGCGGGCGGAATGGCGAATTCCAGTGGCTCATAGGGTCGGCTCAAATAACCGTGAATTTCCAGCCCATCGCCGGCCGTTAGACGCACTTTCCGGGCCCGTCGTCCCTCCCGCCCATAGACCACGCGCAGCCGATAGGTGGCGGTCGAGTCGAGATCGCGATAGTACAGCCGCAGCGGCTGGTCAAAGAGCGTCTCGGCATAGTGCCACCAGGCCCGCGGCAGGGATAGATCGGCTCCGTTACCACGAAAACCGAAACCCGTCAGCACCGTCGTGTAGAAGTCGGGATCTTGGTCTGCGCCGGTGCCGATGATCAGGTGCGGCCGACGCGATGGGTCGCCCAACTCATCGTAGAAGCCGCCGGGGCCTGGATCGGTGCGCTGCAGGAGCGCGTCGATCTGAGCCAGTCGCTCGGCTTCGCTGTCCAGGGCGCGAAGGGCGGCAAAACGGTGTTTCAGCCAGCCTGCGTTGTTCAGCGGATGATCAATCGAATCGAGGTTGGCGCCGCGCTCCACGGCCAGAGCTTGATACTTCGATACGCTGAGCTGCGCACGAATACTTTGGAACAATGCCTCCGCCAATTCAAAGATACGTGCCCGCAGCTCCAGGGCGACCGGTTCTTTGACTGCTCGATCCAAAATCGCCTCGGCCTGGGCAAGTGCTTTCTGGGCGCCCAGCGTGCGAGCCTGGCGGAGCGTGTTCCAGGCGGCGGATTCCAGGTCCGTCTCATAGCGAAGTCGTTTCTGCAAATAGGCATCGTAGGACGCTCGGTAGAGAGCTTGCTGAAAACGCCAGTTCAGCTTCACTGGCGGGCCGCCAGCTTTTTCGATGGCCTGAAACTCCCGCAGCGCAGTCTCGACACTGCTGTTTTGCAGCAGCGGCCCTTGCCAGTTTTTCTCCAGGGCCAAGAGGCCATCAGCAAAGCGCTCGGCGAAGGCAGGACCGATAAAATAACGGCCATATTCACGGAGAATGTCGCGTACTGCGGTTCGCTCATCCCAGCCCAGGGCACTCCAGACACATTTATTGACATCGTCGTGACAGCCCTCGGAGTAGGTGATAAAGCCAACGGTGTGCGGACGGCAGAGATGAAAGATGCGTGCCATGCGCACGGGACACGGGTTGCTGACCTCGCGCCCCTCGGTGAGCGCGAAAGCAAGGTCCCAATCGGGCACCGGATATTGACAATGACGGCTGTGCGTGATGTCGGGATAATTGCGAATCGGATAGCGGTGTGGCACCGCCTTACGGAAATCGGCCAAACTCACGCGAATCTGCGGACCGTAGACCACGCCCGTCAACCAGTCCTGTCCCTGGCGCAGCAGCGTGAAAAACTCTTCCAGTTGCTCGCGGTTGAATCCCTGGCCGGAAACCCACATTTGGGCTTTGGGATGATAGCGCCGCAGGTTGGCTGTCTGTTTTGCCAAAAAGGGCAGGAGCACGCGCGGTCGGGTATCGCCGGGGTCGCCGCTAGGGACGAGAACGGCATCGATGCGCGGCAGGGTCTGGAACACCTGGCTCCATTCTTTGAGGGCCGATTCAATGGTGGCCGGGTCGGAATAATCGCGGTCCAGAGCAGGATACCAGATCCAGACATCCAGCCCGTAGGCATCGGCCAGACGCGATTGCTCGGCCATCATGCGCAGTTGCGGCAACGGAAAGTGCGGGCTGTCTGCGGCATCGTCGGAGCGCGGTGGAATCAGCTCGATGGCGTTGCAGCCGAAGATGGCCAGATCGCGGATATATTGTTCCCACAGGGCGACCGTCCAGCCGTCATACGAATTGGTCTTGGGCCGGTAACCAAGCTGATGACCGCGCAGCGGCATTCGCGGCGCCGTGGCCACGCGGAAGTCCGCCGGCAGTGTAACACGATCGCGTTCCAGGCTTAGCTCGCGGAGCAAGCGTCCGATACCAAAGAGCACGCCGCGGGCATCATTACCGGCCACCCAGACCACCGGCGCCTCCTTCCCAGCTGTGCTGCCAATGTGAAAACCCTCCCGGCCGCCCTGCCCCAGCTCCTCGGGCAAGGTAATGCCTTGCCGCGAGGCCAACGAACGCACTCCTGCTGCCGGACCAACGAGAACAACCGGTTCCTTGCGGCCAGGCCAGTCGTTTGCGTGCTGCCAACGCACCCGCGAACGTTTCTCGACCTCTTCGAGGAGCATCTGTACGGCTTTTTGTCCGGGCCCGCTCAGCTCCGGCGGAGTAACAACCCAGGCGTGCGTGAGGTCAACGGCCGGCGCAGCAGCGCGGAGCAAGCCGGCAGGTGCCAAAAACAAACTCAGAGTGAGAGCAAAAAACCGGAGTACGGGAGTGCATTTCATGTTTTTTCCTCAGCAAAGGTGCGTAGGTTCCCCGTTGCTGCTCTGGCGAGGCCGAGAAGCAGCAGGGTGCCGAAGAGAACATAAATAAGCGAGGTGGCACTGAGCGCAATACTCATACCGAAACGTTCGGCGGCCAGTGCGATGAGTACGGGAGCCGTACCGCCGCCGAACCAGCCGATGGCATTCATGAACCCCATTGCGGTGGCCCGGCAACTTTGCGGCACGAAGTCGTAGAGCGCGGCCCAGATGTTGGCGTCGTAGAACCCCTTGAACAGCCCGAAGCCGGCCAGGGCCGCGACCAGGACCGGCACGGACAGTGTCCAGCCAGTGACAAAAATCAGCGGCGCGCCCGCAAACAGACCAATGGCCTGTACGAGCATTCGTCCGCCACGCCGCCGACGCGTCCAGCGATCCGCCAGCCAGCCGCCGATCAGGACGCCAACGACGGACGCCGCTTGCAGCCAGAGTGTGGCGTTGAGGCCGGACAGCGTCAGGCTCATGGCAAAGCGCCGGTTGAGATACGATGGCAGCCAGGTCAGGAAAATCATCGCCACAAAATTGGCGCCGACGAACACCGCCATGAGCAGTAGCACCATCGGCATGCCAAGAAG
>JAJPHU010000308.1 GCA_021325115.1 Planctomycetota bacterium | reverse complement strand
CTGGTGCCCAGGGCCGTGACCTTTAGTGGTACACTCCACCAGTCAAGGAGCATTTCCGCGCGCTCGCGGTCCCCGCGCACCCAATGCGGGACGGACACCGGCTGCAAGCGGACCAGATCGGCCGCATAGCTTTTCATCTTCGCCTGCGCCCAACGGACTGCTTTTTCGTTGCCCGGTGAACCGCTCAAGCGATGACCGATGGCAGTGAGTTCTTGCAGGTTGGAATACGCTTTGCCCTGGTGCAGGATTTCCTGAATGATTCGCTGAGTTTGCTTTTGGAGATTTGGATTCTCAGGATGATCTTCATTCCCAGTCGCTTGCACGGATAGGGCCGCGGTGCCCGCCCAGCCTGGAATGGACAGGGATACCACCAACAAACACCGCGCAACGTGCCTGGCAAGTGAGCGTTTCTTATCCATACAAACCTCCGCGTTCAAAGTACGCATGCAATCTGATGTGCCGGTCTAGCCTTGCGGTTTCATGCCAGTCCCAGCTATTCCTTCGACGGCCGCACGACCACGATCACGAATGAGCCCGGCTTGGGGATGGGCCGGGACCGCGCATTGGACTGGTTGCCAAACTCGGCCGTCGGCAGATAAGCCGTGTGCGTGGTCGGATCGATATCCATCGTTTTTGCGCCGGGGCGAGTCCGGAGGTTCTGGACGATCTCAAATTTGCCGGGCGAAGTCTCCTGCGCGATAGCGAGGCTGCCATCCCGGCAACTGGCGAAGATGTAGCCATTATCAAAACGCGTGGCATCCACGCCGGCCCCGATGGGAAGGTCAGCCAGGACCTTGCCGTCTGCGGCACTCATGACGATCAATTTTTGCGGGTTCCGGCAACCGACGAACAACCGGCCATGCTCCGTGTCCATCGACATGCCGACGGGCGCGCCACCGGGGGCGGTCGGCCATTTGTCGATGACTTTCATGGTTTTGGTATCGACCACGGCCACCCGGTTCTTGTTCTCCAGGTTGATGAACACCTTCCCCTGACCATCGGCGGTGAGGAACTCGGGCTTGCCACCAAGGTAGACGGCGGCATCCGCCTGGCCGGTCTTCGGATCGACGTCCGGCGCGATGGGGATCATCACGTTGGCGTCTCCACAAGACACCAAAACCTTGCGGCTGGCAGGGTCGTAGATGATGCCGTCGGCATCGTCCGCGGCTTTGATCTTGCCGAGCACCTCGTAGCTCTTCAGGTCGAAAACGACCACGGAGCCATCTTGACCATCCGTGATGAAACCACGGCCAGCACTGGGGACGAGGGCCACGCCGTGGTTTCGCTTTTGGCCCCGGATATCGGCGACCAGCTTGCCGGTGGCCGCATCGAGCACCATGGTATGCGTGGTGCGCGGGACATAGAGGTGCTTGTGCTGCGGATCAACGGTGATGTAGTCGAAGCCACCCGCACCGCCGACATGCAAGGTGTCGGCGACGTGATAGCGGCCGCCGGCGGGCCGAGGCTGGGCGGAGGCCAACATGATGACGAAGAAGGCAAACCCGATCGCAATGAGGTTGCTGCTGAGTCTAGCCATAAAGGCCTCCGAGCGGTTCAAAGGAACGTGTCGGGATGGAAAGCAGACCCCGTGTCACGCTAAGAAAACGCGTCCAAGGGTCAAGACACGCACTGCTGGACACATTCCGGCGCTCTCCACTTTGGTGCCGGTCATGCGCTTGGCGTACTCTCTTCCCCGGAGCCCGCCTCTCGGCTATCGTAAGGCGGATTGTTGTTGTCATCGTCGCAGCCGCCAGCGTTGTGGACGCCATCACGCGCCCGCGATCGCCGCTGTGACCCTCCTGCCCAATGAGACCAGGGGATGAGGATCTTGCTGATCACGCCCGAGAACCGCTTCATCAAAGCCTTCCGACGAGGCCAGCTCAACAATTTCGCGCAGCTCACCATGCCCTACCTGGCCGGCTTCGTTCGTCCGCCCCACCAGGTAACGCTGGTCGATGAATACAACCAATCAGTCGATCTCGACGCGCCGGCCGACATGGTCGGAATCACCTGCAACACTCCCAACGCCAGCCATGTGTATCGCCTGGCGGATGCGTTTCGCCGCCGAGGCCGGCTCGTGGTGCTGGGCGGACCGCATGCGACGCTGTTGCCCGATGAGGCGGGACAACATGCCGACGCCGTCGTGGTGGGCGAGGCCGAGCGTACCTGGCCGCTGGTGATCGAGGACGCCGCAGCAAGGCGACTTCAGCCCGTCTACTATGATGAGCACCCGCCGTCCTTGGTCGGCATCCCGCAGGCCCGGCGTGATCTCATCCGGGGTCGCAAACTGCTTCGCAACACGATCATCGCCACACGCGGCTGCCCGCACCGCTGCCGGTATTGCAACCTCCGGCAAATCTACCACCCGGACCTGCGTTTCCGCCCCGTGGACGAAGTCGTGGCGGAGGTGCGAACGTTCCGCTCACCGTTTTTCACCTTCTGGGACGATCAGTTGTTCATGGATGCTGGCTACGCCCGAAAACTCTGCGCGAGCCTGGAAGGGGTGGGGAAGCGCTGGGCGGCGATGGTGACTTTGGCGAGCACGCGGAACGAGCGCTTGCTGGCCGCAGCGGCCCGTGCCGGTTGCACCTGCCTGTTCCTCGGGCTGGAGTCCTTCTCTGCGGAGAGCCTCCGCCTGGCCAACAAGGCTTTCAACGTGGTCGAGACTTACGAGGAAGGTATCGCCCGTATCCACCGGCACAATATCACCGTGCAGGCTGGCATCGTATTCGGCTTCGACGGGGATGATGAAGCCACCTTCGAGGCGACTCTCCGGGGCGCGACGCGGGTAGGGATCGACGGTGCCACGGTGAGCATCCTGACACCGTTCCCGAAAACGCCGATCTTCGACGAACTCCAGCAGGCGGGCCGGCTGCTGACGACCGATTGGAGTTACTACAACAGCAAAACCGCCGTGGCCTTCCATCCGGCGCGGATGAGCGCTCGCCAGCTCTGGGATGGATACATGTGGTTTCGGCGGCGGTTTTTTGCACCCGAGTGCATCCTGGAGCGTGTTCGCCGCTCGGGAGTTCGACCCTGGCAGTCGATGGTTCTGAACCTGGGCTACTGGCGCACCGTTGCAAATCGGATTCCGGGAAAGCCTATTCCTGGCGCGCACGCCGCCGCTCAATTGCATGATCCATGCCCCCTGATGGCGGTCGAACGCAGCTTGCCCTAGAGGGCTGGGTTTGAGTTTATGGAGTGCGGCGCCTGGACGCCACTTTGGGATGTTTGGAGTGCGGCGACTGTTCGCCGCTTTGGGATTTTTTGGATGGGGCATACTAGCCAGGCGGCGCCTTCCATCCAAAAAATCCTAAAGCGGCGAACAGTCGCCGCACTCCAAACATCCCAAAGCTGACGCCGCTCAGTGCGCCTCCGCGTGCGCACTCTCAGGGAACGTAAGGCGGATATCGTCTCCAGCATGGACCACGACCTTGCGAGTGCTGCTGAGCGGGTGCCCCTGATCCAGCCAGCGCACGCGGATGCGGTACGTGTACTCTGCGCCGGGCTGCAACGGCGGAGAGATAAAGGTCCGCAGCGTACCCGCTTGGGCCGTTCGCATCTCATCGAACCAGATCTCAGCGTCTGGTTTCACGGCCATGGTGAGCCGCACACGATGAATGTCGGCTACATCCTGCACCATCGCGGGTGCCGTCACGCTGTAAGTTGGCCGCGGAACGAAGGGCATTCCACCGGCAGAGCCATAAGCCGGGCGGGCAAAAAAGCTCCTCCCGCCAGAGTAGCCCCGCCCTCCGCCGGCGGGCGAACCGGGTGAATATTCGCCGAAGTAACCCTGGGCCTGGGCCACGCCGCCAGTCAAGGCGAGCAAAGTCATGCCCAGCGCCAAAATCCCACGTCTGATGAACGTCTGCATGTTTTTCTCCTTGTTGGAAAAACCATTACGGGAACCGTCGGCGTGGACCAGGATTCCGTGCCGGTGCGCCAGCTTTGATCCAGGCACAGATCGTTTTTTTCTGTGCTGCCGATAGTGGCCCCGTTGGGGAATCGGGCGGCGGCATTTCATCGCGACGGACAAGCTCCCACAGTTCCGATTCCCCAGGCGACCCAGGCACGATCATCTCTCGGTTCCGCGCAATCCGTCCCAGGTCGAGCACGTAACCGAACCGGCCCTTTGGTTTGCGCACGTCCGGCCCATGGCACCGCGCACACTTGGCGGCAAAGACGGCCAGGACCTCCGTGGACAACTTTTGTTGACCATCGGCAGCGTGCAGCAAGCCAGGCGTTCCGATCAGGAAGCAACAGAGTCCAACCAAAGTGCGCGCCATGACAATCCCTTACTGGAGGGTTGAATCCACGATGGCCAAAGAACGATCCCCTTCGACGTAGGCAACCTGGCTCAGGCCCAGTGTTTGCCGCAGGCGATTTGCGGGCAGATCACGCATTGGACCCGGCTTACCCTTGCCGGGCTCGCCCTGGGGGAAAGCCGTGGAGCGGGCCGTGTGGAAGGTGACTTTGCCTTCGACCTTCTGCATGACTTGATGAATGTGGCCGTTCAGAATCGTAACCGACCCAAAGCGCTTGAGAAGCGCCAGAGCCCGGGCGGCGTCCTGAGTGCCCCAGCCCCACTTGGGATAGACCATCCACAACGGCACATGGGCAAAAACGACGACGGGCGTACTGGCGGCGAGGTTGCCCAAATCCCGCTCAAGCCAGTGCAATTGCTCCGCGCCGATCTGCCCGAGCCCGTTCGCGCTGCCCGATTGAGCGTTGGCCACATTCACCAGGCCAATGAAATGCACGCCGCTGTGGTCGAAACTGTACCAGCCTCGTCCGTGGGTTCCCTTGCCAAATCGCTCCAGGTACAGCCGATTGTCAGCCGTGTCGAAATCATGTTCTCCGGGGAGGTAGAACACCGTCGTCTTGAGGCCCTTGAGCACTTCGCTCACCGTGTCGAACTCCTCAGCCCTGGCGAGGTGTGTCAAATCGCCGGTGTGTAACACGAAGGCCGGCCGGTGGGGCAGGGCATTGATCCGTGCCACGACCGTGCGCAGCGTGCCGACCACGTCCTTGTTCGGGGCTTTGCTGAAGCCAATATGGCTGTCACTGATCTGGACGAAGGAAAAACCACGGCGTCGCGTTTGCTCGGTTTCCTGGCCAAAGACACGCGCGGCCGGGATTCCGCCGCTCAACGACCAGATAAGGCCCGTGCCAACCCAGGCCATGCATTGAAGCATTCCCCGGCGGTCGATGCCGTCACTACCCTCGTGCTGCTTTTTCGGCGTTTCCATGGATCATTCCCTTCCGATAGGTAAACACACTTCGGTAAGCGCTTCACGCGGATGCATACGCCGAGCAGCCCTGGCTTATTCCCAGCAACTCCTTTTTTCCTCCCACGGGAATAAAAAAGCCGCCAGCGTGGTATATTCCGGTGGCATGGTCTGCCCGGAGGGCGCCTGGTTGCGAGAAGACGAGCGCAGGAAGTTTGAGCAGGCGTTCTTGCCGCACATGGCCGCCGCCTACAACCTGGCGCGCTGGCTGGTGCGCGACGCCCAGGAAGCCGAGGACATGGTGCAAGAGGCTTACCTGCGCGCGCTGAAATCCTTCGCCGGCTTTCATGGCAGCGACGGCCGAAGCTGGTTGCTGGCCATCGTCCGCAATTGCTGT
>JAJPHU010000300.1 GCA_021325115.1 Planctomycetota bacterium | reverse complement strand
GCAACTTCTTGCACCAGATCGAAGCCACGATCATGTGGTGCGAGCGGAATGTCCTGCACGAAGCGCAAAACCGCAATGCGATTCCGCCACGAATCGTAAGGAGCGAGATAGCCATTCCGTACCTCCGGTGGCAGTGGCTTCCGAACACAGTAGCGCAGAGCGCCGCGGCAGAAGGCATTGAATCCCCGAACAAGCAACGGACCCACCAGAGGCGTGCGACACCACCACAGCGACCATGGCAGGCGTTTCGCAGACGGCAATGGAAATGCCGCCGTATTGAGAATGACTAATCGTTTGATGCGCTCCGGATGCCGATGTGCGAAGGCCATGCCGATCATGCCGCCCCAATCATGCAGGACCAATGTGAGATCCTCACGCAGCTCCAGATGATTCAGCAGCGCCTCCAAGTCGGCGACGCGCTGCCGCAACGAGTACTCATATCGAGAATCATCGGGCTTATCCGACAAACCGCAGCCGATATGGTCCGGCACGATGGTGCGATAATCGTCGCGCAGTCCAAGGACGAGCTTGCGGTAATAGAACGACCATGTGGGATTACCGTGCAGCATCACCAATGGCTCGCCGTGGCCTTCGTCGAGGTAGTGGTAACGGAGACCGGAAAGATCCAAATAATGGTTTGCAAACGGATACAATGCTCTAACCGTGCTGGAGTGTCCTTGACGAAAGAGTCTCGCTCAAGATACAAGGAGAACGGAGGATCGCCAATGGGGCAATTTTGGGTTTCTTTCTTGAATGGTTAGAACGCAGATGTTTATTCCCAAAAGCGTGGCAATCCTGTCAGTCCTCGAGGTGCCTGTCACCATTCGAGTCCCAGCATTAGACAATTCAACCCGCTGCCGATGCCGAGAAATCCTACACGGTCTCCTGGACGCAGAAACTCGCGCTCTTCCGCCAGCGCGGCGGTCAACGGCAGCGATACGGTCCCCATGTTGCCCAGAAACGGATACGTGGAAAATTCTTTGTCCTCGGCGATGCCCAGCGCTTTGAGGATCGAATCGCGATGGCTGGCGCCGACTTGATGGCAGATGATCTTATCTACGGTGTCGGCGGCCCAGCCCAAGCTGTTGAGGAAAGCGTGCCACGTTCGTAGGCCCAATTCGACGCCGTTGCGCAAGACGGCGACGGAATCGGTGGACGTGAACTGCCGCAGGGCCGTTCGCATACCTTCCAATCCCCATCGGCAAAGTCCATAATACTGCGGTGCTGCCTGCGTGGTGCCGCCCAGGATGCGGCGGCGCGGTTCGGCACCAAATGAGCCGTCGGTGATAAGCACAGCCACGGCGCCGGAGCCGCCGGTTAGCGTGGCCAGCGATTTCGTGAACACGTCCATGTTGGGTGTTTGCAGCATGGTTTCGATCATGGCGTCGTTGATCTCGCGGGCCGTCTCGCAGGAGACAACCAGGCCGGCGCGGACCTGGCCCAACTCGATGCGGTTGGCGATATCCACGATGCCGTTGAGGACGCCCAGACAGGCATTGCTGATATCGTAGATGGTTTCGGGGTTGATGCCCAACTCGGCGGCGACACGGCAGGCGGTGGCCGGTTCGAACTCCTCGCGGCAGACAGCGGCGTAGATGAGCACTTGTATGTCTTGCGGCCGAATCTTGGACACGGCCAGCGCCTTGCGCGCGGCCAACACGGCGCCGCGCGAAGGCGGATAGCCCGGCTCCCACCAACGGCGTTCGACGATGCCGGTCAGCGCTTCCAGTTGGCCTTCGGACAGATGCAGTACCTCGTAGACCGGACGCAGCCGGGCTTCCAGCTCCTGCGTGGTCACCACCTCGGCCGGCAACTCGTAACCGATAGCATCGATGAAAACATGAGAATATCTCATTTCGGATCGTCTACTCGCAGCGTGAAATCGTTCATCTGGTAGATAATCAACCCATCCACTAGCAAGAAACCATCGGCCGTCAGCGTCCGCGTCGCGTCATCGCGGGCTGTGACGATAGCTTGCACCGTCACCTCCTGGCTGGTCGGGACTACCTGGCCACGATAACGCCAGCGATGCATTTTTTCCGGGCAAGCGAGGAAACGCCCGTTGCGGCAATTGGGCCAATATTCTACGGCTGCCGCCTTGAGCAATTGCAAAAACGCTTCCAGGCCGAGAGAGCCAGGCCACACGGGATCCTGATAAAAGTGGGCCTGGAAGAACCACTCCTCCGGATCCACGATCTTTCGGCCCTCGACGAAACCTAGGCCGTGCGGACCGCCATTGGGTAGAAAACACTCAATGCGATCAATCATCCGCAGCCGATCGTCGGGGAACGGGGCTTGGCGCGGATAGACAAAGCCCTTCGGTCGCTCATGCTCCTGGTTCGCTGGTACGTAAGGCTTGGCCTCGCGGATGCCAACCTGCTGAGCCAAGGCATCGCGCGAGAAGAAACCGAATGTCGTTTGCCCTCGATAAATCTCTCCCCTGTTGCTGCGCACGGCGAACGCGTAGCTTTGAATAATCATGCCACCCGACGATGCCACGCGCTGCAGTCGGACGTGCGTGGTCAAGGTACCGGTGGCCGGTGTCACGACTCCAAGCACCTCGGCCTGGCCTTCCAGATTGCGGAAGGCCAGATCGACAGGACTGGTTAGTGCCGAGCCGGCGTAGGCCGCCAGAAAACCGCATGCTTGCAGAGCGACTTCCAGCAACACGGCGAACGGCATGATCGGCTGCCGCTCGGACGCAAAGTACCAGGCGTCCGCAGGGACATCATATTGCGCCTCGACGATGCCGCCCGCAACCATCTTGTACGGCTTGGCTTCAATGTGCGTGATGCGATCGATGAAAGAAAACGGCGGGCGCGGCAGTCGGGCGACAAAGCGGCCATCATCGAAGATGCGATACGGCTCACCGAATGCATCGGACGGTTTGCCGGCGGCGAAGGCAAGAATGTGATGCTTCTCGAATAGCGCCGGCAAGCGGGGCCGCGTCAATGCCCCGAGTGCCTGCGCGTTTCGGGGCGTCGACACGGCTCCACTTGCCCAGTACGCCGCAATCCTCTCACGCGTCAGCCCCGATAGCCGTACTGACACATTCGTGATTTCGACAATCAGCTTGCCATCGGCGTACAGGAGCGCGTCGGCCAAGGCATACGGCTCCGGGCGATAACCGCGTTCCTTGAGAACCACTTCGTAGGCGACGGTGCGCGTTGCTGCCGTCACTTGGCCACGGCATTTCAACACACTGGCCACACCGGGCACGGGCTCGCAGACCACATCGGGGACTTCAGCAATCCATCCTAATCGGAG
>JAJPHU010000338.1 GCA_021325115.1 Planctomycetota bacterium | reverse complement strand
TGGTTTCACCCTGATCGAGTTGTTGGTAGTAATTGCCATCATTGCTCTTCTGATTGGTCTGCTCTTGCCGGCTGTGCAGAAAGTGCGCGAGGCTGCCGCACGCAGCCAGTGTCAAAACAACCTGAAACAGCTTGCTTTGGCCTGTCTCAACTACGAGTCTACCTACGGCGGATTACCGCCCATCGGCTCGGCGGCCCAGGATGTCGGCTGGGTGACGGAAATTCTGCCTTATATCGAGCAGACCAATTTGTATAACCAATATAATTTCCATTACCCTTGGTTCGATGCCCGCAACGCCGATGTGATCGTCCAACGGATATCTGTGTTGGAATGTCCTTCCAATTGGGTGCAGCCACGCGTGTTTCAAGCCAGCGATCCTGCTTTCGCCGGACTCGATCCGACAGGCAACCCCGATGTGAATTTCACCGCTGCCAGCACCGATTATTTCGCCTTCATGGGCGCCAATCCGTCATGCTACCAATTGTTCTATCCCGGCACGCCGAGTACTGCGGACTTATCGGGGGCAATGATGCTGTATGGTTCCCGGCGCCTGACCTGGATTACAGACGGCACATCTAATACGGCCATGCTCTCGGAGATGTCAGGTCGACCGTGGATCTATGTCGGCAACGGCCAGTTAATCACCAGTGGCACCAATGAATTGGTTTACGGCTTCGGAGCCTGGGCACACAACAATGCTTTCAATGCGAGTTGCTTCAATTCCAACGGACTGACCTCGCCGGGATCATGTCCGGTCAATTGTTCCAATCTGCGGGCCGTTTACAGTTTTCATCGTCCGCTTGGCTCCTACGCTGCCTTCGCCGACGGTTCGGTTCACTTTCTGCCGCAAAGCATTGCTGGCGTGGCTTTTTATGCCTTGATCACACATGCAGGCAGCGAGGTCGTGCAAGGGTTCGATTAGTGAGAGCCAGGTCGAGCGAAGAAAGCAGGGGCGGGCGGAGGAAAGCGAACCAGAAACGGAAACACTGGTAAGACATCTCTCGCTGAGGGCTAGCGGTCTTTTCCCTCCCCCCTTGTGGGAGAGGGTTGGGGTGGGGGGACACAACTCCCTTGGCTCCCTTGCCTTGACACCTCCTACCTCAGCCCTCTCTCACGAGGGGAGAGGAGATTGGGGCCGGCAGTTCGTATACTCCTGGCTCGTTCCGCTAGGGTACAAGGCGTTGGCCAACGGCAGTATTGAGACGCAGAGCACTGCGGCGAAGGCGCACGGACGCCTCCAGATAGCGGCGCACCACGTCGTTGTATTCCTTCTGAGCCTCGAACAAGTCCAGGAGGCTCGCGTTCCCTGCCTTGTAGAGACGCAGTTTGTCCTCGTGAATGCGTCGTGCCCGTGGCAGGATGTTCTCCTGGTAATACTGCACTGTCTTGCGATTGTTGCTGTATTCCTGGTAGGCCCGCCGCACTTCGCCGATGACCTGTTGCTCGCGTCCTTGCAGTTCGATGAGGACCTGGGATACGGTGATTTGCGCCCGTGCGATGTTGCCCTGGTTGCGATTGAATACCGGTAGCGTCACCAGGGCGCTGAGGCCCCATGAGTTCGTGTTCTGGGCATGGATCGGCGAATTGTCTACCAGTTGCCAGGGCGTGTACAGAATGAACACATCCTGCCAACGGTCAGCCTTGGCCATCTGCACTTCCGCCTGAGCGCGTTGGACGCCGAGCCGGTAGGCGTGCAAGTCCGGCCGCGCTTGCAGGGCCAAAGCCAGCAAATGCTCCTCATCCGGCAGCTCCAGATCGAAACCACCAACGGCGCCGCGCACGTTCAGGCAATCGACATCGGCGGGCGGAAGATTAAGCAGGACGGCCAGAGTTTGCTTGGCCTGGCGCAGAGCCGATTGTGCCTCCTGTACGGCCAAAAAAGCGGAATCGCGCTGCACCAAGACACGATCCAGGTCTGCCTGGGTTTTGATCCCGCCACGCTCGAATTGCTTGCGCGTTTCCTTGGCAATCGCTTCCATTCCTTCCAGACCGACTTGTAACTGCCGCAAAGCTTCGCGTGCGGCCAGCACATCGACAAAAGCGGTGTACAGGTTGTCGATTTGCAAGCGTACGGCATCCTGGTAGAGAGCCTCGACGACATTGCGGGCACTCTGAGCGACACGGATGCGAACCTTGCGTTTTTGATTGACGTCCCAGGGTTGGATGAGGGTTATTCCGTAGCTGACTTCGCCGGGCCGCTGCGGCGAATAAGCCTGATAGGGCACGTTGCTGACATCGCCGAATAAAAACGGATTGTTACGCAGGCTGGCCGAGACAATGTCGGCCTGGGCCTTGGGTAATTCCTTAGAACGCATGCGCAGATCGGGATTGTCTCGAATCAAGCGTTCAATGGCCTGATCGAGGGTCATACCTTCGGGCGGCCCTTCGTCGGCAAGGGCAGGAATTTCCAAGACCCCGTAGATCGGCGTCGGCATCGGTGCCTGGGCCAGGACCGGCGGCGGCGTGATGGTAGCCTGTCCGGGCGTCATGGCGCTGGTCGGTTCGCTGGGCGCCGGCTGCGGCGCGCCAGGAAGGACCGGAAACACGTTCTCCATCGAGCCGGGGCCAGGGCCGAGATGCTGATGCGTTCGGGCTGCCTCTTTGCCACGCAAGCGATAGGTGAGGATAATCAAATCGTCGGCCAGACTGGCGATGAGTTGAGCATGTAGCGGGCGGACGGTCACATTCAGCAGCATCGCCAGTACCAACCCGCCGAGCATCGCAGCGCGAAGCATCAGGTCGTTCCTTGGATTTTGCTCTCGAACCGGGGTAGGCGAGCGGAGCGTGTCAACGCCCCGATTGCTCATATATCGTTCGTAAAAGATGTATCGGCGGCATGAAATAGGCAGCTTGAATCGAACATGCGGAAGATGTAAAGATGGTCCGCCCCCCAATTGGCGGCAAAGCTATGCAATTTATCAGCCTGCGTACTTACATGGTGGGTTGTCCCTGCGTTTGGAACCTGCGTGGCGTCCAAACGAAACACCCCAAGAACAGCGAAGGCAGACAACCACTGCTGCAGCCAGGGCAGAGCGGGCCGGCTATTGGTCCATCGCCAACTTGGCCGCCCAGGAGCACAACGCCTGTACCTGTCTACTCTCCATACCCGCCTGTTCCATGATGGGGATGATCTCCTTGCGGACATGGTAGAAGACGGTCTCAATGTCCTTCTCCTTCCGCCACTCTGGGCCGCTCAAGTGAGCGCAGAGCCGCTTGTAGGTCTCCAAAAACTTGTCTTGCCCCTCCTTCAGGAGCTTGACCTCCGCTCGCAATTGCTCCGCCAAGTCGTTGGGAATCATGATGCACCTCCCATATGTCGGAATTCCGACGACCGGCCGACGTCAGCCGGGTGGTAAGGCTCTTGCCAGTCGGCTGACATCGGCCGGTCGCCGAGAGCCTTCACACATTATAGGTCGTTGAAGCAGTAGTGCCGCCCCGGCCGGTCCAGTTGGTGTGGAAGAACTGGCCGCGTGGCCGATCTACACGCTCATAAGTGTGCGCGCCAAAATAGTCGCGCTGGGCCTGGAGCAGATTGGCCGGCAGCCGGGCGCTGCGGTAGCCATCGTAGTAGGCCAACGCTGCGCTCATTGCCGGCAAGGGGAGACCGCCAGCGATGCCGGCCATGACCGCGCGGCGCCAACCGGCCTGGGCGCCCTCGATCTCTCCTGCAAAATAGGGATCGACCAGCAAATTATGTAGCCCCGGATTGCGGTCAAACGCTTCCTTGATCTTGCCGAGGAAGACGCTGCGGATGATGCAACCGCCCCGCCACATCAGGGCCACGGCTCCATTGTTGATGTTCCAGCCGGTTTCCTGCGCCATGGCGTTCAAGAGGGCGAAGCCCTGAGCATAGGAGATAATTTTACTCGCGTAAAGAGCCATTTCTACGTCATTGATGAATGCCTCGCGTTCGGCCGTCAGATGCGGCTGAGGTCCATGCAAAATCGCAGCAGCAGCGACGCGCTCCTCCTTCTGGGCCGACAGACAGCGGGCGAAAACTGCTTCGGTGATGAGCGTCAGCGGCACGCCCAACTCGGTGGCCGAGGCGACCATCCACTTGCCTGTGCCCTTCTGGCCGGCCGCATCGAGGATGAGGTCCACCAGCGGTTGCCCACTTTCCGGATCGCGATAGCCGAAAATGTCGCGGGTGATTTCGATGAGGTAGCTGTCGAGTTTTCCCTTGTTCCAGCGGGCGAAGACCTCGTGCAGAGCGGCAGCATCCAGGCCGGCCAAACGGCTGAGCAGATGATACGCTTCGCCGATCAGCTGCATATCGCCGTACTCGATGCCGTTATGGACCATCTTGACGTAATGGCCGGCCCCTTCGGCGCCGACCCAATCGCAGCAGGGCGAGCCGTCAGGCGCCTTGGCGGCGATGGCCTGGAAGATCGGTTTGACGTGCGGCCAGGCTGCCGGATCGCCACCGGGCATGATGGAAGGACCGCGCAGCGCCCCCTCCTCGCCGCCGGAAACACCTGTGCCAATGTACCCAATCCCTTTCTCGCGTAGCTCCCTCATGCGGCGCGTGGTGTCGGGATAATGGGTGTTGCCGCCGTCGATGAGAATATCCCCCGGCTCCAGCAGCGGGGCGACCTCGGCAATGACCTGATCGACGGCCGAGCCAGCCTTGACCATCATCATCACTTTGCGCGGCCGCTTCAACGCGGCGACCAGTTCCTGGACGGAGCGGCAGCCGATGATGTTTTTGCCGCGAGCGCGGCCAGCCAGAAATTCTTCGACGCGCGCCACGGTGCGGTTAAACACAGCCACGGTGAAGCCGTGGCTTTCCATATTCAGCACCAGATTCTCGCCCATGACGGCCAAGCCAATCAGGCCGATATCCGCACTTACGGTGGTCATTGCACCAACCTTGGAAGATAGATTTTGATTTCGGAGCCACGCTCTTATCCTAGCGATCGGCCGATGCGCGGGGAGTAGCCTGAGGCTCGAATCCTCGCAGAGCGGGACCCGCTCCTCGCCCCTGCCGGAACTACCAGCAGCACTCTAGCCCCAAGAAGGGCCAAACGATGCGCTGATTCCGGCTGCGAACCTCGCTCGGCCGGTGCGTACGTCCACCGATCAGGCTTGCCGCGGCGAGAGCAGGTGTTGTTTACCGCAATTCAGATGCTCTTCAATCGACTGGACGGCCCGCGTCGCCTCGCCGCGGAGGATGGCGTCGGCGATGGTCCGATGTTCCTCATAGCTGCTGGCGATCCGTCCGGGGTTGATTTGGTAGACCTTGGTGATGATGCGCTGGACTTTCTCGCGGAGCTGTCCCATCACCCGCAGGATCTCCTGGTTGCCGAGGAATTCCCCGAAGAGAATGTGAAACTCGGCATCCAACGATACCGCTGCCGGCACATCACTGCCGTCGCGGACAGCTGCTTGTGCTTTCAAGTTGGCCCGCACCCGTTCTTTCTGCTCGGCCGTCAGCCGTCCCGCCACCATGCGGGCTACATAAGTTTCCAGGACAATACGGATCTCATAAAGATCGGCAATTTCGTGAAAGGACAAATCGCGGATGATGATCCCCTGTTGCGGCGAGATAGTGATAAACCCCTCGAACTCCAGACGTTCAAGGGCCGCCCGGATCGGCGTCTTGCTCATGCCCAATCCGGCGGCCAACTGACGCTCGGCGACGAAGGAGCCGGGCGGCAAGACACCGCTCAGGATGCTGCGCTTGATCTCAGCGTAAGCTTGCTCCTTGAGGAGACTGCGGGCCGTGAAATGGATGGCGCACGGGTCTCCATTGTTCCGGGTGGTCGAGGATTGAGCGTCTCGGGTAGGCATCACAAAGACTCCGCTAAGTTGAGAGGTATTCCGGCCGAGGTCCAGTTCGGGCCTTGAGAAAAAATTTTCCGAAATACCTCTTGCATCTTACTGAGATCCCAGTATGATGTCAAGCAAGTTGGGACGACATGCCGGCCACAGGTCGGCGATCGGCTTGGGAAACGACCTCAAAGGAGTTCTGTCGTGCAGCAGATGAAATGCATTGAGTTGGCATCGTCCCTGGCCGTCCTGATAAGCCTGGGGACTCTTTTGGCGAGCACGGCGGCGGCGCGGGAAAACGAGAGCAAGCCGCTCGTGCGGGCGAAGATACCTGCCTTTCCGGGGGCTGAAGGGGCCGGCGCCTGGACGCCCGGCGGGCGGGGCGGAAAAGTCTGCATCGTCACGAACCTGAACGACAAAGGGCCGGGAAGCCTGCGCGAGGCGATCCAGACCGCCGGCCCCCGCATCGTTGTCTTCCGCGTTGCCGGCATCATCACTCTGGAAACCCCGCTGGAGATCAACAATCCTTACCTCACGCTGGCCGGCCAGACGGCCCCCGGCGACGGTGTTTGCATCCGCGGCCAAACGACCGCTATCAACACCCATGACGTGGTCATTCGCTATCTGCGCTTCCGTCGCGGCAACCTGAAGACTCGCGATGACGCCCTCGGCGGCCATCCCGTCGGCAATATCCTCATCGATCACGTCTCGGCCAGTTGGGGGTTGGATGAGAACTTGTCATTATACCGTCGTATTGTGAACCAGTCGGACGGCGGCATCCAGAAATTGCCCGTCGAGAATCTCACTATTCAATGGAGCATCTCCAGCGAAGCCCTCGACCTGCACAATCATGCTTTCGGCGGCACCTGGGGTGGCAAGAACTGCTCGTTCCATCACAATCTGTTTGCCTGCAACACCGGCCGCAACCCCAGCATCGGTATGGGGGGCGTGTTCGATTTCCGCAACAACGTGCTGTTCAACTGGCGGCATCGTACCCTTGACGGCGGCGATGGCAGTTCGAAGATTAACATAGTAGCTAACTATTTTAAACCTGGGCCGGCTACGACGACTGAGGCCCTTCGCTACCGCATTTGCAAGGTCTCTGCCCGCCAGGCTCACGACCAATACCCCGGCTTCGGCAAGTGGTATGTGGCCGATAACTATGTCTTCGGCAACGAGAAGGTGACAGCTAACAACTGGGCTGGCGGTGTGCAGTACGAGCCGGAGAAGATCGTCAAAGGCAAAGTCGTACCCCAGGGCGCCGAGAAGAACGTGCGGGCGTACGAGCCGTTCCCGGCCGAGCCGATCGTGCAGCAGAAGGCCCCGGAGGCTTACGAATTGGTGCTGGCCCACGCGGGCGCCAGTCTGCCCCGCCGCGATGCAGTGGATGCACGCGTTATAGAGTCGGTTCGCACTGGCAAGCCGAGGTACAAGGCTGGCATCATCGACACGCCTGCCGATGTCGGCGGCTGGCCGGAGTACAAGAGCGGCCCTCTTGACGCCGATAGCGATAGCGACGGCATGCCGGATTGGTGGGAGCAGAAGTACGGACTTAATCCCCACGACGCTGCCGATGCGGTCCAGGATATCAACGGCGATGGTTACACGAACATCGAGAAGTACCTCAACGGTATCGACCCGACCAAATTCGTCGATTACACCAAGCCGGAAAACAACACGAACACTTTGCACGACAAGAAGAACTAACCACAGAATCACCAAGAATACAGAGAACACAAACAGGGGAGGACAGCGATGAATCTGCTTCTGTCACTTTTGCGCTCCTCGTTCTATCGCTTTGTTCTCTTCTTCTCTGTGTCTGTATGGTCCTGTGGGGTTGCCCAGGCTGCAGATCCGTCGCGCCGGTTCGTGTATCTCGGTGCGGACGGCAAGCTGGTTTACGACTGCGATGAGCGGGGCAATCGCATTGTCGATTTCTCGCACTGCGGCTATGCCGGGGGCGGCTCGGCCATCCCGGACGCGCCGGTTCGCGTGGTCGTACCGCCGGCGTGCGGAGACAACGGCCCGCGTATTCAGGCGGCCATCGACTATGTTTCCACTCTGCCGGCCGACGCCAGCGGCCTTCGCGGCGCGGTCCTGCTGCTTGCCGGCCGCCACGAGGTGGCTGGCAGCCTCCGCTTGGCGGTCAGCGGCGTCGTGCTCCGCGGTCAGGGGCAAGGCCCTGATGGCACAGTCCTGGTGGCAACGGGCACAGATCGGCGGACGTTGATCCGCATTCTCGGTAAGAGTGACCGGCGGATCCTTTCCCCAACGCCCTACACGGTGGCGGATACCTACGTTCCCGTAGGGGCGTACCGCCTGCGGCTGGCAACCACCAAGGGGCTTCACGTCGGCGATACCGTCCTCGTCGAGCATCCCTCAACGGGGCAATGGATCGCCGCGGTTGGCATGGATCGCTTCCCTTCACGAGACCGCGGCTCTTGGCTCGACTGGCTGCCGGGCAAGATGGACATTCGCTGGGACCGCGTCCTCACGCACCTCGACGGCGACAGCGTTACTCTGGACGCCCCGTTGACGACGGCCCTCGATGTCAAGCACGGCGGCGGCCGGCTCCAGGTCTACTCGTGGCCGGGCCGCATCAGCCAGGTAGGTGTCGAGAACCTCTGTTGCGAATCGGCCTTTGACCCTAGCAATCCACATGACGAACAACATGCCTGGACCGCCATCAGCTTGGAGAACGTCCGCGATAGCTGGGTGCGGCAGGTGACCGCGACTCACTTCGCTGGCTCAGCCGTCCTTGTAGGGGAGAGTTGCAAGGGCGTGACAGTAGAGGATTGCACCTCGGTGGCGCCTGTCTCGGAGTTGGGCGGCTATCGTCGGCACACATTTTATACCAGCGGCCAGCTGACCCTGTTCCAGCGTTGCCGGGCGGAAGATGGCCGACATGACTTTGCAGTCGGCTACCTGGCCGCAGGGCCAAACGCCTTTGTGGAGTGCAACGCCGCGCGGGCGCATCACTTCAGCGGGCCGATCGAAAGTTGGGCCTCGGGGGTACTTTACGATAACGTCACGGTGGACGGCGGCGGTCTGGCGCTGACCAACCGCGAGATCGACAACCAGGGGGCTGGCTGGGCCGCGGCCAACTGCGTGTTGTGGCAATGCACCGCCTCGATCATCACCTGCCGCCGGCCACCGACGGCCCAAAACTGGGCGATCGGCTGCTGGGGCCAATTCGTGGGCGACGGCCACTGGCGATCGCTGAGCCAGTTCGTCAAGCCGATCAGCCTCTATGCCGCCCAGCTCGCCGAGCGTAAAGGCGACAAGGCCGCCGCCGCCCTGCAGCGTCGCCCGACGCCCGTCGCACCAGGAAACGCCCAGAAGATTGATGAGGTGGCGCCAGACCGTGTGCGGAAAGGGGCACGTCCCGAGCCGGCGCCAGCCAGGCCATTGGCGCTGAAGAACGGCTGGTTGGTGTGCGATGACAAAGTGCTGGCTGGCGGCGGTACTGGCACCGTTTGGTGGCGCGGCCACCTCTTGCCGTCGCGCGCGGACACGTTTGGTCCTGGCGTGACGCGCTTTGTGCCCGGCCGTGTGGGGCCAGGATACACGGACGACCTCGAGGAATTAACGGAAACAATGCGCGCCCACAACCAGGTGTTCCTCACGCATCACTGGGGGCTATGGTACGACCGCCGCCGTGATGACCACCAGATGGTCCGCCGCAACGACGGTGAAGTCTGGCCGCCCTTCTATGAGCAGCCCTGGGCGCGCAGCGGCCGCGGCACGGCCTGGGATGGCCTAAGCAAGTATGACCTGACCCGCTTCAACCCGTGGTATTTCGCCCGGCTCAAACAGTTCGCCGACTTGTGCGATCGCAAAGGCTTGGTATTGATTCAGCAAATGTATTTCCAGCACAACCTCTTGGAGGCCGGTGCCCACTGGGCCGATTTCCCCTGGCGGCCGGCCAACTGTGTGCAGGACACCGGCTTCCCAGAGCCGCCGCCTTACGTCCACAACAAACGCATTTTCCTGGCCGAGGCTTTCTACGATGTGTCACATCCACTGCGCCGTCAATTGCATCGAGCCTATATCCGTAAGTGCCTCGATACCCTCGGCGCGAATAGCAATGTCCTCTTCTTCACCGGCGAAGAGTTCACCGGTCCGCTGGCCTTCGTGCAGTTTTGGCTGGACACCCTCGACGAGTGGCAGAAAGAGAAGGGCAAAAAGATCCTGATCGGTCTGAGCTGCACCAAGGATGTCCAAGACGCCATCCTTGCCGATCCCGTTCGTGGACCAAAAGTGTCGGTGATCGATCTGAAATACTGGTGGTACACAGCCAACGGCGGCGTGTACCAACCCAAGGGCGGTGAGAATTTGGCCCCGCGCCAACAGTACCGCCAATGGAATGGTACCAAGACGTACTCGGATGCCCAGATTATCCAGCAAGTGCGCGAATACCGCCTGCGCTACCCAGACAAGGCAGTCCTCTGTTCGCTGCGTGCGGTCAACGGCTGGGCGGTTCTCAGCGGGGGCGGCTCAATTCCTCCTCTGCCACCGATGACCGATGCCCGGCTCCTGGCTGCCTTGCCTCGCATGAGACCGCTCGACGCCCCCGAGAGAGCGAAGTCGCAGGCTGTTCTCGCCGAGCCGGGACGCAACTATCTCGTCTATGCAAACACTGGTCCGTCGCTAACGCTCGACTTGTCCGGCAGTGACGGCCCCTTCGCGGCCTACCGGATCGATCCCCGTACGGGCCGCGCCTGCCGATCCGCCGAAGTTGTCCACGGTGGAAAGGCGGTCGATTTTTCGGTGGATGCTTCCGGAACGTGTTTATGGTGGCTGACTCGCAAGTAGGGGCGGCTGTGGGACGGCTTTTCTCGCCGTCCTGCCGGCGTCTCTCAGCTGCCTTTTCTGTGGGAGGTTTTACCATGGGTTCTTCTCTCCATCGAAGAGACAGGTTCGGCTTCACGTTGATTGAGTTGTTGGTGGTGATCGCCATCATCGCCATCTTGATCGGACTGCTCTTACCGGCTGTACAAAAGGTCCGCGAAGCCGCAGCGCGGGTGCAGTGCCAGAACAACCTCAAGCAAATAGGTCTGGCCATCCATAACTACCACGATGTCTATAGCACCGGACCCTGGTGCCGCAGTGGCGGCGGCACGAACCGTAGCACCTGGGCAAGGATCATCCTGCCCTTTCTCGAACAGGAAAATATTTACAACATATGGCGCACGAAAATAACCGGCGTGAGCCAGACGGACGGTTTCAATAATTTGTCTTCCCGGGACCCTGCGGACCTGGCGGCCATTCAGGAACAAGTTAAAGTCTTCCTCTGCCCGTCGCGCCGTGGTCCGCCCGCGCTTGTTCCTCTCGAAAACACGAACCCGCCCGTGATGGGCATGCCCGGCGACTATGCTGCCTGCATCGGAGACGGCAGCTACGTCCAGACCAGCATCGGTACCGCGTACACCGGCATGATAGGGTATCTCGGCGGAGGCAAGCACCTGCTCTCCGGCGTCTCGTTCACACAGGTCACGGATGGCCTGAGCAATACCCTCATGATAGGAGAGAAACACATCCCCCTGAGCGATCTGGGAGGCAAGAATCCTATCGATGACAATGTCATTTACAGTGCGGGGGAACATGAGAGTTTTGCACGTCTAGGTAGTCTGTCGCACCCCTTGGCCTTCACCCCCTATGATCCGCTTAACAACCAGTTCGGCAGCTATCATACGGGAGTCTGCCAGTTCGTCTTTGGCGACGGCAGTGTCCATGCTCTCGCGAACAGCATCAACGGCACAACCCTAGGCTACCTGGCCAATCGAATGGATGGCCAGGTCATCCCGAATTTTGATTACTGAACATCAGCACTAAGCACGAGGAGGCCTCATCATGATTCGGTGGACAAATACCATCGGGTACCGGCTGCCTCTGTTGGCCGTCCTGGTCCTGGCTTTGCCGATAGGATGCGACAACAAGGGCCGCTACCCGGTCCACGGCCGCGTCACCTACCCAGACGGCAGCCCTTTGACCGAAGGGATCGTCATCGGGGAGATGGACAAGGGCGAAGCGCGGGTCATGGCCCGCGGCAACGTCAACAGCGACGGCACCTTCTCCTGGGGGACCCAAAGACCCGGCGACGGCGCCGAGCCAGGCAAGTATCGCATCGTAGTGATGCCGCGATCCGTGGGCGAGTATGAGGCTTCCCAAGGCAAGCTGCCGGACGTGGACCCAAAGTTCTCCGATCCGAAAACGTCCGGCATTACTTTCGAAGTCAAGCCGGGGAAAAACGAACTGGAGATCACGGTCTTCCGACCGCAGCCCGGACGCCGCTGAGCATCCATTCCCCGAATTAGCGAGCGGG
>JAJPHU010000178.1 GCA_021325115.1 Planctomycetota bacterium | reverse complement strand
TCGACACGCGCCTGGCCGCCCAGCTTGCCTTCGGTGCCGACCTCGCGGGCCACACGCGTCACCTCCGAAGCGAACGACCGCAACTGATCGACCATCGTATTAATGGTGCCTTTCAGTTCCAGGAATTCGCCTTTGACATCGACGGTGATCTTCTTGGACAAGTCGCCGTTGGCCACAGCCGTGGTCACTTCAGCGATGTTGCGGACCTGGTTAGTCAAATTTCCGGCCATGAAGTTGACGCTATCGGTCAAGTCCTTCCAGGTTCCGGATACGCCCTTGACCTGGGCCTGTCCGCCGAGCTTACCTTCGGTGCCGACTTCGCGGGCCACACGCGTCACCTCGGCCGCGAACGAACCGAGTTGCGTGACCATTTTGTTGATAGTCTTGGCGGTGCGCAGGAATTCGCCTTGGAGCGGCCGGCCATCGATCTCCAGGGCCATCGTCTGCGACAGATCTCCCTGAGCGACGGCGCCGATGACGCGGGCTGTCTCGCTGGTGGGGTAGACCAGATCACTAACAAGCTCGTTGACGGAGTTGATGGCGTCGGCCCAGGAACCGGAAACGTCGCCTAGCGAGGCCCGCTGGGAGATACGTCCTTCCTTGCCCACAGCGCGACGGAGACGATCCAGCTCGCGAGCCATGCGCTGGTTCAACTCGACAACCTCGTTGAAGGCGTCGGCTACCTTGCCGGCCATGCCAGTCCAATGCAAGGGCATACGAACGGTGAAGTCGCCTTTTTTCAAGGCTGTCAGGGCGGACAGCAGGACAGTGGCATCGAGCGTGTGAGGAGCAGGTTCCTGAAGGGCTGGCATAAGGGCGTCTCCTATTTTTTCACCAGCCCGCCGCGCTCGCAAGGGATGCCTGCGCCGACGCAGCGGGCTGGCATGAAGCAAGTAAATTAAAAAACCCCAACGTGCGGGCGCGCCCACACGCCGGGGACTGTCACAGACCCCGCTGGCAAATTGGCGAGTGTGGTGAAGTATACCTCAAGACAACAAGCGTGGCAATGCATGAGGATTAAGCATCAAGTAGGGGAAATAGAATGTCGATTGCAAAATAGGTTTCCAGGGGGAGTGGGCGAACGTCTGGTGTTTGCCGACGGGTGGGGCTTAACCACCGGCAGATGCCGACCGTTCGCCAAGGTCCGCGCGGAAACCCGGATTGACTTTCTTTCCTCCTACATGGATAAGATGACAGGAGGTTGAGCCATGCCGTCGTTTCGTCGTTGTTTGATGCTGACCGGCGTGCTTGTCGCCTCCGTGGTCGGCTGTGTCCTTTTTCTGAAGGCGCCTCCGCCTTCGGCCGAGGCCCTGGCGACGGGCCTGGATCCGGCCAAGATGGAACGCCTCGACGCCGTGATAAAAGATGCCGTCGAGGGGCAACAGATTGCCGGCGCAGTAATGCTGCTGGCACGGCACGGCCGCATCGGCTATCTCAAGGCCATCGGTTGGCGCGACGCCGAAGCCCAGACGCCCATGACCACGGATACCCTCTTCCGCCTCGCTTCTATGACCAAGCCGATCACCAGCGTGGCCGTCATGATGCTCGTCGAGGAAGGCAAGCTGCGGCTGGACGATCCAGTCTCGAAGTTCATTCCCGAATTTAAAGGGCCGACTGTCGGCGTGCCGAATCTGCTCACCTGGAGCCTGCACATGAGGCCGGCCCGGCGCGAAATCACCATTCACGATCTTTTGACTCATACATCCGGACTCACCTATCGCTTCTGGGACATTCCGCCGTGGACGACTCTGTACCGCAATGCCGGCGTCAGCGATGGCTTTAATCACGCTCCCGGCACCAGCCTCAACAATGTTCGCCGCCTGGCCCGACTGCCGTTGATGTTCCAACCCGGCAGCTTTTGGGGCTACGGCCTGTCTACGGATGTGCTGGGGGCTGTTGTCGAGGTAGTTTCGGGGCAAGACCTCCAGACGTTCTTTCGCCAGCGCATTTTTGGACCGCTGCAAATGCATGATACGTTCTTCTATGTTCCCCCGGAGAAGAAAGAGCGTTTGGCCGCCCTTTATCTGCCGGATCGCCACGGCAGAAGACAGCGCGTCAGTGAAGGGCTAGGGTTGGTATCGGTGGGCGAGATCGAGTTCTCGGCGACGTATCCGTGTGAAACAGACAGCAAATATTTCTCCGGCGGCGCTGGCCTGGTTTCGACCGCGTCGGATTACGCACGGTTTTTGCAAATGATGCTGAACGGCGGCGAGCTGGACGGCGTGCGCCTGCTGCGGCCGGAGACAGTCCAGCAAATGACGACCAATCAGATCGGCTATAAGAAAACCTGCATCCCTCAATATGGCGACAGCTTCGGCTACGGTTTCGGCGTGTTGACGGTGGACGGCAAAGGCCAAGCTCTGGATGTCGCCTCAACCGGCAGCTATTCTTGGGGCGGCCTGTTCCAAACCTATTTCTGGGTCGATCCGAAAAAAGATCTGATCGGCTTGTTGATGAGCCAGTTGCTCACCATCGGCGACCACCCGCTGCGGCAGGAGTTCAAGAAGCGTGTCTACGATTGCCTGGTAGGATAGCCCTCACCTCCTCCCCCACAAGGGGGAGGAGGTTTTGTCCGGTAGCTCTTATGCTTGCGGCTCGTTCAGTTAGGGGCGTGGCCTGGGTTTGTCAGCGCGATAGATGTGGAGGATACCGTCTTGACCAGCCGTGGCGAGCAGGGCGCCGTCGGCAGAGAAAGCCAGCCAGCGGACGCGGTCCTTCTGGGCGGGTAAAGTCAGCAGTTCTCGGCCCGTCAAGACCTGCCACAGCTTGACCTTCTTATCAAAACTCGCCGAGGCCACGGTCTTGCCGTCCGGAGTGAACGCCAGGCAGTTCACCCCATCGGGACTGCGGGCGCTGAAGCGCAGCTCGCCTGTAGCGGCGTCGAAGAAACGCACCATCCCTTCCCGATCTCCTGTTACCAGTATTTTGCCGTCGGGAGAAAAAGCCACGGCAACGTGGCCCGGAGGATGCGGCAGCAACATTCGACGTATTTTCCGCTCTTTGATATCCCATAAGAACACAGTCTGAGAGTTATCCGTCATGGCCAGGGTACGGCCATCGGGAGAAAAAGCCAGGGACTCGATGGTGTGACTGAGGCGGATCAGCAGTTCCGTGCGCGTAGCCACGTCCCACAAGCGGACGGTGCGATCGCGGCCGGCCGTGGCTAGCATTTGGCCGTCTGGCGAGAAAATCACGCTATCGACGCGGTTGTTGTGACCGTTGAGAGTAGCAAGAGCTTTGCCGCTGGCGACTTCCCAGAGCTTTACCGGCCCCTTCTCGTCGAAGCTGCCAGAGGCCAGCAACTTGCCGTCGGGAGAGAACGCCAGACTGGTGACCAGCGAATGATGGCCACGAAGAATCGCCGTCTCGCGTCCGGTCGCCGGGTCCCAGAAACGGATCAGGTGGTCGTCGCCGGCCGAGGCGAGGGTCTTGCCGTCGGGGGAAAAAGCAACTGCCCAGGCCTCGCGCGCTTCCTTGCCCTCGCGGTGCCCCAGCCACGAAAGCGCTTCCGCAGCACGCAAGACCTCGTAATCATACATCCACAGGCTGCCGTACTCGGACCCGATAGCGAGGGTCTTGCCGTCGGGAGAGAACGCTACCACTTTCCCGCGCCGTTCCGTCCCATGAAGCACACATGAAAATTGCTCACCATGATTCACACGGTCCCACACCTTGAGCATATCGTGGCTGATGGAAGCCACGCTCCGGTTATCCGGCGCTAACGCCACGCTCCAAACCGGCTCCTCATGGCGATATTCCGCCAATAACGAGCCGCCAGGCGGACACGAACAAAGCCTTACCCTGCCGTCGCCTCCGCCCGAAACGAGCACGCCGTCCTTGTGTCCGCAAGCCATGGACCAAATAACCCCCTGATGGCCGGGGCGGGTTTCGAGGATTTGTCCCGTCACAGAATCGCACAAGGATATTTTGCCATGGACCTGGCCGATGACAGCGGTTATGCCATCGGGAGAAAAGGCCACCGAGGCGGCGCCTGCCGGCGCGGGGAAGGAGATAACCTGCCGCTGTGTCCCGGAGGGTATCTCCCAGAACGAGACTTCACCACCGCCCGAGCGAAGCTGGAGCACAGTTGCCAGGGTCTTCCCATCAGGCGTGAAAGCCAGGGACCGGATCAAGCCCGAAGGCGTTGGGAAACTGAGGAGGACATTTGCCCTTTGTGTGTCCCACAGCAGAAGCTCGCCCCGAAGGTTACCGTTTTCTCTGGCGCCGGATGCCGAAGCCAGATATTTGCCCTCCGGAGAATAAGCCAAAGCGCGAACAGGCAAGGTATGCCTATTCAAGGTCCCACGCTGCCGGCCGCTGACGGGGTCCCACAAGGCGATGGTGCCATCCCGATGGCCCGAGGCACACATCATTCCATCAGGCGAGAAGGCCAGGCAATACAAATCGGCGGGATATCGCATGACACGTGGTCGGGCCCGGGCCAGGCGCGACAGAAAGTACCACTCGAAGTCGCGCAGATCGTCGATTTTGTCCGAATCAGCGGCCAGCCGGTATTTGTTAAGAGGATCGGCCATATGTTCCGGTTGGCGATGTTCCCAGGCACGCCATGCCTGGGCAATGTCCTCCGTGTAGTGAAGCTGGCGCAGACGTTGCTCGGTCTGGCGAACGGCCTCCTGATGTTCCACGATCTGGGACGTCGCCGCCGCCCGTTCAGCATGACGCGCTTGCTCTAACGACGCCAACCGGGACCAACCGATGACAAGGACCAAGGCGATAAGGAAACTCGACACCATCAGGATAGCCTTGGCAGGACGGCGCCGGACCCATTTGCGCAAACGTTCGCTGCGACCCACCGGCCGCGCCTGGATTGGCTCACCCGTGAGAAAGCGCCGCAGATCGTCGGCCAATTCTGCCGCATGGGCATAGCGGCGGACTGGCTCTTTCTGCAAACATTTCAGGCAGATGGTTTGCAAGTCGGACGGCACATCTCGGCGCAGGCATCGCGGCAGCTTCGGCTCTTCCGCCAGCATCTGGCGCAGCGTATCGGCGCCGGTTGCCCCGCGGAAGGGGGGCTGGCCCGTCAGCATCTCGTACAACACCGCACCCAGACCGTACACATCCGTAGCTGGGCCGATGTCACGCAGGCGGCCCTCGACCTGTTCGGGCGCCATGTACAGGGGCGTACCCAACACGGCGCCACTGCAGGTGGACTCGGTCTGGGCCTCGTGTAGCTTGGCCAGGCCGAAATCGGTCAGCCGCGGCGTAAAGCGTTCCAACGAGCCGGAGGCATCAGCGACGGCTGCCTTGCCGCCGCCGCTGTCTCCGCCTCGTTGCGGATCGAGGAGAATGTTGCCCGGTTTGATATCGCGGTGGTAGATGCCATGCTCGTGAACGTACTGCACAGCGTCGGCCAGCATAGCCAACAGCTCCGCAGTTTGGCGAACCGGGACCGGCATGGTCTGCGCCGCCAACCACCCGGCCAAGCTGCCGCCGCGGCAATACGCGGAGACGAAAAAACAGACACCGTTGGCTTCGCCCACTTCATAGAGAGGGACCAGATTGGGATGATCCAGTTGGGCGGCTGCTCGCGCCTCACGCAGAAAACGCCGCTGCAGGTCCGGCGCTAACAATGCCGCCAGATGCGGCACCTTCAAGGCTACTTCGCGGCGCAGGTCGGGATCGTAAGCCAGAAAGACGATGCCGCCGCCGCCGCGGCCGAGCAGGCGCACGATATGGAAACGCCCCATCTGCCTGCAGACGAGGTCGTCGTGCCGCGTGGCGACTTGCTCCACGATCTTGGTGACGGCATCCGCAGTCGGAGGCGAAAATTGCTGCAGACGGCGTAGACAACTCAATGCGCGTTGCAAGCGCTGCCGCAGTTCGGGGGAGAGCGCGGGGTCGGCCGCTGGGTCGACGTCACCGCCGGCACTCAACGCTTCGCTATAGCGAGCCAGCAGAAGCGTGAATGGTTCGTTGTCGCCATGGACGACATCAGGCGGATTCATGGGGCGAGTCCAAAAGTTTAGCGAGTTCCTCGACAGCCCGTCCCCATAGCTTGCGAACGGCGTCTGTTGTGCTACCCAGCTTGTCAGCAATCTGTGTGAATGTCAAGTGTTCGGTCGTGTGCCAAAGAAGCACTTGGCGATAATGCTCCGGCAGCTGCTCGATGGCCTGGGCGAGCTGTTCGTCCTGTTCGCGGGCTTGCGCCTCCCGGCTGGGGGTCTCGAAGGAAAGGGCTGTGCTTTCCTCCAGAGACACCTCGCGGACCACTTCACGTTTTCCGGTCTCGAAATGGCGGCGGACGTTGGCCACGTTGTGGCGCAAGATGCCGCGCAACCAGGCCAACAGTTCCTCCTCGTTGCCGCCGTGGAAAGCACGGAAATCGCGTCCTGCCTCCAGCAATGTATCCTGCACAATGTCGGAGGGAGCCACCTTGGCCCACAGCGCCGGTGTCAGTTCCTTGTTGGCCACCGCGAGCAGATAATGCCGGCACATCTCCAGCAGTCGACCCAGCGCCTCGCGGTCGCCCTGCCGCGCATCCACAATCCATTTCTCAACCTCCGTCCCCAGGCGCGAACGCTTCGATTCCGACGACACGGCGCTTCTCCCCGAACCTCTGAAAACCGGACGGCATCGATCCATGCAGCATAACGAGCATCTTCGGCGAAGGCAAACAGAAAGCGAGAATAAAATGAGTCTGGGGAGCAAAAAGGGACATGTCGCCTTGCCCAGGACAGCGCTTCCACGGAGATGTTGTAAAGGCCGATAAACGGGGGGCGTTGGTCAAGAAATGGCCGCAGCCTCCCTCCCGGCAAATTGGCAACATCCGGCACTCCGGGCATACCAGATCGCTGACAGTAAGCTGGGAAAAATGGGAGGAAAATTTTCCCAAAAGCGCGTCCGCTTTTGGGAAAAAACGTGCATAGGGAGGTAAGAGGGAATTGAGGACGCCCAGATTTCTCGTGCTCGCCCAGCAGAGCGGAGACCCTTCACCCTGCTCGGCAATGAGGCCGGGCGCCGCCTTCGATCTCTCTACGGTATCGCTTGTTTGGGAACGCTTGCTGGCGTCGTTGAGCTTCGCTGAGGCTCCGTCGGCAAGCTGGAGAGATGGTGCGCGCCCAGGCATCGTGTCTCGGCGCCACCGCCCATTTTTTGAGGAGTCTCAACCATGCCATGCGAACTTTCTTCACGGCCCACATTTAAGCCGCAGCTGGAATCTCTGGAAACCCGCGATCTGCCAAGCACAGCCGGGATCGCCCTGTTCATGGATGTGCAAACTATCCAGCAAGGTGTCCAGGCAATGCAAGCCCAGGCAAACGCGGCAAGCAACACGTTCGTCCAATTCGGGAAGGACGATCACGCTTTAATTGTGAACGGAGTTTCAGGAACCACCCTTCAACCTCTCTATACGGATTTCGTCAAACTTGGGGGCGAAATCCAGGCGGTTCGCTTTCTCAATTCTCAGGTCCAAGCGGAGTTGCAAGGTTTTCAACAAGCTGTTTTCGCCGTTGCCTCGGATGGCGATTCCAGCGATCAAACTCTCGCGCTGTTTGCCTATCTCCAGGTCAATGGCGGCCTGGGCAGCTTGTTCCCTGGCGGCTCCGGCAGTGGTAGCCTGGCCAGCCAGGCCCAAAGCGCCTTGAATCAAGTGAACAAGATCGCCAGTGCCACGCAAACCCCCAGCGGGGACACACTCTTCATGACGATCGATCAGCGACTCAACAGTTAATCCTGGCACGCAGGTCGTGTAAGCGTCCCGAAAGTTCCTTATTCGGGCGCTTACACACTCTCGCTCACCGTGGTATTGCCTTCTTGTTTACGCAAGTTGACAGCATGGACATACAAATCCGCCGGGGCGTCGTGCAGTACTTCAGCGAACTGGGCATCGATCAGACCCAGTCGGCCTGCCTCGTGCCAGTCCATGCCAGGCGGGATCGTCGTGGATTTGAGCAAAATCAGATGACGAGCTTGGAGCACGACGGCGACGCGCGCGGCCAGAGCGTCGCTGGTGACGGTCCAGCAGTGCGGCAGATGATCGGGACGCTGTTCGTCGTCACGAGCAAATTTGTAGATATCGAGGATCGGCAATCGATGGTTATCCCAGGCATGGCCCAGTTCGCCGAGATCACCGATCACACACGCCGATGGCAGCAGGGCAGCGAGGAAATGGGCGTTGATGTTTAGAGCGCGCAGGGCCAGCCAGTGCGAGGTTTCTTCGCCGAGTCCGTGATGGCGATCCAGATGACGTAGCGCCTCCACAAGAGGCCCGCCGCCGGGGATCAGAACCACGCGAGCAGCCCCCACCTTGTCCTCTCCCAAATGGGGAGAGGGTAGAATAGGAGCAAGCCAGCGGCGCAGACGAGAGGCCAGGTCCGGCAGATCATAGAGGCTGCCGCCCACCTTGATAACGACGATGGGTGAAGGCATGGCGTTAGTCCTTTTCAGCGGCCAGAATCGCCACGGCATAAGCGCAGGCCGCTCGCGAGACGGCTGGACCCAACTCGCGGCGGAGGGAGACAACGCGGCAAGGCGGGATGGTCTCTTGGTCTTCGAGGGCGGCTTGGATAAGGAACTCGCCTTCGCCAGCGAACACGATGGTCTGAGGTAAAGCACGCAAGCAATACCGCGCCACCCGGTTGATGGCGATGCCCAGAAGCATCGCCTGATTATCCCTGGCATGAACAGCGAAACGGTGCCGCTCCTGG
>JAJPHU010000296.1 GCA_021325115.1 Planctomycetota bacterium | reverse complement strand
GTGGCCTCAGGATGAACCCGGATGATGACGGTGGCGTGATTTTCTCGTGGAGCGGGCGTCTGGCTGCGGAGGACCGGCACAGCACTAGAGACGAGAAACACGGTCAACAAGATGCGCGATACCTGTTTGAGATGGATCATGGAAACAGCCTCCTGGCGAACGGCCAGCGTCAGCTGGCTGGTAGAGTATTGCTACCAGTCGGCCGACGCCAGCTGTTCGCCTAAACCCCAGTGTGCGGCCCAGACGCCGTAGAGCTTGCATAGCTCGGTAGGGCCGAGATCAATGCCGAAATAGGGTCGGAAATCTGCCTCTTTCCGGCCCTGTTCAAAATCGGCGATGTAGCGCTCCACGGCGCGGCGTGAGCAATTGGTCAAACGTTGGATCTCTTGGATGCTGACACCCTGGACGTGCAGAGACAGCACCAAGAGAAGTTTACCTTTCTTTAACCGCTGCGGCTCGGTCAAGTAGCGGTAGGGACGCATGATAAAGCGCGTAGCCTTGCGGCGTGCGACAGCTTGTTTCAGCAGCAGACCAACGCGCGGCGAACGAAACAGGGGACGTTTCTCTAGCGTATCGGTCCTTTTCAGCATTAGAGGGTTGCCGCTCTCCCAGACGAGACGCTTATTGATAGCTCGATCCAACTCCGCAACGGTCGCTTTACCCGTTGCCTTCAGCAGCTGATCGACGCATAGCGACGGACCGTCGATTCGCATGCCAGAAGGCGTTTCCAGCCCACGAATCAGGATGCCGCCGGATGTATCGCCTTGGCCGAAGGTAAGGTCGAGTCCCTTGAAGCTGCCGCTGCGATAGACGCCGTGACTGCGGTGAAAATACCAATGACCGAGGTGGAATTGGATGGGATCGCGGTGGGTGAATGGATCGGGGTGCGTTTTGGACCAATAGTAAAACTCAATCTCGACCAAACGATACGACTGTCGTCCGACCGCCAGTTGCGAACCGTTGAGCAGCCACTGGGCCATGCGCGTGAACCAGGCGTCGAGCGGTTCCCGTCTGCGGAGCAGAGAAGGCCAATCGGACATAGCGCGTCTTCTCCTCGTTTTGACGAGCCGAAAGCGTAAGCGATGGACCGTCGTGTCGTCGTTTACGCTTCCAGTTCGTCATTTCACTTCGGCGGCGCCAATTTGCCCGATTTCAGATCGTCCAAGAGTGGTTTGATCACTTCAGCAGGGATAGCGAGCGTTTCGGTGCGGCCGGCCCGCGCGATGTTGATGCCGATGACCTTGCCATCCAGATCGACCAACGGCCCGCCGCAATCGACTGGACGCAAGACCGTATCATGCTGCAAGACCATCGGGAAACCGGTGCGGTGATCGCTGAGCTTGCTGCCCAGGTGGTTCTGAAAATCGGCGCGATCGGTCGGGCGCTTGCCCAGGGTCGGCGTCAACTCTACTATCTCGCTGCCGCGTTTGACGCGCACCGTCACGGTCTGACCGGGTCTGGTCTTTTGTAATGCCTTAAAGAGAGAATCTGCATCGGTGATGTTTTTTTTTTCGATGGCTACAATAACATCGTCTTCCTCAAAACCCGCTTTGCTCGCCGCGCCATCGGGGAGAACTTCGGCGATCTTGACGCCGTCCTTGGTGGGCGCCGAGTGGATGCTGATGCCGAGAAAGCCACCGCTGCTGCTGCGCCGCGTCAGCTCCGTGCCCGTAATCTTGCGCGCACGGACGCTGAGCACCCCCACAGCCACGGGTTCCGGGTTCATGCCCGGTGTCGCCACCCAGCTGCCCACCGCATCCGCCGTACTATCGCGCCATTCGACCGGCTTGAGTCCGTTCACGTTGATTTTCAGCATGGCCAGGTCGTAAGGCTCCGAGACGCCGACGATGCGAGCCGGAAATTCGCGACCATCGTGCAGCTCGCACACAATCTCGCCCTTTAGCTCGCTGGCTTTGGTCAAGATCCAACCGTCCGCAGCGACGACGGCGCCGAAGACTGCCACCTGGTCATCGCAGCGGATACGCACCGTCGAGCGCGAGGGCCCAGCCACCACATCGCGGAAAGCGGCCAGGAAGCGGGAGCTGGTTTTAGTCGGAACGCGCTCCCGCTGAGCAGGGACCGCTGATGCAGCCTCCAGCAACACGATGATCGCAACGAGCCAAAAAGAGACCGTCCACGGCGCCCGGGACGTTGAGGAACGTGTCATGGCTATTACTCTCCTCGATATATTTGCCGGGGGGCGAGCGGAGCGAGACCCGCTAGCGGGGCGTGGAGCGGCTCGCTCGGCCCGCCCTTCCTACGATGGATTTAGGCGGGATGTCTGCCGATGACGATTTTGAGTTCGAGAATTTTCTTGCCGCGGCGGATGCGGATGGGCACTTCATCGCCCGGCTTGTGCTCACTTATCAGCATAAGCAGATCTTCAATATCCTCAACGCGTTCTTTGCCGAAACGGAGAACCACATCATCCGGTTTCAGGCCGGCCTTCTCCGCTGGCGAACCTTTATCGACCTCGACAATGCGGCACTCGCCCACTTCGTCCTCGTTGAGATGGACGCCGATGTAAGGTCCGCGTTTACGTCCGCCCCATACTTCGCCCTTGGCTAGCCGGTCCCAAGTATCCCGATAAGTGCTTACGGGGACGTGAATGTTCATGGTCATCAGTTCACCGATGCGGCTATGGATGCCGATGACTTTGCCGTCGAGGTCGAAGAGCGGTCCGCCGGAATCGCCACCGACCAGGGCGCAATCGGTGCGGATGTATCTACCTCTGCGTTCCAGCTCCAACACGCGGCCGAGGCGAAGGACAGGTGTTCGGCCGGGCCGAAAACCTTCGGGATGGCCCAGGGCCAGGCACCAGGCGCCTTCCCTCAAGCCAGCAGTGTCGCCCATCTCGACGAACGGCCACTCGCCTGGATCGGTAATACGGATCATGCCGCTATCGAGACCCACGTTGCGGCCGAGCGTCTTGCCGTGGAGCCGCCGGCCGTCCGGCAGAATGACAAAGGCATCGCGGTCAGGTTCGCCGCTGATGTGTCCGGCCGTCAGCACATAGCCGTCCTTGCGAACGATGACGCCGCTGCCGGCCGCGTGGCCGATGCGGATGGCAACCACCGCCGGCAGGACCTTGGCCGTTACTTTCTTGACACGCTCTTGAATGGCACGAAGATCGTGAACGCTTTCCGGCACTAGCTTGTCTAGCGCCGGCGGCCTGCTCTCGGCGCGAAGCGGCGTCAACACTGCCAGACTTACAAACAACGCGAGAGCGAAACGCAAAGAGTTCCTCATGGTGGTTCTCGAAAAGCAAATTCCCCCCTGGCCCGAGGCACCGGCGACAGGGGCTTTGGCTCGTCGTTGGCGCTGTGGGCTGGTGATAATTCCATTTCAAGTGTACGCTAGACTCTCCAATCCCGCAATATTCCTCTGGACCGCGGCGGTGTAGTCTTTTATCCTGAAAACATTACGTCTACCCGTCAATCTCTCTTCGGGATGGTCTCCGCCGTTCGCGGCCCAGACGCGGCTCCCTCCCCAGGGAGACGGCCACCGCGGATAGACAGATGGTACCGTCGATCACTCCAATCTAGGAAGGAACATGCATGGCCTCGCAATGTTGCGGCGGATCGCTCTTTGTCATTCTCACTCTCCTCCCTGGTTCCTTGGCTTACGCGGAAACACCCCCACCGGCCGCCTATAAGGATAAGGCTGGCGACGACGAGCCGGTCATAGAGGTCCGGCACCTGGGCGAGCAAGACGGCTGGCGGGGGGCCGAGACGGCCAACTTCCGGCTGTGGCACCAGCATACCCGCGGCATGGCTGAGGCGGTGCTGCGGACGGCCGAACGTGCCCGGGCTGCGCAACTGCGTAAGTGGTTCGGCGCAGTAGGACCCAATTGGGAACCGAAATGTCGCATTTGCCTTTATTCCAGCGGCGAAGCCTACAGCCAAGCGACCGGCGCGCCCCTCAATCCGGGAGGCGGCCATACCGACATTCGCGCCGACGAGGGCCGGGTGCTCAGCCGCTCGATCCACCTGCATGGGACGCGAGCTTTCTTGCTCAATGGCGTGGTGCCGCATGAAGTCACCCATGCGGTGTTGGCAGGACGGCTCGGCAGTGGACGGGTACCGCGCTGGGCCGATGAGGGCATGGCCATCCTCGCGGAAGCCCAAGCACATATCGACATGCATTTGCGCTTCTTGCCGCGCTGGCGCGCCGACGATGCTCTGTACAGCATACGCACCCTTCTCGAAATGCGCGATTACCCGGAGCCGCATGCCATCGGCGTCTTTTATGCTCAGAGCGTTTCGCTGGTCGATTTCTTGACGCGCCAGAAAGGCGGGGCCGCACGCTTTGCCGCCTTTGTGCGCGATGGAGAGCGCGACGGCTATGCTGCTTCGTTGCGTAAACATTATGGCTGGAGCTTCGCCGAACTGGACCGCCACTGGCAGCGCTACGCTTTCTACGAGAAAAATACCGAGACAGCCAGCAGCGGCGGATAAAATGCCAACACCCACCCGCCGCACGCACGAGCATCCCTTGCCGGCGCGGCAGGTGAGTAAAGGGGGTCGTGATGAAGTCCGTTTACATCGGCACTGACGGTGGCGCTACCACGTCGAAAGTGGGCGGCGTGTGGAGCGACGGTACGGTTGTTTCCACGCGGCTGCTCCAGCGCGCCACCAACGCTGCCCAGGGACCGGAAGCGGTTGTCCACGAATGGGTCGAGGGCATCACCGAGTATCTGACGCGGAATGGATTGGCCTGGGACCAGGTTCAAGGAGTTGGCTTATCGATTCCCGGTCCCTATCAGCGCTACGGCGTGTTCGATCGTTCGGCCAATCTGCCGGAGAGTTTCGTCGGTTTTGACGTGTATACAGCGTTCCGCAACGCCTTGGCCGAGCGCGCCGGCCGGACGGTGCCGCTGGTTGTCGGCAACGACGGCAACCTGGGCGGCGTGGCCGAGGCGCAACGGTTGCGTGGCGCCGGCGCCGGCACGGTCTTGATGCTTGCTCCCGGCTCCGGTCTCGGCACCGCCTACATTGGCCGCGATGGCCTGCCGTTGGACGGCGACACGCTCGCTGGCATGGAAGCCGGACACATGCCGGCGCCCTTACACTTGCTGGCCATGCCGGCTTATCCGTGCGGCTGCGGTCGGACCTGGGGATGCGTCGAAGTGTACACTACCTTGGCCGGACTGCCCTATCTGCTGGCGGATAAGCTCCGTCACTATCCCGATCATGAACTGGCTCGTTCGTCTTGGCCGCCGCGGCAACAGGCGCTGGCCCTGCGCGGACTGGCCCAGAAGAACGATCCCCTGGCTGTCGAAATCTTCGATTTCCAGGCTCGCGCTTTGGGACTGCATGTCGCCAATCTCGCTATGGCCCTCGATCCGCGCTTCGTGGTCATCGGCGGTGGACTGATGGATCCCGAAGCCACTACCGAGGCGTTCCGTGAACGGTACCTGCGCATCGTCCGCGAAACCGCCGCGCCCCATCTCTGGCCCGCTCAACGCCATAGCCTGAGCATTGTCCCGGCGGCGCTGGGTGATTTGTCCCAGGCTATTGGCGCCGCCCTCGTGGCCCTGTATCAGAACCGGTCATGAATGCTTACCCTGAACCAACCCGCAGCCTGACGCCGGCCGTTCGCCTGCTTCGGGGAACACACCGGCATATCTGAAAAAAAATTTGACACGGCGCGGCATTTTGGTTAAAAATATAACCACACTCAGACGGTACAACGTCCGTGAGTGATAAGAAGATCGAGCAATCCGAAGAGTTGGCTAAGGCAGCCTCTTTCGCAAACAGCGAAGGAGGCTTTTTTTTCGCTCAACCTATAAGCCATTTCGGCTGCAAGGAGGTATCTCATGTTGGTACTGACCCGTCGGCCCGGCGACCAAATCGTGATCGACGGCAATATTCGGCTGACTGTGGTGTCGGTGAAGGGCGATCGCGTCCGCATCGGCATTGAAGCCCCGCCGACGGTCCTGGTCGATCGCGGGGAGATTCACGAGCGCCGCCAGCACTCGCCCACTCAAGTGCCGCATCCGTGCTTCATCCTGGAATCGGCTTGCCCGGATCGGAGGGAGCTTGTCTCGTCTCGATGAGGGGACCGCTTGCGCACGAAGACACGGGCGACTGAATCTTCGTGAACCAGCTGAAAACGATCGTCCAGAATCAAGACACAGCCGAGCGCATCGTGGACATTGGCCAGAACGACGCCGGCCGATTCCAGATCGGGATCATCGTGCCAACCCGGTCCAGCGGACCAGGTATTGAGGAAACGAATGATCCGCTCGTCGCCGTGCAGGTTGGCTCGGCCATCGAGGACGACCGGGAGTTGCGGCAGGGTCCAGATGAGAAAGCCGCCCCAATCATAATCGTTGAACAGAGGACCGGGATAGCCGTGCTCGGCGATGAGGGCAGCTGCTTCCACAGGGAACACCTCCCCCACTTTCCGCTGGAGGTTTTCTTCGGACAGGCCGCGGCACCAGGCGAGCAGGCCGATGAGTGCGATCAACGCTCCGGCAGCAGCGGCCCTGCAAGGCGGCGCTGTCTGGAACCTCTCAGGAAACGGCGCGGGTTGGCCGGCCAAAATGGCCGCAGCGGCGAGGACCAGAAACCACAGGTCACGCTGCGAGCGGAAGGCGAAGAAACCTGCGCTGACCAGTAGCAGTACCTCGAAACTGCTCAGGCGCGGCCGCCGGCCCAAGGTAAATGCTGCTGCCGCGCCGAACAGCAAGACCATCCAGTCCGCCGCTCCGCGAAACTCCATGGCATGCATCTCGCTGATGTAACGGAGCGGGCCGGACTGGGTGGCTAATTCCACCACCACGCCATAAAGCCGGATGTGATAAGGATTGACCAGCGTGGCGAGCAGACACAATCCAGCCAGCACGCCGCGCTTGGCCAGCCCGCAGCGCCAGCACGGATAAGGAAGGCACGCCAGCGCCAGCAAAAACAGCCCGTAAATAAACTGAATGTGCAGATTGGCCCACAAGACATAGACAAACGGCAACAGCCAGATGCCGCGTCCCGCGCGGCCATCCCGCAGATCGAGAAGAACACCAAGCGTCAAGGTGGCGAAAAGGATAGTGAACAGCCACGATCGCTCGTTGAGGAGGGGCGCGAAGGCAAGGGCGGCCGCCGCCGTCAGGAGCGGGGCGAAACGTGGCTGGCGGCGCTGGATCAGCCGGTGCAGGGCCGCGACCACGGCCAGCGACAGCGCCAACCGATACAGCACGATCCCTGTCAAGCCCCATGTCTCATACAGACGATAGACCAGCACTTCAAAGAGCCAGCTGTAGGCGATCCAGGGTTTGTCCGCTCCCCAGCTCGAGAAGGGATCGGTGACGGGCAGGGCCTGATGTTCGCATATCCACTGTCCCGCACGCAGGTGCCACCAGATGTCGGGATCGGCAACCGGCCGCAATGCCACGATAATCGGGATCGCGTAGACGGCAACGAGCATGAACGTTGGACCCGCCAGGGCACTGCCTTGAGGCGGAACGGCCGGCGCAGCTTCCGAGGTCGGCACGAGGGATGCACAGAAAGAAGATAGCGACATCGAACCCTTTCTCCCAAGGGGATAAGAGGCAATCATTGCAAACGTAGGTCATGGAAGGGAACCGAGCAACTGAAGGCTAACAGCAGGGGGAGACACGGGTGCCCCTCTCGATTTTGGCGAGCGAGGTTGTGCCAGCCCCCGAGTAGGTTTTTTTGCTCCCTCCTGGTGGGGGAGGGCTGGGGTAGGGGGGAAGGCGTCCGCAGGCGAAACACTTCCCCCCACCCTGACCCTCCCCCACCAGGAGGGAGGGAAAAGCCCCCTGCCCCTCCCCCACAGGGGGAGAGGGAAAAGACCCTGGCACATAAGCCCTCCTCCACGCCCCAATCAAGAGGGACATCCGGAAGACACACCTTACTTGACCGCGGCTACACGGACGATTACTATGCTGGATAAGGAAGGATGCCTCTCTCGGCTCCCACCTTATGCCGAGAGGATGGATCATTGTTGCCTACCTTGGTGTTGCCTACCCTGGCGCCCCGCCGAGCGAATGGAGTCAGAAATCCGGATCTTCAGGAGTGCCCCGCGATGTTCACGCATTTCCCTTCCCTGTCCGCAGTCCGCCGTATCTTCGTTTTGCTGTTGCCCTTGCTGGCGCTGCGGGCCGGTAATGCTTACGCTCAACCACGGCTCGGCTCCAACCTGCCCGCCCCTCGGCTCTTTACGGTCACGCCGCCTGGAGGCAAGATCGGTTCGGTCGTCGAGGTTACGTTCACCGGCACGGATCTGGAGGAACCCGAACAATTGCTGTTCAGCCATCCCGGCATCAAGGCCGAGCCGATCATCCCGCCTCAACCGCCCCCACCCCAACCCGATCCCAAGAAGCCGCAACCCAAACCGCCCGCAGCCAAGCCGGTCATCAGCCGCTTCAAGGTGACGCTGGCCGCTAATGTGCCGCCCGGCATTTATGATGTGCGCTTCGTCAACAAATGGGGCGTCAGCAACCCGCGCGCGTTTGTGGCTGGCGATCTCAACGAAGTGCTGGAAAAAGAGCCGAACAATGATGTCGAGCAGGCCCAGCGCGTTGAAAGCAATTCGACCATCAACGGCTCGATGGCCAACCCCACCGATGTCGATTACTACGTTTTCGCTGGCAAAAAGGGCCAGCGTGTCGTCTTCAGCTGCCTCGCTTCCAGCATCGATAGCCGCTTTCATGCCGGCCTGGAAGTATACGACCGCAAAGGTAAACAGCTGGCGTCCGGCCGCGATTACAACCACACCGACGCCGTCACCGATTGCATCTTGCCCGAGAGCGGCGATTACTACGTTCGTCTCTATCATTTCACTCATACCCAGGGCAGCGCCCTGCATTACTATCGCCTCAGCATCAGCACTGCCCCGTGGATCGATGCCGTCTTTCCCTGTGCCGTCGAAGCCGGCAAAACGACCCGCGTGACCATCTATGGCCGCAATCTGCCCGGCGGCCAGCTCGATCCCGCGGCCGTCGCCAACGATCATGTGTTGGAGAAAATCACCGTCAATGTTGCTGGAGGGACAGGCATCTCGCCAGTCGGTTTCAGCGGACTAATGATACCGAAAATGGCAGGAATCGACGGCTTCGAGCTGCGTCTGCGCAATGACAGCGGCTGGTCAAACCCGTTTCTGATCGGCCTGGTGCGTGCTCCGCTCGTCTTGGACAACGGCAACAATGAGACGCTCCAGACAGCCCAGGCGGTCCCGGTGCCCTGCGAAATCGCCGGCCATATCGAGAAGCCGCGCGACCGCGATTGGTACTCGTTCACGGCCAAAAAGGGCCAAACCTACATGATCGACATTCTCAGCGATCGCCAGGGCGCACCGACTTATCCATACTTCATGCTCCGTAGCGACAAAAGCGAACTGAAGGAATCCGATGACAATTTAGACGGATTGAGTCTTAAATTTTATATACGGAGCGAGGATCCACAGGCGTTTCTCTTCACAGTGCCGGCCGACGGCAAATATTTTTTGCTGGTGAGCAGCCGGCTGGCTGATACAGTGGTGGGACCGCGGCACTTCTATCGTGTCCGCATCACACCGCCGCAACCGGACTTCCATCTGGTGGCTCTGGCCGACGACGAGTATCGGCCCACCGGCACGACTGTCCTGGCCGGCGGCCAGCAAGCCCTGACCATCTTCGCCCTGCGGCAGGATGGCTTTGCCGGCGACATTCGCCTGAACGTCGAGGGACTGCCGCCGGGCGTAACGGCCGCGCCGCAAACAATCGGCGGCCCTCTGCGCCAGGCTAGCCTGGTGCTGTCTGCTGCCAGCAACGCCGCGGTCTGGACCGGCCCTATTAAGATCACCGGCACGGCCACGATAGGAGGAAACCAGGTGGTGCGCGAAGCCCGTTCGGCCAGTATTGTCTGGCCCATCCCGCCGGGCCAGGGCATTCCCACTCTCAGCCGCATCGATCGCAGCGCGATGCTGGCAGTGCGGCCTGGGGCGCCATACAGTCTCGTCCCCAGTCTCGACAAACCGGCCCTGATGCAGGGCGATAAAGGTACGCTCAAGGTGAAACTGACACGCCTTTCGCCAGATTTCAAGACACCCCTGACGGTACAGGCCACGCCCAACGAGCTGCCGCCCGGATTGTCCCTCAACAATAATCAGCCGATCACCATCGCTCCCAACGCCACGGAGGGCACACTGCCGATCAACGTGCCGCCCAATTTGCCGCCGGGCACATACAACATCGTTCTGCACACACAGACGCAGATGCCTTACAGCAAGGATGCAATGGCCAAGCAAAAACCGAACACGCTTGTCGTGCTGCCGTCCGCCCCGGTGACGCTGACGGTCCTACCCAAGAAGACAAAGTAAGGAACCGCTCGAGGAGCCGAAAGCGTAAGCGACGGGCCCATATTTGTTGGATACGCTTCCGGCTTCTTGAAGCTGTCAGGAGATCTCTGCATGCGTTTGCTGCTTTCCCTTTTTCTTATCGCTGTGCTGCCGGCATGGGTGTGCGCCCAGGAAAAGAAAGCCCAATCCGTGCCGCCGATTGCCGTCATTGATCTGAGGCGTACCACGCCAGTCCTTTATGACAAGGAGATTGAGCCGATACTGGTCAACAAGTGTGCCGTTTGCCACAGCGATAACATCAAGGAAGGTAAGTTCGATCTGGGCAGCTATGAGGCGTTGATGAAGGGCGGCAAGCACGGAGCGGCGGTCGTGCCGGGCAGGTCGGCCGATAGCTTGCTCGTCAAACTGGCGGGACGCACCGAGAAGAAGTTCATGCCGCCCAAGGGTGAGGAGCCACTGACGCCGGAGGAATTGGCCCTTATCAAATTGTGGATCGATCAAGGCGCCAAAGCGCCGACGGCCCGGCGTGGCCGGCCCCGAGCGATCGTCGCTGCGCCGCCGGCCAATGTTCACCCGGTGCTCGGCGTCGCCATCAGCCCCGACAAGAAATACATCGCCGCCTCGCGCGGCAATCAGATCCACATCTACGAAGCCGCTTCCGGCAAGCACCTGCGTATGCTGCTCGATCCGCAATTGACTGCGCCTCTCCCTCCCCCCAATTCGGGAGGGGAAAAAACTAACTCCGCCCTCGGCTCGAGCGGGGGGAAGGGGGAACCGATCAAGGCCGCTCATCTCTCGCTCGTCGAAGCACTGGCCTATAGCCCTGACGGCAAAACACTGGCTTCGGGCGCCTTTGGGGAAGTCGTGTTGTGGGACGCGGACAAAGGGATCCTGCGTGGGCGGCTGACCGGCTTTGCCGATCGCGTCGTCGCCCTGGATTTCTCGCACGATGGCAAGCTCTTGGCTACCGGCGGCGGCGCGCCGACTGCCGACGGCGAGATCAAAATTTTCGATGTTGCCAGTGGCAAATTAGCGGTCGAGATCAAAAACGGCCACAGCGACACCGTATTCGGCGTCTGCTTTAGTCCTGATGACAAGAAGTTGGCTGCCTGTGCCGCTGATAAGTTCGTCAAGGTGTTTGAGCTGCCGAGTGGCAAGTTCCTCAAAGCGTTCGAGGGCCACACGCACCATGTTCTCGGCGTGGGTTGGAGTGGGGACGGCAAACTGCTGGCCTCGGCCGGCGCCGACAATGTCATCAAAATATGGGACTTCGATAAGGGGGAACAACTGCGCACGATTATCGGCCACGGCAAACAGATAACGCGGCTGGTGTTCCTCGGCAAGAGCGATCAGTTCGCCACATGCAGTGGCGATCAGACAGTACGCTTCTGGAACATTAACGGGAGCAATACGCGCAATTTTGGCGGCAGCGCCGATTTCCTGTACGCCCTGGCGGTCAGCGCCGACGGCTCCCTCGTCGCCGTCGGCGGGCAAGAAGGCATCGTCCGTGTCTACAACGGCGCCAACGGGCAGCTGCTCAAGCAACTGCTGCCGCCCAACGCCCAACCAGCCAAGAAATAAATATAATTAGCCACAAAGTCGCAAAAAAACCTGGAGCAGAAATACAGAGGAGAAAACGAAAAACAAAGGGACGATTAGAGTATCTTTTTTCTCTGTGTTCCTGCTCTGTGTTCTCGGGGACTCTGTGGTCCGTTCTTCCTTGGCGAAAGGTTTTGTTACGATGGCCGATCCTTGGTTTCAAACGCTCTTCGCCGAACGCATCGGCGGCGCCAACTACGGCAAGGGCAGCAAAATTTACAAGTTCGAGAAGATCAAGCGGGCCAAGCGCGCCGCCCTGGCTGCTCATCCCGAACGCCGCCTGCTCGATTTCGGCATCGGCGAAAACGATGATATGGCCGATCCGCTGGTGCGCGAGGTGCTCAAAGTCGAGGTGGACAAGCTGGAAAATCGCGGCTACGCCGACAACGGCATCGCCGCTTTCAAGGAAGCGGCGGCCAGCTTCATGCAGAAAGTCTTCGGCGTCACGCTCGACCCGGTCACAGAGATCAACCATGCCATCGGCTCCAAGCCAGCCTTGGCGATGATGCCGGCTGTCTTCATCAATCCGGGTGATGTCACCCTTATGACCGTGCCTGGCTATCCCGTCGCCGGCACACACACTACCTATTACGGCGGCGAGGTCTATAATTTGCCGCTGCGTGAGGAAAACGGTTTCTATCCTGACCTGGCCTCCATTCCTGCTGACATCCGTCGCCGGGCCAAATTATTAGTCATTAACTATCCGAATAGTCCAACTGGTGCCACGGCAACACACGACTTCTATCGCCGCGTCATTGATTTTGCTCATACCAACCAAATCGTCGTCGTCCAGGACGCTGCCCACATCTTGCTCAGTTACGATAGTCCGCCGCTGAGTTTCTTGCAGGTGGACGGAGCCAAGGATGTCGGCGTGGAGATTCACTCCATGTCGAAGGGTTTCAACATGATCGGCTGGCGCATGGCGTTTGTGGCCGGCCATGCGAAGATCGTGCGGGCATTCGCCGACGTTAAGGACAACTGCGATTCCGGCCAGTTCATGGCCATCCAGCAGGCGGCGCGAGCGGCGCTGGAACACCCGGAGATTGCCGATCGTGTCCGTGCCAAATATCGCCGCCGGCTGCAAAAACTCGTGGCCGCCTTACGCCAGGTCGGCTTCCAGGCCAAGATGCCCAACGGCACGTATTTTCTTTATGTGCGCGCACCGAAAGGCTGCGCCGGCCACACCTTCGCCAACGCCGAAGAGGCATCGCAATTTCTCATCACCGAACAATCGGTCTGTTGTGTGCCCTGGGACGATGCCGGCCCGTACTTGCGATTTTCGGTGACGTATCTGGCTCAGAATGAGGCAGAGGAAGACGCGCTGATGCGAGAAACAGTAGAGCGCTTGGGGCAGCTTCAGCTGCAATTTTGAACCGCCTGACGAGCGGGGTCGCGTAAGCGCCCGCGCAATGCACACGGGGCGCTTACGCGACCCCGCTCGCCAAATTCTCCCCTGGTGCTTACGCGACCTCGCTCGCCAAATTCTCCCCTGGTGCTTACGCGACCTCGCTCGCCAAATTCTCCCATGACACGCTGTTGTCGAGCCGATACACTGCTGATGACGATCTATTACATGGTTTAGCCATTTTCACAAGGTTTTTGAGGAGGGTATTTATGACGGCGACCGAGGGGAGGTTAACCCGTATCGGTATCTTTTATGACGGCAATTTCTTTTTTCATGTCAGCAACTATTATCACTATCATCATGAACGGCGGGCGCGCATCAGCATCAGTGGGCTGCACGCCTTCGTCCGCCAGCAGGTTGCCGACTGCGAAAAAAGCGATCCACGCTATTGTCAAATCGTCGATGCCCATTATTTCCGCGGTCGGCTCCGCGCCTCTGAAGCTGAGGACCGCGACTTGCTTTACAAAGAGCGCGTCTTTGATGATGTGTTGGTCCGCGAAGGGGTGACCACACATTATCTGCCGCTGACGCGCGAGGGTGAGAAAGGCATTGATGTCTGGCTGGCCCTGGAAGCCTATGAGATGGCCATTTACAAGAAGTTCGACGTGGTCGTTCTGGTCGTCTGCGATGGTGATTTCCTGCCGCTGGTACGCAAGCTGAACACACTGGGCACGCGCGTTATGGTCCTGGGCTGGGACTTCCGGTATTGCGATCCCAATGGCAACGAGCGCGAGACGCGCACCGCTCAGGTACTTCTTGATGAAGTCACCTATCCGATCATGATGCATCCGATCATCGAGGACCGGGCGCGTATGCGTGATCCGCTCATCAACGGCCTGTTCGTGCCGCGCAAGGAATCCGGCTCCAGTCCCCTGATCCCGCGTCCTGCTGCTTTTCCGGCGCCGGGTACCGACCGGCGGGACGGTGCTCCCCCTGCGGGCAGCCCCCCCATCAGTGGAACCAGCAACGGAGGGACCAGCAACGGAGGGATCGGCGCCGCAGCGGTCCACCACGGGCCGAGCGCCAGCGGCTGGATTCAGACACTAAAGACCGGCTATGGATTCATTGTTCCCGACGAGGGCGGTCCGAACCTGTTCTTTTTCCACGAAGACGTCACCGACGGCGATTTCCTGGAGTTGAAGGTTGGCGACCGCGTGCATTTCACTATCGGTCAAAACGATCGCGGTCCCTGCGCCAAGGAAGTGCGCCGCTTCGGTGCAGGCATCGATTAATAAACGGGAAGCGCAAGCGAAGCTCCAACGAGCCGACGAGCGAGGCATGTCAACGTCCCGGTGAAAAGCACCAGGATGTTCACGCACCCCGCTCGCCGGCTCGTTGGATTTTCGGGAAAATGCAGCGCAACCATTTGACTGGATAATTATCACGACCTACCTTTTTGACACGAGCGGTTTATGAGAATGCCTGGACGCTCGACACAGAAATGGAGGCAGGTCATGATCAAGTGGTTCGCCCTGGCGGCGCGATTCCTGCACGAAGAGGATGGCCCAACCGCTGTGGAATACGCCATCATGCTGGCCCTGATTATCCTGGTATGTTTCTCGGCCATCCAGGCGGTGGGATCGAACGTGAACAACAAGTTTAACGATCCAACGCTCAACACCGCCCTGGGGAACGGCTCCTGAACGTCAACCGCTCGGTGAAGGGTGCAATTATCCGGATGCGGTATCCGGCCTCCCGTCCTTCGTAAAACGTTTGTGTTTCCTTCTGAGAAAAGGAAGAGTCCCATGCGTAAGTT
>JAJPHU010000303.1 GCA_021325115.1 Planctomycetota bacterium | reverse complement strand
TCGGCGGCGATGTCGGCGACGCTGCGGCCTTCGAGATATTTCATGCGTAACACTGCCTTGTAATATTCCGGCAATGCGGCCAGCGCGGCGGCGATGCATTCAGCCTGTTCCTGTGCTTCCTCATCGAACGCACGCAGCCGTCGCACCGCCGTCAACCACGTTTCTTGTATCACCTCATCGGTACGATCGCGTAAACCACCGCAACGCCACAGCACATAGGCATATAAGACCGCGAAGGATTCGTCGTACAGCGTTCGCCAGGCAAACTCTTCGCCCGCCAAGACGGCGCGCCGCAGCTCTCGTTCGCGCTCAACGCGGTCCCCGGCTTGCATGAGACGCCTCCAGCCCGTGACACAAAAATATTGTCCCAAAAGAAAAAAATCCTTCGCTATTTTCCTGAATCTCCCCAACGGCGGCGCGCATCCATATTCATGTTTTCCTCTCTCCCGGACAAAACCGAGCCGCGACCGTAAGGGAGCGGCAGTGCTTCTTGCTCCCTTAGGGTCGCGGCTCGGATGGAACAGAGGTATTCTCCGCATGTGTGGCATCATCGGGTACGTGGGTTTCCGCGAGGCGGAACCTGTTTTGCTTCAGGGCTTGCGCCGCCTGGAATATCGAGGCTACGACAGCGCTGGCGTGGCGACGCTGACGGGAGCAAATCTGCACGTCCGCAAGAAGGCGGGGCGGGTTGCGGATCTGGCCGATCATCTGCACAAGCATCCGGCGCCCGGCTGCATTGGCATCGGCCACACACGCTGGGCGACCCACGGCGGAGCTACCGATCGCAACGCTCATCCGCATCTGGGCGGCAAGGGTGACATCGTGATCGTGCATAACGGCGTCATTGAGAACTATGCCGCTCTCAAAAGTCAGCTGCAAGCCGATGGCGTCGTCTTCCACAGCGATACGGACACCGAGGTTATCGCTCATCTCATCGCCCGTCAGGATGAGGATGACCTGGTTGAAGCGATCCGCCGGGTGCTGCCCCTGCTCAAGGGCACTTACGGTTTGGCCGTCCTCAGTCTCCGCGAACCGGGAGTGCTGGTCGGCGCGCGGCTGGGCAGCCCGCTGGTCCTCGGCATCGGCGACGGCGAGAACTTCCTGGCCAGCGATCCGTCTGCTTTGGCCGATCATGCCGAGCGCGTCGTCTATCTCGACGATCATCAACTATGCGTACTGACGGCGGACGATTGGCACATCCTCGACCGAGATCGGACACGCATCACACCGGAGGTCCAGCCGCTCGTCAACACCGCAGCCAGCCTCGATACAGGCGTGTTCTCGCATTACATGCTCAAGGAGATCTATGAACAGCCCGAAGCGTTGGAGAACGCCCTGCGCGGCCGGCTTGATGAGGCCAATGCCACCGCTCATTTCGGCGGCCTGAACCTGGAGCCGCAGCGCCTCCGTCAAATCGATCGCATCATTTTGACAGCGTGCGGCACCAGCTATCATGCAGCCCTGGTCGGCGAATATCTGTTCGAGGAATTCGCCCGCATGCCTGTCGAGGTCGAGTATGCCAGCGAATTCCGCTATCGCAATTCGCCTCTGGACCGCAATACCATTGTCATCGCCATTACGCAATCCGGCGAGACCGCCGACACCCTGGCTGCCCTGCGTGAATCGAAGCGCAAAGGGCATCCGACTTTAGCTCTCTGCAATGTCGTTGGATCTACGATTGCCCGTGAAGCTGACGGCGGCGTCTATCTGCACGCCGGTCCGGAGATCGGCGTGGCCAGCACCAAGGCGTTCACTAACCAGGTCGCTGTCCTCGCCATGCTCGCCCTCTACTTCGGCAGGCTCCGCCATCTGTCCAGCCTTCAGGGCGAGCAGATGATCCGGGAATTGCAAGCCCTGCCCGATCAGATTCGCCGAACCTTGTCTTGTCACGAACGCATCCAGTCGATAGCCCGCCAGTATGCCTGGAAGCGCAACTTCCTTTACCTGGGCCGGCAGTATCTTTTTCCTGTAGCCCTGGAAGGCGCTTTGAAGCTGAAGGAGATCAGTTACATCCACGCCGAGGGCTATCCCGCTGCCGAGATGAAGCATGGCCCCCTGGCCCTGATCGATGCCGATACGCCTTCCGTCTTCCTTGTGCCGCGCAACTCCGTTTATGACAAAGTCCTGAGCAACCTGGAGGAAGTCAAGGCCCGCGGCGGGCCGATCCTCGCCATCGCTTCGGAGGGAGACGACGAGATAGCCGAACGCGCCGATGAGGTCGTCTATGTGCCGCAAGTGGCAGACCATTTGCAACCGCTGGTAACGGTGGTGCCGCTGCAACTGTTGGCTTACCACATCGCGTTGTTGTGCGGCCGAGATGTTGACAAACCGAGAAACCTGGCCAAGAGTGTCACTGTGGAATGAGAATGGAGAAGAGAGCCATGCGCCTTTGCGTGTTTGAAGATAATGCCGTCGGCCGTTTGCAGCCATTGACAGACACCCGGCCGGCGTTTGATCTCCGCTGCGGCGCCCGCACGCTGCTCGAGCGCCAGCTGCACGCCTTCGGAGCAGAGCAAGGGTTCGCTTTCGTTCGGCCGGAGTTGGCCGATCTCTGCCGCCTGGACCATCCAGAGCTTACGGTCAACAGCCTGAGCGGCCGACAGGAGGACAAAATCCTCTTCCTCAATGCCCGTTGGCTTCCGCCTATCAATGTCCCTCACAACCCGAAGAGCGGCGAAGTTGGCCTGTGTGATGGGCAAGTGGCCTATGCCTGCCTTTCTGCTGAGGAGGTTGATCCTCTGCAAGCGTGGAAAGTGTTTGAGCATGGGGAGCATTGGGCGCAGAACCCCTCCGTTCGTGCGTGCGGTGGCCGGATGATTTCTTACCCGTGGGATCTTCTCGTGCATCAGACGGAGGCGCTGGAGCAAGATCACCTGCACTGGCTCCGGCACGAGGTACCAATGCCGTCAACCGCCGTCCCGATCGTCGGCGCACCGGAGCGCTGCCTGATCCATCCATCGGCCCGTGTCGAGCCGATGGTGTTGATCGACACGACGCGCGGACCGGTGTTGATCGATGCGGATGCCGTGGTCCAGGCTTTCAGCCGCATCGAAGGGCCGTGCTACATTGGGCCGCGAACGCACGTATTAGGAGCGAAGCTGCGCGGCTCCAGCCTGGGTCCCGAGTGCCGTATCGGCGGCGAAGTAGAAGCGACCATCGTGCAAGGCTACAGTAACAAAGCGCACGAGGGTTTTCTGGGCCATTCGTATCTGGGTGAATGGGTCAATCTCGGTGCCGGCACCCAGGTCAGCGACCTGCGCACCGACTACGCCAATGTGCGCATCAAGGTGGGAAGCGAATCGATCGATACCGGACTGCTGAAAGTCGGTGCTTTCCTGGGCGACCATACCCGCACGAGCATCAGCGCCCTGATCAACACCGGCAGCATGTTTGGTCCCTTTGGGCTGCTATTGACTTCGGCATCGCTTTTGCCACGCAGCTTGCCGGCATTCTGCCGCTTCGGCCACGGCGAGATTCAGGAGCGCAATGACCTGCGCCAGCTGTTTGCCTCAGCAGCTATTGCCATGGCGCGGCGGGGACAAGAGTGGACCGACGTTCATGCCGAATTTTACTTCGATCTGTACGAGCGCACTGCGGAGGCCCGCCGCCGCCACATCCGCGACAACGAGCAACGACGGCTGCGTCGGGCCGTGTGAGACGGCGGTTTACGAGCCGGCAGCGTCCGCGATGGAATATTCGTCGTCGCGAACGCTGTCGGCTCGTGTTCTCTGGGACTGTGCCGGCCCTACCTTTTTGCATAAACTCACCTCAACTCCGGCAATCTTCCCTACCCCATGAAAGGGAGCGACCATGAGTCCATCCACACAACCCGCCCTTCGGCTGGAACTTCTCGATGGCAACATCGCTCTGGTGACTATCGATCAACCCGGCAGCCGCGCCAACACGCTCGGCCAGGCCATGCTCGGCGAGCTGGAAGCGATGATTGCGCAGCTTCAGGCGCGCCGGGACTTGCGGGGGTTGATCTTCCGCAGCGGCAAACCGGGCATGTTTATCGCCGGGGCCGACCTGCGCGAGTTGGGCAGCGCTCCGCATGATCCGGATGCCACCCGTCAGTTGGTGAAGCGTGGTCATGATCTCATCGCCGCGGTTGAAGCATTGCCGTATCCCACCGTCGCCGCTATCGAAGGCGCGTGCATGGGCGGCGGGCTGGAGTTGGCCCTGGGTTTTGATTATCGCTTGGCCAGCACGCATCCGAAAACGGAACTGGGGCTGCCGGAGACGAAGATCGGACTCATCCCCGGATGGGGCGGCACGCAGCGCTTGACGCGCCTTGTGGGGCCGTCGCTGGCCGCCGAGATGATCTGCACCGGCGAAGCTGCCAAAGCCGAACGCGCCCGGCAAATTGGCCTGGTTTTCGATGCCGTGCCTTCGGAGCGTCTGCTCGATGAGGCGGTGCGCTTGCTTCACGAGGCACAACGATCGGACGAGTGGAAAGCGCTCCGCAAGCGTAAACAGCAGCCAGTCGGACTCAGCGAGGAGCAGCTGTCGTTCACTTTCGCCGTCGCCCGCGCTCAGGTGATGGCCAAGACTCGGGGCCAATATCCCGCCCCGCTGGCGGCGCTGGAAGCTATCGCCAAGGGCTGCAATTTACCGTTGTCCGAGGGACTTCAGGCCGAGACCGAACAGTTCGTCCCGCTGGTCGGCAGTCCGATTTCGCGTAATCTGATTGCCGTATTTTTCCTGACGCAGCGCTTGCAGAAAGATCCTGGTGTCAGTGATGTCCCTGTGCAGCCCAAGACGGTGCAGCAAGTCGGCATCGTTGGCGCCGGCATGATGGGTTCAGGTATTGCCCTGGCGCACGTCCGCCGCGGCATTCCTGCGGTGCTTCTGGATAAAGTGCCGACCGTGCTGGAAAAGAGCGTCCATAATATCGCCAAGGGACTGCAAGGCCGCGTCGAAATCGGCCGCATGACGGCGGCCGAGGCGGCGGCCGCCCAGGCCCGCCTCAGCACCGGCTTGTCACTCCAGGTCTTGGCCGATCGCGATGTCGTCATCGAAGCGATCACGGAAATCGAAGAAGCGAAAGTCAACCTCTATCGCCAGCTCCAGAAAGTACTACGGCCCGACGCCATTCTCGCCTCGAACACCTCCGCCATTTCCATCACGCGCATGGCCAAGGCGGTCGAGCATCCCGAAAACTTCGCCGGCATGCACTTCTTTAATCCTGTCGATCGTATGCAACTTGTGGAAGTGATTCGCGGCGATAAAACCAGCGATGAAACGGTCGTCACGCTCGTCGCCCTGGCCAAGCGCATCGGCAAGACACCAATCGTGGTCCGCGATTGTCCAGGCTTTCTCGTCAATCGCATTTTGTTCCCGTACCTGAACGAATCGCTGGTGCTGCTGCAAGAGGGGGCCCATCCACGCGCCATCGACAAGGCAGCGACGGCTTTCGGCATGCCGATGGGGCCGATCACGCTGCATGACCTTGTGGGTCTGGATACGTCGCGGCACGCGGGCAACGTCATTAACGCCGCCTTCGCCGACCGCGCCATGCCAACGCGCATTCTCGATGAACTGGTCGCCGCCGGCCGCCTGGGGCAAGAGTACGGGGCCGGTTTCTATAGCTACGCCAAAGGATCGCGCGGCGTCGATGATCCGGCGCTCGAGCCGATCCTGGCGAAGTGCCGTACTGGCCAGCGGCAGATCAGCAAGGAGGAGATTACGGATCGTCTATTTCTACCCATGCTGACCGAAGCCAGCCGGGTGTTGAGCGAAGGCATTGTCCGTGAGCCAGGCGACGTGGACATGGGTTTACTTTTGGGCATCGGTTTCCCCGCGTTCCGCGGCGGTATCCTGCGCTGGGCCGACTCGTTGGGCCTGGCCCGGGTGCTGGAAATGCTCAAGCCCTACGAGCATCTCGGAGCGCGCTTCCATCCGACCGAACAGATGCGCCAGTTGGCGGCGGAGGGCAAGGGGTTTTACCCGCCTGAGCCATGACCGTACGGACGAGCAGACCTTTCCCTCCCCCACAAAGGAGGAGGGGTTTTGTCCGGTAGCACTAAAGTAAATGGAACAGTCATCGGTCGCATTCAGCGTTTGGCCAGCGAAGCTTCACCAAGACGCACGTTTGTTGTTTTGTTGGCGCGGACTTTCACTTCGATCGTTTCCTCTTGCGATCGGCCGTCTTGCGTCCAGCGTGCTTTGACTTGATAGGCGTAGGTTTCACCCTCTTGCAGCTGCGGTGTGATGAAATCGCGTTCCGGACCGGTGCGGCTCATGCGTTTGCCGTTGAGCCACAATTCGGCATCGGCAGGGAGACTGACGTGCAAGAGCGCCTTGTTCTCGGCCGTCCGGCCGGCATTGCGAGCATAATAATCTACATATCGCGTCGCAGAAGGGTTGGAAACGATCGTCGATGGCGCTGCCGGGTGGGCATTACGGGCATAGTAGTCCCTGTAGCGCGACAGCGAGCTTACCGTTCTGGGCATGGGAAGTGGATCGCCTCCGTAGGGGGAGTAAATGCCACTCCCATAGGCTGGATAGATGCTCAGGCAGCAGCAGTTGCAAGCGCCGGAGAAACCGCCGTAGCCGCCGTAACCATAGCCGCCATAGCCAAAGCCGCGAAAACCGAGACCGCCCAAACCATAAAGACCGTAACCGAGACCGCCCAAACCATAAAGACCGTAACCGAGACCGCCCAAACCGAAGCCAGGATAGCCGAAACCGCCGAAAAAGGGATAGCCGAAACCGCCGAAAAAGGGATAGCCGAAACCGCCGAAACCGAAACCTCGATAGCCATAACCGTAGCCGAAACCATGAAAACCGTGATAGCCGCCGTAGCCGAAACCGTGATAGCCGGCATGGCCGAAGCCGCCGTGGCCGAAGCCACCATGACCCCCGTGGCCGCCGTGGCCATACGCGGATGGGACGAGTGTTGCGAAAAAGACCATCGAAACAAGAACTGCCGAAGTCAGGAAGCGGAGACGTGCCATGCGTGGTCCCTCCGGGCGAAATGGAGAGGCGCCGAGGCCCGGAAGCGGCGGGACCATGCGCTTCCTTGCGGGGCATGACGAGCCATAGGCTTCCGAGGAACGGTCTGCCCCAGAATGTGTCACTCAATTGTACATCACCGCTGGCCGCACAACCGGAAATCTTTCTCGGAATCCCGCCGCTTGGCGTTTCATGGGCCTTATTCTTCGTCATAATCGGACTCCCTTCTTAATCCTACGCTCTCGCCTTGTCTCATCGCCGGGCCACAGCCCCGTTTAGCCTGCTCGCTCTATAATTACCTCATGCCACGAGTCGTCATTGTCGGTGGAGGGATTTCGGGCTTGGCCCTCGCCTATCGGCTAGAACAGCACGCTCCCGATGCCGAAGTAATCGTCCTGGAACAAGCTGCGCGGCTGGGCGGCGCCATCGGTACCGAGCGGCGTGAGGGCTTTCAGATCGAAATTGGCCCCAATGGTTTTCTCGATAACAAGCCTTTCACTCTGACCCTGTGCCGCGAGTTGGGCCTGGGCGAGCGTCTGGTCCCGGCCAGTGAGGCGGCGCGGCGGAACCGTTATCTCTTCCTCGGCGATCGGCTACATCGGCTGCCGAACAGCTTGCGATCCTTCCTCCGCAGCGATGTCCTTAGTTGGCGAACGCGCTTCCTTTTGCTGGCCGAGTGTTTTCGTCCGCCGCGGCGGCACGGCGGCGACGAGTCCATTGATGCCTTTGTCCGCCGGCGTGTTGGCCGTGAATTGGCCGAGACGCTGGCCGATGCTTTTGTCACCGGCATTTACGCTGGCGATCCGAAGCTGCTGAGCGTCCAGGCCGCCTTGCCGCGCCTGGCCGAGCTGGAGCGACAATATGGCAGTGTTCTGCGCGGAATGGTCCAGGCAGCGCGGCTGCGTCGAGAAACCGCTGAGCCGTCTTCTGGGCGAATGTGGTCTTTTCGAGAGGGATTAACACTGTTAATCGAGACGCTCCGCACCCGACTCCGTTTCGCGCCACTGACCGGCATTCCTGTGCGAACGGTGCGACGGATTGCGAACGACGGCTGGCGTGTACAGAGCGAGGGCCGCGATGGTTGGGATGCGGAAGTCGTGGTGCTGGCCTGTCCCGCATTTGAGCAAGCGCGCCTGTTGGCGGATGAAGACGCGGACCTGGCTAAAGCTATTGATGGCATTCCCTATAACCGCCTCGCCGTGGTGGCGCTCGGCTATCGCGCCGCCGATGTGCCGCGACGGCTGGATGGTTTTGGCTATCTATCGCCGCAGCGCCAGCGCCGCGATGTGCTCGGCGTGCAGTGGTGCTCCTCCATCTTTCCCGACCGCGCACCGCCGGGACTGGTGTTGCTGCGTGCCATGTGCGGCGGCTGGGGTCGGCCGGAGATGGTCGATTGGGATGATGAGCAATTGTTGCGCGCGATTCACAGTGAATTACGATCTGCAATGGAGATTGAGGCAGCGCCCGTCTTTCATCACATCATCCGTTGGCCGCAAGCTATCCCGCAATATCATTTAGGCCATCTCGAACGAGTGGCCTGGATCGAGAACCGGCTCGCGCGCCATCCTGGATTATTCCTGACTGGCAACGCTTATCGCGGCGTGGCTCTCAACGATTGCGTGGAACAGGCCGAGCGGCTCGCCGAGCGAATCGCTTACGCCACCTTGCGGGCGAGGATGACCTGACTTTTCGGCATGGTTTCGTCCAGCGCTTGCTTGATCTTCGGTCCATTGGGTGTTTTCATCAGCGCCGCCCAAGTTTTGTTCCAGTGCGCCAACACCGGCGTGGCGGGCGCACCGGCCGCCACGTCACACTCGGCAGACCAGAACAAAAACCACCACATCGACCAGAAAAAGCTGTAGGGCAGCCTTTTCTCGATGCGCAAACCAGCCTCACGCACCAGATCAGCGAATTCTTCACGCTCAAATATCCGCAAATGGTTGGGCTTGCGCCAATAGACTTCCGGCGCTAACCTCTTTTGCACCGATTCGGCAACAGGATCGGGCACAGACAAAAGATAAAGCGCGTCCGGTTGTCCGACACGTACCAGTTCGGCCAGGAACTGGCGCGGATCGTCCACATGCTCCAACACTTCCTGGGCCACAATACGCGAGGCCAGATTGTCCGGCAGCGGCAGCGGATTGGCGTCGCTAAGTAACGTACGGAAGGGACGAGCCGGTTTCCGTCCGCGCATCCGCTCCTCGACCGTAGCGAGGGCGTGCGGGTCGATGTCCACGGCGAAAACGGCCGCTCCGCATTCGGAAGCAAAGATACTGGCGCATCCTGCCCCACAGCCGACATCAACAACTGTATCGTCCGGACCGATTGGAAAGCCGCCCACCAGCTCTCGCGTCTGTTTGTTGAACAGACCGAAATGCTCACCCTCCCAGATCGTGACAAACTTTTCTGGCCGCAGCCATTCGTGCAGCCGCCGCAGGACGGGCGAGGAATTCAAGATTCGGTTGAACATAAAATCGCTCTCTAATAGGAGGATCTTTGTAGCCAGGGACGTAGCACATCACGTCCAAAACGTTCGGAAAACGGCCCGGCTCCTTGCGGCATCATATGGCAGAAATCAGCGAAATGCTCATCGGGGGCCCAATCACGCACGTCGAACACCGGAACCTGGTAGTCTTGGCTCAACTGTTGCAAATAGGCACCGACCACGGCTTGGGTAACGGGCGTGTACCAGCTGCGGCAGGCACTATGTTCAGGCATGAGAACGAGAGCGGTTTTGATGCCGCTGGCCCGGCACTCTTCCAGCAATTCCCGCAAGGCGCGATCGCTGTCGGACGAGATGCGCAACGGATTCAGCAGCGGAGCGGCGACCAGCAGTCCCTTCTCCACCTCACGGCGTTGGGCGGCGCAATCAGCTGGGAGCTTGCGATAAGGCAGCCAGCCCGTGCCATCGATACAGGTCCAGTCCTCTTCCTCTTTGGCCAGGCCGCGATCTAGCTCGCGGGACAGGAGAAACCGCGCGCCGGCACGGAGCATCCGGCTGCGATAACACACCAACGGAACGAGGTTGCCTTTGAGCGCGTTGATGAAAAAGTCAAGTTTACCCGGCAGATAACGGCACAGTACGGTCAGGTCGGTCCAACGCAGTTCATCCTCGACAATGAGGCGGCGTTCTGCGAAGATGCCGTCTTCGGGCCATTGCACCGGCCAGGTTTCGATGAGCAGCCAATCCGGCCGGATGCCCGCAGCACGAAGCCGCCGGAAGGTCATCAATTCGCGGACACTGCCGGCCCCAGCAAAGGCAAAATTAAAGACCAGCGGCTTCCGCCCTTCGCGATCGAGCGCGATAGACATATGAGCTGGTGCGAGACCATTCAATGTCCGCGAGCTGCCAAGGAGAAGAACCAGCGGCGCGCCGGGGTTTTCCTTCAGTCGTTTCCGCAGCGCCGCCAGACGCAAGCCGAAGGCCGGATCGCGCAGCTCCGGCCGCCGTTCGTTCAGATACACACTCAGCACCGCCTGGGTGCAGATAAAAAAGAGCACCCCCCAGAGGGCAGCCCGTCTGCCCACGGCAGCCGGCAGCAAGAACAGTTTGGGCATGTCAAAACCCCTCGCTCCGCTGTCCCGTATCTCGTTCCGCAAACAAAACAGCCGGTGACAGAGGCTTGTCATCGATAAGGGGTTGCACCACCTCGCGCCCCAGGCGTTCAGAAAACGCTGGAACACCTTTTTTTGCCATGTGGCTGGAATCGGAAAAGTCGTCGTCGGACACCCACGCCCGGGCATCGACAATCGGCACCGGATAGTCGTGATGTAGCCGACTCAGATAAGCGCAGACAACGGCGTGGGCCTCGGCAGTGTACCAGCCGCGTGTCCAACTTGGCTCCGGCAGAAGCATCAATGCAACCTTGATGTTGCGTTGCCGACACTCGGATAGTAGCTCGCGCAAGGCCGCATCGCTGCGTGGGTCGATGCATACAGGCTGCAAAAGCGGCTTGATTTTCTCATCGCCGTCCAGCCAGGCCCTGTGTTTTTCTTCCGGCGTGATTGATTCCCACGGCAACAGAAACCAACCGCCGCGGTCAGCCGGCAACGTGTCTCGGACTTTCTGCTGCATTTCGCGGCGTTTCTCGGGGGACAAAAGCGATGGGGCAGCCAATGACAACAGCGCGTCTCGATAGGAACGAAGAGGTGCTAAACATTTTTGCAGGGCCAGGTGCAATAAGTCACGGTCGTTGTAGAAATAGCGGCACAATAGCAACAGATCGCGCCAATGCAGATCGTCTTCACTCTGGATCATGCGCGCTTCACGGAAAAAACCTGCCTCCGCCCATAATGGCGGCCAAATCTCTACCAGTAGCCATTGCGGTTGAATGCCGTCCGCCAACAAGCGGCGGAAGTGCATCAGCTCGCGGATGGTGCCCATGCCGTTGATGCCGAAATTGTAAACGACTGGCTGTGTGGAATTGTTATGGAAGTGTAGTTTCATGGCATCGGGCCAAATACTATATTTGACGCGCGAGCTGCCCATGATAAGGAACAGGGGAGCATTAGGAGATTCGGCCAGGCGCTGGCGTAAATGCTTCAGGCGATGTCCATATAAGGGATCACGCGTTTCCAGACGGCTCTGATCGAGATAGATCGATAAAGCCATCTGACTGGCCGCAATGCAAGCCAGGGTCCACAAGGCAATGCGTTTGCCCTTGGGAGCGGAGGTGAGAAATAAGCTCGGCATGGCCCCTCGCGGACGAGTGAATTAAAACTGAAAATAAATAAACGGTTTGGCCCCTTGTGGTTCCAATAACAGGGCCAATCCAAACAAAACGGCATAACTGAAACCGAGCATCGGCGCAGGCAAACGTAAGGCCGGACGAATCCATATACCGGTTCGCCCTAGCAGATGCCCGATTAACATGATGCCTGCCGCCAACCAGAAACCAAACACTGGCGGCTGTTCCAACTTCGGAACGAGCGCCAACAGCGGATCAGAAGGCGCCTGTTCCACGGCCGGCGCTGCGATCAGCAGACGCTTATACATATCTAATGCGTTACTAAAACTTGAGGAACGAAAAACAATCAGGCTGAGACAAAAACACACAAAAGTAAAGGCGATGCGCATCATAGTACCCGGCCGCGAACGCAGGACGCCCTCGAGTCGCGGCTGATGTTTGCACCAACGATGAAAAGCGCGATGGACAATCAGCAGGCAGGCTTGGAGGAAACCGAAGCCGACGAACGGCCAGGCAGCTCCGTGCCACAGACCGCACAGTGTCATGGTAATAATCAGGTTGCGGCGCGTTTTCCATTCGCCGTTGCGGCTGCCGCCCAGCGGAATAAATATATAATCGCGCAGCCAGCTCGACAGGGAAATGTGCCAGCGGTTCCAAAATTCCGAGATGTTGGCAGCCAAATAGGGCATATTGAAATTCTCAGCCAGTTTATAGCCGAGCATATGGGCTGTGCCGATAGCCATGTCTGTGTAACCGGAAAAATCACAATAAACTTGCATAGCATAGGCGAACATAGCGACCCATACAGCTGGCGTCTGAAAATCCAATGCATGATCGAAGACAGGATCAGCGAATTGAGCCATGCGATCGGCGATAGCCAGCTTTTTGAACAATCCCATAAGGAAGTATTGCAGACCCAGGTGTAAGCGCACCCAATCACAGTGCTTGGGCCGCTTGATCTGCGGTAGAAAATCGCGGGCGCGGACAATGGGACCGGAAACCAGATGTGGGAAAAATAAAATGAACAACAGGAAGTCGCCGAAATTGCGCTCTGCCCGGATGCGCCCTCGATAGACGTCCACCATGTAGTTGATCGCCTCAAAGGTGTAGAAGGAGATGCCGATGGGTACAATCACTTTGAGACTGCGGAACCAGGAAGATGCCCCCATTGCAATCAATACTTCATCCAGCGAAAGCAAAAAGAAATTGGTGTACTTGAAATAGCATAATAATCCCAAATTGGCGAAGAGACTGACACACAACATCAGCTGGCGCTTTCTCGCTGTCTGGGATTTCTCGATACCCAGAGCGAGAAGATAATCAATGAAAGTGGAGATGCAAAGGAGGATGGCCAGCCATTTGTTCCAGGTAGCATAAAAATAAAAGCTGGCGGCCACTAGCAGCCATACACGAGCACGCTGCCACGGCAACGCCCAATAAATGCATAGAAGCACCACAAAAAAGACCATGAACGAAATGGAGCAAAATAGCATGGCATCCCTCTGCTCAAATTTCTACGACATCGTGCCACTCGGGACGTTCTTCCCGACTGGGTATCCATTCCGGGCACCAGGTGCTCAAGATCGGAATGCGCCTGAAACACTCGATCGGTGTCACTTCCGGAAAGAGATCGACCCCCGTATCCGCACGCAGGAATATAGCATTAACGCCGCCTCGATGGGTGCCGACGAGGCGGTAGCCACGTTCGCGGCCGAGCTTGACGAAGGCTGCCAACGAAGCGCCGCCGCAGAACCATGGTTGACGGTCCCAGTCAGGACGAAAATCTGGCTGATAGGGTGTTGCAACCGAGGCATAAGGCCCCCAGCGGGAATTGAATTCCAGCACAACCACGCGCGGCCTTATACAGGTCAGGGCCTTCCAGATCCAAAAATCCATGCCATCCATGTCCAGGGAAAACAAATCAATGTCGCCGGCAAAGCCGCCCCCTGCGACCAGATCGTTCACGTTCTCCGCAGTGATCCAGGCATGGCACAAAACCGGCGGATAGAAGAAAGTATCCCGGCAACGGGCATAGAATTGTTTACCCGTAGCAATGTTTTGCTCGTCGCCATCAAAGAGCAGACCTCGCCAGCCGTGATGGATAATCAGATTGGCCGAATTACATTCCACGCCGTCGCCCGCGCAGATCTCAACGGTCTTTTTATTAGTCGTACCCAAAACAGAGAAAATGTGGAGAAGAACGCCATCCTCATCATTTTGAGAAAAACAGCGGAAGCCGCTTTCCAGCAATCGGTCTAATGCATCCCGTCCTTGTTCCTGCCGGCGATGCGCGTGAGACAACAACTGCTGGATGCCCTGGTTCGTCGAGACAATCTCGTTCAGTATCCTGCGTGAGTTCAGGGCATCGAACGTCTCTGTCAATTGCTTCAAACGCTCCAATAAGTTCGGCAAATCTTCGACGCCCACCAATTTGCTCATGCCTTTGCGGATGATGCGTTTGAGATATTGCTTCATGACACGAGGCTCCTTAGGGGGATTCAGACAATCCAATCCCTGTTCCGAGAAAATGGATATTCGGACACCCACCACAGATCTCGTGGCACGCTATGTCTTCTATCGTTTTGCGGTAGACGTTTTCTTTAAATCGGCTTTTGACGGTTAAGGCGAAAATACCACTTGCGTTGGCGAGGGCGAGAAGTTATAGTCAGCCACACGCAGCATAGACCTGTTCGGGGGGAGGGTGAAAGCCATGAGGCGGCCCTGGTTGCTTGCTTGGGTTGCGGTCCTTCTCTGCATGGGCCTTGGTTGTACTGCCGAAGATAAGAGGCAATGGCAAGAAGCCCTTCGGGAATGGCGCGGCGAGAACATACGCTTCGGTTCTCGCGACCACGCATCTCCCTAAACGCTCCTCTCTCTCCCATTCTTGCTATATCCATAAATCGGCACGATCTCACGCATGGGACGCCATTACGCTTCCTTGGCAGAGACACGCCGCCATCGCCTTGGGCCACCCGTAGGGCACGCTGGCAGTTTGCCCTACGGGTAGCCTTTACGCTTCCTGCTCATTCGCCTTTAGGACATTGTTACAGAGGCTGCCCGGTAAAATTTGCACAAGCGGTCTCCGCGGAAGAGTTGCATCGAAGAAGGGAAAGCCCCCAAGCCCTATGCAGAAAGCGACTTAGGAAAGATGGCGTTTCTCGCACCGTCTCTGGCACGGTACTTGCTTCTCATTTTTACTGTTGGAATCAATAATCCCCTCGGGCTGTTTCCCGCGGCCCATTGGCACACCGACGACCCATATCCCCCTGGCACTTTCTTGCGAGCCGGTGGCCAAAAGCCACCGGCTTCTGGTCTTTTTAAGAGCCAGCGGACAAAACCTCCTTTCCCCTGGTGGAGAAGGAGGTTTTGCTCGCTAGCTCTAAGCGTGGCAGGGCTAGCTCCTATCTTCGTCTTCGCAGTCCCTGTCCGCCGGGGCCACCCCATGGTGAGTTCGTTGGCGGAGGAGGATGCCAGCGATATTCAGGAGAGTTCGGGTTGTTGTTTGTTCGG
>JAJPHU010000321.1 GCA_021325115.1 Planctomycetota bacterium | reverse complement strand
TTTTTTACGTGGGGCACTTCATGGGGCAGCTTCTATGCCCGGTCCGCCAGCGCTCGGCCCGGCGGCGGATTATACACCGGCGCCGGCAGCCTCAGCGTCGTCCCCGCGGCCACAAGTAGCAGCGGAACAAGCAACTACCCCGGCGAAACGGCCTGGTACGGCAGCGGCGGCGGTGCATCCGCCTACGAAGGCGAGCCGTCCTACCAGTACAATCAGCAATCGATCGACAACACCTATGGCTACCCCAACGTCGAAGTCTACGATTACCGCACCGGCACCGCTTCCTACTACTATTCACGCATGACGCCTGATGTGGCCTACAACGCCGATCCCAATACCGGCTACGCCATCTACGACAGCATCGCCAGCCCAGATTACGGCTTCTCCGGAGGCTGGGGCGAAGTTGGCGGGACCAGCGCCGGAGCGCCGCAATGGTCGGCGCTGGTCGCCTTGGCCGATCAGCAGCGTGCCGCCATGGGAGAAAAGCCGTTGGATACCAACGAGGTGCAAAATCAATTGTACAACTCCCTGAGCAACGGCAACTATGCTAACATTTTCCACGATATCACCACCGGCTCCAACGGCTATTCGGCCGGACCCGGTTACGATATCGTCACGGGCCTGGGCACGCCGATCGCCAACGCCCTCGTTCCCTATCTGGCCAGCACCACCATCCCTCTGGGGCAACTTCCCACTATCCAAGGCTCGGGCTATGGCGGCGTCTCTGGCAGCACGGGTGCGAGCTTCGGTTCTACCACGTTTTCTTCGACCAGCTATTACGGCTTTACCGCTGCCGCCCAGCCCGGCGGCGGACTGTACGCCGGTGCCGGCAGCCTCAGCATTCCGCCCAACTCTACCGGCGCTTACGGCTTGAACGGTCAGGCGGGCAGCGCAGCCGCTGCCTCTGCAACGCCACAAGCCAATGTTTCTCTCTCGTCCTTCGCCAATACCTTGACATTCTCCCCTGCCGCGATGGATGCTGCGGCGACTACACCGATAACAGGGGAGAACAACTTCCTCGGTCAAACCTCTACGCTCATGCCTGGATCGCCGCTCTCGGTGGGCGGCAGCACCACACTGGCCGCATCGACAAATGCGCCGACTACTCTGGGCAATAATGAATTTGGAGCGAGCGGCTGGAAAGGCTTATCCTCGTCCTGGCGCCTGGGCAGCCTGGATCTGCCTGTCCCCCAGGTCGATCCGCAGGCCCAAGACCAGTCCGAAGAATGGCAGGACCTCAATGGTCCATCGGCTGACGATGTCATGGGTACGGACACCAGCAATGGCGTCAGCGAAGATTGGTCCGAATTCGACTTTCTGGCGCCGGTGTTCGCCGAAGATGGAAGCGATGCCAGCGATGGCGGCAGTGGATGAGCCGCCCGCTCTTCGCACCCGTAAGGGCGAGCGGGGGCATTCACATGTCTCGCTCGCCCTTGCCGTTGCACGGACGGCGTTTATAATGTTTTTTACCTCAAGCGAGGCACTGGGACAACGGATGAGGGAGAAGATCGATGCCGCATACCCGTAGCGCCAAGAAAAATTTACGCAAGAGCGAAAAGCGCCGCCTGCACAATCGGGCCGTCAAAAGGGACATTAAGACGCAGATTAAGCGTTTCCTGGCGGCGCTGGATGGTCCTGTCGATCAACTCCAGAAGGAATACAACCTGGCGGCGAAGAAGCTGGACAAGGCGGCAGCCAGGCGGATCGTTCATCCCAATCTCGCTGCGCGCAAGAAAGCACAGCTCGCCCGCCGGCTCCACAACAAGACCACTGGCAAACCCGCCTAAGCTTACTTTTCCAGGCTGTAAATACGGACGGCGCCATCGAAGAAAGCTATCGCCAAGTGTCGGCCGTTGGGGTGCAGATCGAGATCGCGCGCGTTGGTGGGCAATTTGAGGCTGAAGAAATCCTGAGCGTTGTCGGCCTTCCAGAACCATAACATGCCGCCGTTGCCGCCGCCGACGCCCGCGATAAAACCAGTCGGATGAAGGACCACGCCCCAGGCGGTACCCTGAAACGGTGTTTTCGGCCGCAAGAGTTGCTTCTGTTTGCCGCTTTGGTAATCGAATAACACGATAAGAGGGTTGCCCACGCCGGCGAAAGCGTTGCTGACATTGGTAATGCCGGCGCAGGCCAACAGCGTCCCATCGGCGCTGAGGGCCATACTCCGCACACCGCCGATGTCTGCCCGAAATGACGGATCGTATTTGTAGAGTATCTTTGCGTCCAGTTCGCGCTCGATCGCGCCTTTGGCCAGGTCCCATACTTTGACGATCCCCTGCAAATCCGCGGAGATCAAGTGCTTTCCGTCGGGATGGAAGACGACATTGTAAACGTGACAAGCGTGGCCCGCCAACTCGTGGATAAGCCCGCCATCCGGGACCGACCAGAGCTTGACGAGATGGTCATTACCACAGGAGGCGAGCCGACTGCCGTTGGGGCTAACAGCCAGAGCACGGACCCAACCGTGATGTGCTTCAAGCGTGTGTGCTGGTTTCGGCCCCTCGGCGCTGCTCGGCCATGCCAGAATGCGGCCAGCGTAATCTGCGGAGAAAAGCAGACAAGGAGAAGAAGATTGAGAGGTCCTCTTTTCTCCTTCTTTTCCCTTTTTCTCTTCTCCTCTTCTTTGAGCGAACGCCAGAGCACGGACCCAACTCTTATGACCGGTGAGCAGCGTTTTCTTGCCACTATCGAGATGCCAGCGGATGACATTATTGTCCTGAGCGCCGGCAAAGACGAATTGACCTGAGGGATCGAAGCGGCAGCCCAAAAGCGGGCTATCGTGCTTGTACTCTTTGAGCAAGTGCGTCTTCGCCGGATCGATGTGCGGAGTCGGCGCAGGAGTCATGCCAGCACCTCCTTAATGGGAGCGGCCTTGGGATCAGCGATGGGAATAGGTCGCTGTTCGATGTAAAAATTCTTCTTCGAGTTGAAGCCGAGGGCGCTCAAATAGGTGTGGAACAGATGGCCGCCGTTGACTTGGCCCTCAGTGACGGCGGTGCCATCGGCGTTGGTTTTGCCGCTGACACTGCCGCCCCGGATGCCGCAGCCGGCCAAGGCAATCGACCAGGCCCGCGACCAATGATCGCGGCCGTAATTGCGATTGATATTCGGCGTTCGACCGAATTCCGACAACACGAGGACAAGCGTGCTGGCCAACAAGCCACGATCGTGCAAATCGTCCAGCAGCGTGGCAAATGGCCGATCGAACTCGCCGAGTTGCTCGATGTGGAAATCGAAATTTTCGTGGTGCGTGTCGTAGTTGGTGTGCATCACCTTGACGAAGGTGGCGCCGCCTTCCAGCAGGCGGCGGGCCATCAGGCAATGCCGGCCGAAGTCATGCCGACCATAGCGATCAATGACGGTGGGCGGCTCCTTGCTAATGTCGAAGAGATCGCGTTTGCGCATGAGCTGGGCGGCCTGATCGTAGGAGTGTGTGTAAGCTTCGGTCTGGGCAGTGCGGCGGGAGCGCAGGAAACGTTGGTTGGCGTGGATGCGGAACTCATGCCGTTGCTGATCGGCCGCTTCGGTGAGGGCAGCGGGGCGGTCGAGGTTGGCGGGGGCATGTCCGTCGCTGAGGGCCACGGAGGCATAACGGGGGCCGAGGAAAGCGGCGTCTTCGCTGTTGACGCCACCGTTGCCGCGCGGCGTGATGAGAATGTAGCCGGGCAGCGGGTTATCGGAGCTGCCGAGCAGCTTGGCACAAACCGAACCGAGGTGCGGCCACTTCATCGCCGGCTCCTGCCGCCGTCCGGTGTGCATGAGGTAGTAGCCCTTACCATGATCGTCTTCAGCAGTGTTGAGGCCGCGCACCAGAGCGAGATGATGCATCCTTTGGGCTGTGTACGGCAGCAACTCGCAGACGTGGATGCCGGGCACAGATGTGGGGATGGCCTGAAAAGGACCGCCGGTTTTGGTGCCAGGCTTGGGATCCCAGGTTTCTAGTTGGCTCACCCCGCCATGCAGCCAGATCATGAGGACACGCTTTTGCTGTTTATTCAGCTCATGCGTGAACGCTGGGCGAGTGAGCGGATCAAGCGCCAACGCGCCAAGCGTGCCTCCGAGCGCCGTGGCGAAGAAGCCGCGCCGGGAGATGTTGTGTTCAGACGAACCGCATGCGTAGGAGCACCACATGAATCGTTCCCCCTGTGTTTAGCCACGGCTCCCTGGGCACGCTGCTAGCGTGCCCGGCATACTGCCAGCGTGCCCTACGGGCCGTTGGGTTTTAGTGATTGAATCGAAACTCCGCTGATGCCAATAGTGCCCAGGCCATGTCCTGCAACGCCGTCGGGCGATCTTTAGGCCGCGCTGCCAGGAAATCCGCTGCTTCTTTGCGCTCCTCGGCGCTGGGCCAGCGCGTCAGCACACTCAGATACAACTCCTCTACCAGCGCGTCGGTGTTCGTCAGCTTACCAAGGCGATCGATGAGATTGCCGGGCCGCGGCGTCAGCCAGCCGCGCACGACCGGGCCGTTGGCCAGAAATAACGCCTGATCGAGCCGGGCGTCGAACTCCGGTGCCTGGCCGGGCGGACTGCCAAACGTCTTCACGAACGGCGCCACATTCGGCGCCAGGCGAGAGTACAGGGCCGCTTCGCTAGCGTTTGGGCCCAGCGCCTGGCGTTCCGCATCGGTGAGGCCAGTCGCTTGCATAAGCCCCCAGGCCAATTGTTCCGGCGTTAGCGGCTTGAGCAAGGCAACCGTGTAGCTCGTTGGTTCTGGCTCCATCCCTTCTTTGTCTCCCCTAAATTGGGGAGGCAGTTCGCTGGAGCGCTGATAAGTTTGGCTCAGGGCCAATTCGCGCAGGAAGCCGCGCATGTCGAATTTGCGAGCGGCGATGTCGTCGGCCAGCAGTTTCAGCAGTTCCGGGTGTGACGGCGGATTGGCTGAATGATCGAGGTCGAGCGGATGCACCAAACCGCGGCCCATCATAAGCGCCCATAGGCGATTCGCAATGTTCCTTTTGAACGACTCGTTATCGGCACGGGCCAAGGTCGGGCCGAGCAGAGCGTGGCGGCTGAAACGTGGCACGGCGCGGCCGCCAGCTGTCGAGGCAACGATATATTCCTTGCCTTTCTCGATGACTGGCTCCTTCAGCGGCGGGCCTTCTGGCAAACGCGGGCCGGTGCTTTGCGTCTTCTTGGCCGGATCGAACACCGATTGGAACGTCACTTCGCCGTCGGCCTTTTCCGACAACACAGCCAGGTTCAGCTTCTTATCGATGACAAGCGAGCTGCGGTTGAGAAAGGCGAACAGTCCGTAATAATGGGCCTGCTTGTAATCGTCGATGCGCGGGTGATCGTGGCATTGGCAGCATTGCAGATTGGTGCCGAGAAACAGCCGGCTGATGTCGCGGGTCAGCAGGTGCGGTTCCGCCTGACGTTCGAGATAGAATTTCGCTGCCACCCGCGTCTTGGGATCAGCGCCATCGCTGGACAAGATTTCGCGCACCAGCTGGTCCCACGGCTTGTTCGCCGCCACGGACGAGCGTAGATATTCCAGCCACTGCTCATGCGGCACATACTTATCGCGTCGGCGCTCCATGAGCAGGACATCGAGGACCATGGCGAAATAGCGAGCATGTTCAGGACTGGTCAGCAAGCGATCGAGGAGCGCTTGCCGCTTGCCCGGTGAAGGATCTTTCAGAAAGGCGCGGGTCTCAGCCGCCGTAGGGATGGTCCCGGTCAGGTCAAGATAGATGCGGCGAAGGAACTCAGCATCGGAGGCAGGGGCCGCTGCCTGATGAGCAAAATCCGGCCTGGCTGCGGCGATGGCCTGATCGATGCGTTGATGCAGGGGAGCATCAGCAAGCACAACTGCTGGCGAAACCGCCAGTAAAGTCACGGCAAAGCGGAGCGAGAGAAAAGCACGGGAGGGTAACATGTCGCGTCCTTTCGCACGGTGGGTGGGCAGTGGACGGCAGGGAGGGCTATCTCCCTATTGTGTTACCCTTGCCAGGCATTAAAGTCAAGCATTTTCACGGATTTTACGCCGCGAGGTTGCGGTGCGGCGGCAGCTTTCCTCCTCGTTCCCCAATCGGGTTTGGGAACGCCGCGCCCGGCTCGTTTCGCCACAACCATAGTGCGAAGGCCGGCACCAAAATCGGCCGGACCACAAACGTATCGATCAGCACGCCGAACGCCAGGGCGAAGCCGATCTGCACCAACGTGCTCAACCCCCCCAGCATCAAAGTGGCAAAAGTGCCAGCCATGATGAGGCCGCAGGACGTGATCGTACCACCGGTGCGCGCCAGGGCACGGCGAATGCCTTCCTTGGAGCCATGCCGCTGGCGTTCCTCCAGGGCGCGGCTAACGAGCAGAATATTGTAATCCTCGCCAACCGCCACGAGAATGGTGAACAAGAAGAAGGGCACGCGCCAATCAACCGATCCCAGAGGCCGGCCGCTCCACCAGTGGGCTAGCAGCGTCGTCGCTCCCAGGCTGGCATAATAGCTGAACAGCACCGTCGCTAGCAAGTAAAGGGCAAATCCCGGCCGCCGCACCAGGGCGAGCAAGATCAGAAAGATGCCAGCCAGGACCAACGTGTTGATGCGCAGGCGATCGCTCTCGGTGACATCGGCCAAGTCGCGGGCATGGACCGTGACACCATGACACTCCGCCCGTATTTGTTCCGCGCCCGGATATTTCGGCAGCTGTTCGCGCAGCCACAACTGAATCAACTCCAACGTGCGGATGCTTTCGGCATCGAAGGGATCCGAACGCGGCACCACGTCCAGGCGTGTGACGAAGCGCGGCGGTTCCTCAGCATGGGTGCCCGGCAGACGCGCCACGTAAAATTCCCCAGCTGCGCGATTGACCTGCTCGGTCAACCCCTGCACGACATTGCGCCACATGCTCTTGAGCAGCATTCCTTTATCGGCGAGCGCCGGCCGTTTCTGTCCAATGGATGAAAGGCGATCGCTAAAGTCCGAAATAGGATTGCCCAGCGGCTGAGTCAGGCTGCGCACCTCGGCAACATTGTCGAGGTAGCCGAAACCTTGACTCAAATGCGCGAGAATAGCCCGGCCCTGCGGAGATTCCCAATCTCTGTTCGATTCAAGCAGCACCGTAATAGGTCCAACCTCACCAGCAGTGAAATGGCGCTGGATGGCGGCCAGACCGCGAATGCTGTCGCTGGCCGGTGCCAGTTCGCTGGTGGCGCGATAATTCGGCCGCACATTGAAACCGATGAGGGCCAGCGGCAGCAATGCGAGCACAGCGACTGCGCCAATGAGCATCGGCCGGGCGACAACGTGGCGGCTGATCCGTTCCCATAGACCCTTGGAAGGACGCGAGACGCGGGACCCGGAGCCAGAGAAGCCGGGCTTTCCTCCGTCTCTCGGTTTGTTGGGCCAAAAGGCGATCGGTCCCAGGATGCGCAACAGCGCCGGCGTCAGAGTCAGCGAGGCGACAAGAGCGACGGTAAGGCTGATGGCGATGGCCGGTCCGCCGCAACGCACCTTGGCGAATTCAGCCAGTCCCATCAATCCCAGGCCGCAGACGACCGTAGCGGCACTGGCCGCCAGAGCACCGCCGACGCCGCCGACGCTTCGTGCCAACGCTGTCGGCCACGGAGACAAGAGGGATCGGTGTCCTGCCGGACGACGCGCTAACTCTTCGCGATAACGACTGATGAGGAACAAACAGTAATCGGTGCCGGCCCCGTAGAGCATGACCACGGCGAAGACCTGGCTGATGTTGACCATGCAGAAACCAGGGATCAGCGTACAGAGTGCCAGGATCTTGAGGGCCACCCATACCGAGACAGCGATCGTCCCCAGCGGAATAAGAGCCATCACCGGAGCGCGATGTACCAGAAGAAGAATGACGATGACAAGAATAACAGTGGCCAGCGTTGTGCTTTCCAGGCTGTTGGCACTGGCGGCGATAAGATCGCGACCCACACCGGCGGGCCCGGTGAGATAGATTTGGGGACGAGCCGGAAGCGTAAGCGACGGGTTGCCGTTGTTTACGCTTCCAGTTTGTCCCCAAGCATGGATGCACTTCTCGATGGCATCCACCGTGGTCCGCGTCTGCACAGCCAGGTACGGCGTACTGAGTGAAACCTGGATCAAGGTACATCGGCCATCGCTACTGACCAAGCGTTTGCCGAGGACCGGATCGCGGTAGGTGCAAATGCGGCTGATTTGCAAGCTCGGATCATCCTGGCGCAGCCGCTGCAAATCAGCAGCGAGGCCATCGACGAGGGAGTAATCGGCCGCCGTCAACGGCGCCTCAGTCCGTTCGACGGCCAAGATGAGCCGGCTAGCGAACACATCTTGCGGAAAAGCTTGTTCGAGCAGCAGATGGCCCTTGACGCTGTCGCAGCGGGCTGGCAGGAAGCGAATATCGTCATCGGCAGCGCGTTCGTCCCATTTGGGCGCAGCCACGCCGACGATGGCGGCGACGATCAGCCAGGCCAAGCAGATCCACCACGGATGCGTCGCCGTTACTCGTCCCAGGTACGTGAACATGGTCCGTGTTTCTCCGGCGGCTTTCGACTCTCAGTTTTCGGACGAAGTAATCTTCGGCGCGGCAAGGACACAGCCTGTAGGGAAAGTGCAAGGATGGCTCGAAGGGCAGAAGATATTGCCGATGCGGTAAAATGAGCAAAGCCCCCTTCGCCGCTTCACCACTACGTCGCATGGCCGTTGCTGAATTAGGCTTGGTTTGCTCTAATAGGCACTAAGACTTGCCCCCGTAGCTCAGCTGGACAGAGCATCGGTTTTCTAAACCGACGGTCGCAGGTTCGAGTCCTGCCGGGGGTAGTGAATTCTTGTACAAGAAATCGCAAGAAGCGGCAGGATACTACACACTGTCTCCATTCCCTTCACTTTGCGCTGAGTTCTTCATCTCTACGCCATTCCCTGCGGTATATCCTGCGCTGCTTTTTGCACCGCCCGTGGCGCTGG
>JAJPHU010000345.1 GCA_021325115.1 Planctomycetota bacterium | reverse complement strand
TGTTGCCGCCGGAAAATGCCACGGGCAATTTCGTTAAGGTGGTGCAGCGGCTGCCGGTACGCATCGAACTAACCGAACCGCCGCCGGAGGACGCACCGTTGTTCGTTGGCCTGTCCGTGGTACCCGAAGTGAACCTCAAAGCGCCGCCCACGGGGCCAGACGCCGGCAAGCGTTTGCTGGGCCGAAGCTCCAATCCCCGAGCGGCGCGGTAGGGAGGGCGAAAACAATCGCGCTCAATTCGGGAGGAGGAAAGTGTCGTGGCGATAGTGGATGCAGCAGGCCAGCCGAGGGGGATAGCGGTACCACGCTTTAATCCCTGGATCATCGCTTTGACGGTGACGATGGCTACCTTCATGGAAGTGTTGGACACCAGCATCGCCAACGTGGCGCTCAAGCATATTGCCGGCAGTATGGCCGCTTCGGAAGACGAGAGCACCTGGGTATTGACCAGCTACCTGGTGGCCAACGCTATCGCGCTGCCGATGTCCGGCTGGTTGTCCACTCTCATTGGCCGCAAACGCTTTTACATGACGTGTGTGGCTTTGTTTACGCTCAGCTCGGCCCTGTGCGGCATGGCCGGCAGTCTGGGGCAACTCGTCTTTTTCCGCGTATTGCAAGGCATCGGCGGCGGCGGATTGCAACCCTCCGAGCAGGCTATCCTGGTGGACACCTTCCCGCCGCAAAAGCGCGGCATGGCCATGGCCGTCTACGGCATGGCCATTCTGGTTGCTCCCATCCTGGGGCCGACACTAGGCGGCTGGATTACGGACAATTATTCCTGGCGCTGGATCTTCTACATCAATGTTCCGGTCGGCTGTTTATCGCTGTTTTTGAGCAACATCGTCGTGGAAGATCCGCCCTATCTGAAGGCCCAACGGGCCGCCCTGCGCGGCAAGCCACTCCAGATCGACTACATCGGCCTGGGGTTGCTGGCGCTGGGCCTGGGCGCCCTGGAAGTGGTCTTCGACAAGGGGCAGCAAGAAGATTGGTTCGGTTCGCGCTTCATCGTCACCCTGACCGCTGTTGCTGTCGTCGCTCTAACCATCGCTGTGATCTGGGAACTACTCTACCCTCACCCAATCCTTAACTTGCGTCTACTCAAGGATCGCAATTTCTTGTTCTGCGGCATTGTCATTTTTTGCGCTTTCGGCGTGCTCTACGGCAGCACTGTACTGTTGCCGCAAATGTTGCAGACGTTGATGGGGTATTCGGCGACGATGGCCGGGTTGGTCATGTCGCCCGCGGGGTTCTTCACTATCCTGGAAATGCCGATCATTGGTATTCTGCTGGGGCGCAAAATGGATGCCCGCTGGCTGATCATCGCCGGTCTGCTGATCGTGGCCACGGCATCGTTCTGGATGTCTACGTTAACACTTCAAGTAGCACCCAGTCAGCTGATCTGGCCGCGCATTGTGCAAACCCTGGGGGCAGGATTGTTGTGGGTGCCAATCAACACGGCGGCTTACCTGTACATCCCCAAGGAGCAAACTAATAATGCCTCGGGCTTGTTCAATCTTATTCGTAATGAAGGCTCCAGTATCGGCGTGGCTATAGTAACAACCTTGCTTCAGCGCCACGCCCAATTCCATCAGAATTGGCTGGCGGGCCATGTCACACCGCTGCACCCGCAAGCGACGTCGGCTCTCCAGCAGATGAGCGGCATCGGCGGCCCAGGCGATACGGTGACGGGGATGCAACAAGGGCTGGCCCGACTATACGGCCTTATGCAACACGAGGCACTGACGTTGTCCTACCTGGACATGTACCGTTTGTTTGCCTTTGCCTCGCTGCTCGTTATTCCCTTGGTTTTGTTGATGCGCCGTTCGGTCGCCAAGGGAGGGGAGTTGGCTGCCCACTGACGCGGAGTGGATCGCCTCGGGTGCGTGTGCGGCGGACGACCAGCTGCTACTCATCAGTTTTTGGGGTTCGCGGCCGAGGAGCTAAAGCGTGTAGACTGTCCCCAAGGGCTGGATGAGTCCCGAAGGATATCTGCGCTACCTCGAGACGCCCCTGGTCAAGATGCGTCAGCGCAACGCCGCACGAAAGAACGCCCCTCGCTCCTCCCGACGAATAGAAGTGGACGGAGCAATTCCAAGGGGAAAGCTATTCAGTCATGCCGAAGCGCATATCGACTCGGACGCCAGGGATGTTGACGGTTGGGCACTCCAACCGATCGCTGGAAGAATTTCTGTACCTGTTGCAAGCGCACCAGGCAACCCTGATCGTAGACGTGCGCAAGATGCCCCGCTCGCGACGTAATCCGCAGTTCAATGGCGATACCCTGCCGCAAGCCTTGCACGAGGTGGGCATCGGCTATCTGTATATGCCGGGCCTTGGAGGACTACGCCGGCGTCAGCCCAATTCTCCGAACACCGGCTGGAAGAATGCCTCCTTCCAAGGGTATGCCGATTACATGCAGACGCCTGAGTTCGAGAAAAGTTTGCAAGAGCTGTTGGAGCGCGCTCCCGGGCAGCGGGCCGTGCTGATGTGCGCCGAGGCCGTGCCCTGGCGCTGCCACCGCTCGCTGATCGCCGATGCCTTGACGGTGCGAGGCATCTCTGTCGAACACATTCTCAATGCCTCGAAGACTCAGAGCCATGTCTTGAAGCCTTGGGCGCAAGTGCAAGGAACCCAGATCACTTATCCGCCACAGCCTGAAGAGCCGAACGAGACAGCTTGATATATCATGAACCAGGAGTAACCGACAAAGAAGAAGTCCATCGCCATGTACGAGAAATTCAGCTTTAGTCCCTATTTCTCACAATCGCTCTCGTATCGCCTTTGGCGACACTGGAAGACGGCGGGAGACGAATTGGACCGTCGTTGGACTGCACCAACGCATGGGGCACGGGCTTGCCGCAGGCAGTCTTTTCGTTCACTGCTTGACAAGCAGGGTCATTTCGTTAAAAAAAGTGGACATATTGATCTTTATATCTATTACTATTCTGGGACTGAGCGGTTAGGTCCGTGAAGGCTGACAGGCCAAGCCCAACCGCTGTTTGGAGTGTGCCCGCAAAAGTTTTGCCGGCTCGGAGCCGGCAATGGTTCCTTCCCTGTTTCCTTCAAGGAGTTTCATGATGAATCGCGGACAGCGATCTCCCAAGCGCTTATGGATTGCCCTGGCTTTTGTCTTTGTCGCCTCGTTCGCCGTGCTGGGCGGCTACGGCTTCCGGATTGCCTCGATGGCGCCGCCCATCCCGGACAAGGTCTGTACATCGGAGGGTCGCGTTCTTTTCGACGGCGCTGCCATCCGCACCGGACAAAATGTTTGGCAATCGTTGGGTGGCCAACAAATAGGAAGTATCTGGGGCCACGGTGCCTACATCGCCCCGGATTGGTCTGCCGACTGGCTGCACCGCGAATTGCAGTTCATTCTCGATCGCTGGGCCAAGGAGCGGGGAGCGGCTCATTTTGACGAACTGCCCTCCGACGATCAAGCCGTCTTGCGTAATCGTCTGAAGGATTTCATTCGCACCAATACCTACGATGAGACCACGGGAATTTTGACCCTGCATCCCCTGCGAGCGGAAGCGTTCGCCTCCAACGCCGCCTATTATACGGCGATTTTTGCCAAGGGCCGCCCGGAGTATGCCATTCCCGCCGGCGCCTTAACTGACCCCGAACGGCAACGCGCTTTGAACGCCTTCTTCTTCTGGACCGCCTGGGCTTGCGGCACCAATCGGCCTGACCTGGCCATCAGCTACACGCAGAACTGGCCGCATGAGCCGCTCATCGACAACAAGCCAACTGCCGATGCTGTGGTCTGGAGTATCCTGAGCTTTGTGCTGCTCTTAGCCGGCATCGGCGGCATGATCTGGTACTTCGGCTCGCTGTCGCCAAATGATGAGGCGGAGGCCGAGGTGCCGCATCAGGATCCGCTTCTAGGCTACAACCCCACGCCGTCACAGAAGGCAACCTTAAAGTATTTCTATGTGGCTGCTGCCCTGCTTCTGTTGCAAATCGGTCTGGGCGCGGTCACGGCTCACTATGGCGTCGAAGGTGCCGGCTTCTACGGCATCCCGCTCGATCAACTTCTGCCCTACGCCGTGACCCGGACCTGGCACACACAGCTAGGCATCTTCTGGATTGCTACGACTTGGCTGGCCACCGGCCTGTTCATGGCCCCGGCCGTCAGTGGCTACGAACCCCGAGGCCAGCGTTTTCTCGTCAACGTCCTGTTTGGTGCCTTGGTGGCCATTGTGCTCGGTTCGTTGGCCGGTGAATGGCTGAGCGTGCAGCAAAAACTGCATGGCGACGCCTGGTTTTGGTTCGGCCATCAGGGTTACGAGTATGTCGATCTGGGCCGCTTCTGGCAACTGTTCCTCTTGACGGGCCTGTTCCTGTGGCTGGTCCTGATGGTGCGCGGTCTGTGGCCGGCACTACGCCGCCCCGGCGAGCACCGCTCGCTCTTGGCCCTGTTTCTTATCAGCAGCCTGGCCATCGCCTCGTTCTACGGCGCCGGTCTGGGCATCTGGAAACAGACGCACTTGGCAATGGCCGAATACTGGCGCTGGTGGGTGGTCCACTTGTGGGTCGAGGGCTTCTTCGAGGTGTTTGCCACGGTGGTCATTGCTTTTTTGTTCAGCCGCCTGCAACTGATCCGTACAAGCACGGCAACCTCGGCAAGTCTATTTTCGACAAGTATCTTCCTGGCCGGCGGCATCATTGGCACCTTCCACCATCTATATTTCGCTGGCACGCCCAGTGTGATCATGGCTCTGGGAGCGATGTTCAGCGCTCTGGAGGTGGTGCCGTTGGTGCTGATCGGTTTTGAGGCATGGGAGAACCTCCGGCTGACCCAGCTGCGTCCGTGGGTCGGCAGCTACCGCTGGGCCATCTATTTCTTCGTGGCTGTGGCTTTCTGGAACCTGATCGGTGCTGGCCTGTTCGGTTTTCTTATCAACCCACCGATCGCCCTGTACTACATGCAGGGACTCAACACCACGCCAGTACATGGCCACTCGGCCTTGTTTGGTGTCTACGGCATGTTGGGGCTGGGCCTGATGCTCTTCTGCATCCGCGGCCTGAGACCCGATAAGGAATGGCGCACCGGAGCGCTCCGTTTGAGCTTCTGGGCCTTGAACATCGGTTTGCTGCTCATGGTTGTCTTGAGTCTCTTGCCAGTGGGTCTGATGCAGACGTGGGCGGCCGTCAGCGAGGGCACCTGGTACGCTCGTAGCGCCGAGTTTTTGCAAACGCCTCTGATGCAGCAGCTGCGCTGGTTGCGGATGGTCGGCGATCTCATCTTCGCCGCTGGAGTGCTTGCCCTGCTATGGTTCCAAGTGGGGCTGCTGACTGGCCACTCTTACGCCAAGCCCGCAGAACTGGCCTCTTCCGGGACGCTCACTGCGGAAGCCGAGGCGGTCCCCGTCGCCTAACGGAGCTTCTCTGCGGAGAGCAACCGACCTGAAGCCGTTGGCCGGAAGCAGTTGCGTAAGCTGCCTCCGGCCAACTTTTTCTTCCTGACCCTCCTGCCGGCTGCCTTCTGTCGATGAGTTTACAGCTCGTGGCTGTTCGCTTCGATCATCGCTCGCAGCGTCTTGTAATCGGTTTTGCCCGTGCCCAGGACGGGGATGCGCTCCACCTGCCGCACTTCATCGAGCCGCATCACGCCGCGGAAACCGGCTTCCATCAAGTGAGCATTGGCCTGGCGCAGGGTCATCGGTTCCGTCGTGAACAAGATGATGCGACGGCCCGATTCAGTCTCGATGCCCTCGACGGCCACGCGCGGTCCGTCCTTGGTCGGCGGATAGTGATGAACGAACGGCTCCTCCAGGGCCGGCAGCGAGATCATTTCGCCGCCCGCTTTGAGGAAACGCTTGAGCCGGCCATCGAAATGAAGGAAACCGTCCTCGTCAATGTGGACCAGGTCGCCGGTGACGTACCAGCGCTTGCCGTCGCGCTCCTGGAACGGCGAGGGACCATCGTAAGCGATGTAACCGGGAAAAACCGTCGGACCGCTGACCAGTAACATTCCCATATTCTTGTGCTCCGGTCCCGCGGGAGGTAGGGGTTGGTTGGATTCCAGATCGACTACCTGCACTTCGACACCGGGCAACGGTTTGCCGAGTGTGCCGGGACGATTGGCGGCGACTGTATTGCAGGCCACGACCGGCGAACATTCGGTGACGCCATAGCCCTCCAGCATCGTTGCCGACGGGGCCATTTCTGCACAGCGCTGGCGAACGCTCGGCGGACAACTTTCCGCACCGACGATGATGAGGCGCAACGAAGTTAGCTGCTCGCGCTGAATCCGTTCCAGGATGAAACCAACGAATGTCGGCGTACCCACGAGGATAGTCGGCCGATAGGCGCCGATCTTATAGGCCAAGGCGGAAGCATCGGTGGGATCAGGATGATGGACGACGCGCAGGCCGCCCAAGAGCGGCAGCAAGCACGTGACGGTCATGCCGAAACTGTGGAAGGCTGGCAGAAATCCAAGGATGGAATCGCGATAGGTGAAGCCGAGGAAGGGGATGCCGTTACGCAAAAGTGTGAGGATATTTCGATGCGTAAGGGGAACAGCCTTCGGCGCCTTCTCGGAGCCGCTGGTGAACAGCACCACGGCCGGCCGATCGGGAGAAGGATGCGGTACGTGCTGGCGGACGTGGCCGGGCCACCAACGCACCTTCAGTAGCGTGCGCAGCAGCTCGAATTTGCTTATGCCTTTGCGGAGCTTTTCCAGATAGAGGTATTCGACACCTTGGATCTCGATACCAGTGCGGTCGATGAAGGTGCGCGAGGTGATGACATGGCTAAGTTCCGTGATGCGCGCGGCGTGGGCCAGGTTGGCCGGCCCGGTCGTCCAGTTGAGGACGATCGGCAGCTTACCGGCCAGGTGCAGGGCCATCAAAGCGATATCGCAAGCAACCGAGGCGGGCAGCATCAGTCCGACGTTGGCTGCTGGCAGGGTGGCAAAACGCCGGCTCAGGGCCAGGGCTGCCGTCAACATGCGCTCGTACGTGATGATGCCGGCCAGATCATCGGCGGCAACGACAGCCCGTGGATCGCGCTGGGCACGGGCAACGAAGGCTTCCGCAATGGTGTCGCCCAGGATCTCTAGTAAACCGTCGCGCGGCGGAGGCATGAACCAACCTGGCGGCGGCGGTTTCGGCGGTGCCTTTTCCAACTGTCCCTGGGCCAGTGCCCATAGTTGTCCCAGCGTCGCCGGTACCTGGTCCGACGTGAAGCCGTACTGATGCTCGACGAGCAGGTTCAGCTCCATGCGATCAAGGCTGTCCAGGCCGAGTTGATCGAACGTGGTGTCGGGCGTCATCTCCTCAGCGGAAAGCGGCCGACCCAGTTTATCGGCGATCATGTGCGCAATTGCTTCGCGGATCTCCGGTTTAATCTGCGATGGCTCAACCTCTGCCAAGCTTCTCATTTTGGGAAAGGCGAACGTACGGCGGCCGAAGAGAAAATGATAGGGCACATAGGTCGGCTGCTCCGGTCCATTGTTCTGGTTGTACCACGCTTCCAGCCACGGATTGAGCGTCTCGCGGCGTAGCGGCGGCAGCCGACTTCGTTCAATGTGTTCAAACGTGATGTCCACCTGGCGACGCGGCGCGAACATCAGCAAGTTGGCGATCAGCCAGCCGAGTCCGGCGGCATAACGGCCAATAAGGCTGGGATGTTGGCCGGTCTGTGCATAGCTGAACATGCTGCCCCAGACGCCGCGCGTCCGCACCAGCACGATCTTCGCTTCCGGCGCCGCTTGTAGAATGTCTGCCACCGCCCGCGCGCCGCCCAGACGTTCCCGGCCGTCGCTCTGAATGCGCCCAGAGGGCCAGAGAATGTGATTCTCCCCCTTGCGCAGCCCGGCGCTGACTTCTTCGACGGCGCGCTGGGCACGCAACCGTGCTTTGGAGCTGGCCTGCTCCAGTCCCGGCACGCGCACAGCATTGAGCAGCTTTATCAACAGAGACAGGAGCGGATTAGCGAAATGCCCCTCGTAAACGGTCGGCCGCGGCTTCAGCGCCGGCCAAACGACCGTCAGTACCAACAGCGGATCGATTAATCCCGGATGATTGGGCAACAGGAGCACCGACCTTTGCAGGCCACTAACCTGTTCCCATCCGTGAATGTGGACCCGGTAACGCAAAGCCAGAAACAGCCGGGCCAGCTGACACAGGCAATAGCGCAAGAGCATTAACATACCCAATATTCCTCTGGGGGGCGCCTGCTTGCGAGTGAGAGGCGCTTCGGTGCTAGCGGACCAAACCATAGGGTACGCTGGCAGCGTGCCCTACAAGGTTTGCCGTTAGCCCTTATGCAGCACTGTACTTAAAAAGAGTTGGCTCTGCCAGAGGTACGGGCTATTACGAAGTGTGCCTTCGGAAGTAGGCATGTGCAGGCGAACAGTCAGCCGTTCGCCTACTTTGGGAGATATACCCGTTCTCTGCGTGGTCTTGTTCCGATAAACTGGAAAAGTTAAGTTGAATTTTCCGTCTCTGGAACAAGAATTCGTCATGTCCTCAGCGAGGAGAAAGCCATGAAACGCAGATTGTTGGTCATGCTGCCCGCAGTGGTGCTGACCGTGGGCTTGGGCGCTCAAGCCGAGCCGCCCTCGGGACATTTATCTCGGCATTCGCCGGACGATGCGGAGAAAAAATTCGAGGACTTCGACAAGGTCGTCAAAGGGGCCAAGGAATACGACGGCCTGTTCCGGTTGTATCACAAGGATGAGCATCTGTATGCGGAGATTCGGCAGGACCAGCTGGATAAGCCATTCCTCTGCCCCATCGCCATCGCACGCGGCGCCGGACTGGGCGGCTACACGCTTAACTTCGAAGAACAATGGGTGCTGCTGTTCAAGCGCATCGGCGACAAAGTACATCTAATTCGCCGTAATGTTCATTTCCGGGCCAAGCCCGGCTCGCCGGCCGCCCATGCCGTCGAGACCACCTATACCGACTCAGTGTTGATGGCCTTGCACATCAAGGCCCTTAATCACAGCCGCAACTCGATACTCCTGGATTTCAACGACATCTTCATGACCGACTTCGCCCAGCTTGGCTTCGGTTCGTTCGACGCCAACCGCAGTACCTGGCACAAGATCAAGGCGTTTCCGCACAACGTCGAACTGGAAGTGGCCGCCACTTTCAGCAGCGCTCAAGATTACTTCTTGTTTTTCGGCGATAATAGCGTCATCGACAGCCGCGGGAAAACGGTGGTCATTCACTACGGCCTGTGCCAGCTGCCTGACGAACACTATCAGCCGCGCCTCGCTGATGATCGCGTCGGCTACTTCCTCAGTGTGGTCAAAGACTTCAGCTCAGATAGCGACGACACCTCGTTCCTGCGTTTCGTCAATCGTTGGCGGCTGGAGCGTGCAGAGCCGATCGATTCCAAGCATCCTAACAAGCTGTCGCCGCCGAAAAAGAAGATCCGCTTCTGGATCGAAAAATCGGTGCCTGAGGAATACCGGGCAGCGGTGCGCGAAGGCATCCTCGAATGGAACAAAGCGTTTGAGAAGATTGGCTTCCGCGATGCCATCGAAGTGCGGCAACAGGAGGACGGTCCGGGACGCGAGAGCGACGACTTCGATCCAGAGGACATCCGCTACAACACTTTCCGCTGGATCACGACGGACATGGGCTTTGCAATGGGACCCTCGCGTGCCAATCCGCTGACGGGCGAGATCATCGACGCCGATATTATTTTCGACGCCAGCATGGTGCGCTATTGGCGCGAAGAGGCCCGTCTATTTCAGAGGGCGGATGCGCCCGCCAGTTTGATCCAAGCCACGCGTCAAGGCTGGGGGCTGTTGGATCCGCTCGCTCTGCACCGTGTTGGACAAACCGCTCTCGAAGGTTGGAACGATCCCAAGAAGGCGGAATTGAATCGCCTGCGCGGTCGCATGATGGCGGCCCGGCAGGGGGTATGTCAGTGTGGGACCCACATGCGCTATGAGCTGAGCCTGGCAGCGATGGCCTTGGCTGCCGAAGGTAAAGCCGAGCCGGGTGCGAAAGTGCCCGAAGAATTGATCCAGCAGGCTGTCAAGCACGTGACCATGCACGAAGTCGGCCACACTCTCGGCCTGCGGCACAATTTCAAGGCCAGCACCATGCTCAAAAATGAGCAGTTGCACGATACCACCATCACGCGCAAACAAGGACTGGTCGGCTCGGTCATGGATTACTCGCCGATCAATCTCGCCCCTAAGGGCGTCAAACAGGGTGATTATTTCAGCACCACCCTGGGCCCTTACGATTACTGGGCCATCACCTACGCTTACAAGCCGTTGACCGGCGGCACCGAGGGCGAGCTGGAAAAGCTCAAGGAAATTGCCAAGGAAAGCCCCAAACATGTCTATGCCACGGATGAGGACATGTTCAGTACTTCCGATCCGCTGGTTAATGTGTGGGACCTCGGTGCTGATCCAATGAAGTTCGCTCAGGAGCGTATCCTGTTGGCCGAGGAGCTGCTCAAGGGGCTGGAGGAGCGCGTGGTGGAAAAGGGTGAGGGTTATCAGCGCGCCCGGCTGGCCTTCAATGTGCTGCTCGGCCAGTTCGGCAACGGCGCTTACCTCACCGCCAACTTTATCGGTGGCGAGTACGCCAACCGCGATCACCGCGGCGATCCGGGCGCCCGTGATCCGTTCGTACCGGTTCAGGCGGACAAACAGCGCGAGGCGTTGAAGTTTTTACAGGAACATATCTTGTCGGAAAAGCACTTCCAGTTTTCGCCGCGTCTGTTGCGCTGTCTCGCCGCCGATCGCTGGATGCACTGGGGCAACGAGATGAATGCTTTTGGCTCGGTCGATTATCCGCTGTACCAGCGCATTCTGGCGATTCAGAAAATCGTACTTGGGCAAGTGTTTGATCCTTCGGTTCTCTCGCGTATCCAGAACAACGCCTTGAAGGCCGACAAGGACGAGAAGCCGTTGACCATCGCCGAAGTGTTTCGCAGTGTCACAGACGGTATCTGGAACGAGGAAATGGTGCGTTCCCAAGCCGAGCTTGGGAACGAGAGGCCAAAGGAAGGCAAGCGGCGTGTTTCGTCTTCGGTGATTCGCCGCAATTTGCAGCGCGAACATCTGAAGAAGCTGTTCACGCTGGTCCTGGGAGAACGGCAGCGGAACGACTTCTTCTCGTATGTGATTTTCTTCGGTAGCCGCAGCTCGGTTCCGCCGGATGCCCGCAGCCTGGCGCGAATGCATCTGCGCGACATTCGCAAGCGGGTTGAGAACGTGCTGAATGACAAGCAAGTCACGGTGGATGATGCGACCCGCGCACACCTGGAGGAGTGCCGCGAACGCATCGCCAAGGTTCTCAACGCCTCGATGCAGGTGCAGGAACCGTAAGACGAGCCGGAAAAATAAGGACTGGCGGATAAAACCGTAGGGCAAGCTGTCCGCGTGCCCCTTGTAGGGCATGCGGACAGCTTGCCCTGCAGTTTTTTCTGTTCACTCCCCTATTCGGACTCGACCATTTCCACAAAAGCGCCGCCGTTTTCGACGAGATCATCGCCGACGGCACAGGTCCATAAGATGCGTACGAGAAACCCTTTTGTCGTGGCGCCCTCCGCAGTTGGGATGTGGACACAGAGTTTCTGCCCCAGTAAGCGACGTGTGCTAATGAGGCGGATGCCAGTAAGGGACAGGTCGCGCGTAAGCAAGGTGTATTCGTGGCCGTCTTCTGTCCTCACCTTGACCGGCTGCACGAAATCGATGCGGTCCTCCTCACGCCGTTCGACGCGGGTGCCGCGGCGATGGCGGCGGATGATCTCGCGGACAGCTTTGCGAACGCCGAGTTGCTGCGCTTGCTCTTGGCGGACGCGATCGCTGACGGGAGTGGTGTAATAATAACGGCCTCTGCGATAGGTCAACGATGGCCGAGCCACGGCCAGCACGTCTTTCCACAGCGATTCGCACAGGCCGGCTTCGTTCAACACCGTGCGGACCTGACGCGGCACAACGTATCCGTGGCGCTGCGCCTGGCGGATGACGCGATCCGCCACGCCTTGGAGATTCACTGAGATCATGGAGGCGACCCTCTGAGTATCGTTCGCTGCGTGGGTTCGCCCAAGTTTAGCATCTTTTTCGCGCGGGTGCGTTTATGGCTTCGTGCGGGCGGCTTCCTGAAGCCCGCGCTGCACTGCCTCGGCTTCTGTGGCGGCCACGGACTCGATGCACCGCGTCACGCCCGGACGCGTGCTCGGCGTCCAGCAGGTGAAGCGCGCTCGTCCGTCCGGCAGCGAATCGATGTGGAAACGGAGTATCCCTAACTCCTTCATGCGTGCATGAAGCGTCGTCCCGTCGGCGGCATCCTCGACAGGGCGGACGGCCACGCCTAGCTGCTCCGGTGGCGGCAAGGTTAACAGCGGCGGATGGGCTGGCCTCGGTTCCTCTGGAGCCTGGGCACGGATTAGCGTTTTCGGCTGGCCCCCTGTCCCCTTACCTCCTCCATTCGGGGGGGAATAAGGGGGAGCCGGCCGCTGGGGTACGTATGCCGGTGTGGGATACGTCGGGGAGGGCGGAGCGGGCATCATACCGGGAGAGATCATCGGCGAACCGCCGAAAAAGGGTGAAGGACACCCTTGCGGCCCTCACGGATAGGCACCACTGCGCACCGGCACAGCGAGACCGCTCAACAAGGCCGATATCCACAGGGCAACCCAGCGATGCGCTTCCTTGCGCATGGAAAATCCCTCCCGAACCCGGAATCCGAGCCGTACCCGAAGGCATGGCTCCGACACTGGGCTGTCTCTGAATCTGCGAGTCTGTCCGGGGCGTTCGTCACGAAGCCGGGGCGGTATAGCAGGATCTTGCCGGCGCGAAAAGGCCAACTTCACAAGCCGGGCATTCTGCACAATTTACACACCGAATGGACAAAATTACAAAAGGAGACGTTAGTCGTTAAGATAAAATAGAGAATATTCCCTCGTCCGAAGAGGAAGAGCAAGAGGAAACGCACGATTATGACAGTTTCAAGAAGTTCATGGGCGGCTGCCCTGCTACGGCAACGCTGTCCCAATTGCTGTCGCGGACGTGTCTTCAATGGACTTTTTTCGATGCACTCTTTCTGCCCCGTATGCGAACTGCCGTTTCGTCGCGAAGAGGGTTTCTGGCTCGGGGCGATGTATTGCAGTTACGGCCTCGCTGTCCTTATCCTCCTCCCTTTGTTTTTCTTCTTCCAATGGCTCTTCCCCAGTTGGCCGGGTTTGCTAACGGCAACCGTTGCCGTTCTTCCTTACATCCCGTTGACGCCGCTGATTTTTCGCTATTCCCGTGTGTTGTGGCTCTTTTTCGAGGACTATGTGGAACCCCCCGGTTTGTGCTCGCCGCCAAGAGGAAGGTAGCCGTCGTTACTTGTCCGCACACGCCGTCAGGGCCAGGACGGCGAATGCTGTGCCCGCGTTGGTGATGTAATGGGCGCGGTCGGTGTTGAGCGAGCGCGTGAACCAGCGTCCGGACGCGCGTTGATTGCTGCGCAACCAGCGAACGCCGTGCTCGATCGCCTCGTCCTTGGCCGGCACGCCAGCTTGCCGCAACACGTAAACGATCAGGCCGGTGCCATAGCCATCGCTGGGCGCATCCTTATCATTCTCACGGCCGTCATGGCCTTTCCAATCGCCCAACGAAGCCAGGCTCCAACCGCCATCGCCGCGCTGAAGCGCCAGCAATTCCTTGAGGGTCTGTTGCCGTTCGGCTGACGTCAGCAATCCCTCTAGCTTCGTCGAGGCCCACAACAACCAGGCTTTGTGATGCAGGCTGGGCGGCGGCGTATGGCGAAGGTATTGCTTGAGTTTCTTCAGCCCTTGCCGGGCTGCCGCCGTTTGATGATAGCCATCGGGCGCGCTGGCTATACCCACGGCAGCGAAGACAGCGCCGAAATAATCGTCGTGTTCGAAGGGCGGCCAGGCGCATTTCAGCCAATTCCAGGCGCCGTCGGGGCGCTGAAGCGTCCACATGCGATCGAGTGCCTGGCGCGTCCGTGGATGTAGCTTGCCGCTGCTGTGAGCATCGTCAAAAGCCAAGGCGACGGCAACGACGACCACCTCAGCATCCCAGCGCGGCTTGGC
>JAJPHU010000113.1 GCA_021325115.1 Planctomycetota bacterium | reverse complement strand
TGCTTACTCACCTCTACGAACTTACGGCTTGCTGCCCCCTTCTCGTTCGGCTCATTATGGAAGAGGGCGAGGTGATGCCAACCTGTAACCAGGAGGTCAGGCCAGCCGTCGTTGTCATAGTCTGCCGCGGCGGCACCATGTGTGTAAAAATCGATCTTATCGAGACCCATTTTGGCGGTGACATCTTCAAAGCGGAAGTTACCGAGGTTGCGATAGAGGCGGCAGGGGTTGCCCTTGATCTGGTGCTTGTCTGGTCCCTCGTAATGGCCGCCGCCAGGGATGAAAAGGTCGAGCAGGCCATCGCCGTCAAAATCGAGTACAGCCAGGCCACCGCCCAGTGATTCCAAGATGGCGTAGTGATCGGCCTCCTCCCCGTTGCGATAGGCGAAGTTGATGCCAGATTCAGCCGTCACTTCGCGGAACAGCGGCGGACCCAGTGGCTCTTCGGTAGAGTGAACCGGTTCGGGGGGAGGGATTGCGGACCAACGACAGCTGTTGACGGCAAGCAACACACCCGCCACAGCCGCGGCTGGTAATATCCCCAGAAATACCCTCCCCGGTCTCGCCTCCGACCGCGAGCCATCAAGACATCGGAACATGGGATCAACCTCCTGATGAGGAAGATGAGACTATATCCATTGTAACTACGCAACGACGGTTGCAAACGTTTTTTTGATGAATAGGCGGCATGGGAGCGCGATGCCCCGGATGCAAATCCACTCCCTTACGATCGCGGCCCGGATTGTGCCAGTAATCCCGCCAGAAAATGCACTGGATCGCCCTGCTCGCGCGCCACTTCAGCCAAGGTGCGATAATCACCGACTTTGCGGCACAACTCTACGATGCTCGGACACGACAGCTGCCGATTGTCCGCCGTCGCCAGGTACTTCCGCGCCACCGCCAGTGCCTCTGTCGGACGCTCCAAGCGCAAGAGCAGATTTACCAATACTTGCGCCGGATAGGTGCCGATCGTCTCCGGATCGGCCTGCTCGGCTTGGCGGCGAAAATAGTCCAGTCCTTCCTCGACGTTGTCACCGGCCAGGATCGCCAGGTAAATACCGATGGCACGATACAAGTCCTCGAATGGCGGATCGCCAGGATGGACGAAGCGGCCGGACAGGTGTTGGCCATACTCGCATAGCTCGCGCGCCATCTCCAGTTCCCGGCATGGCGTCAAGTGCATGCTCATCTGCACTACGCTCGACAGGTGCGACAGGTCGATGTGATAGCAATCGTCGCCGAATAGCCAGTCACGGCCGGCGATCAATTCGCGGATGCTGGCCCCCCCCACCCTGCCCTCCCCCACAAGGGGGGAGGGTTCTTTTTCTCCCTCCCCCCTTGTGGGGGAGGGCAGGGTGGGGGGTGAGATGTTCCCGTCGTGGCGCTCGATCTCGGCGGCGAGGCGTTCACGCAGCTCAGCGTACAGGGCGCGGACCAGTGCTTGCAGGCAGTATTGGCGGTCCTCTGGTGCATGCGAAAACTCCTGACTGCTCAGCGTGGTGATAGCGTTGCACAGGCCGAAACGCTGCAAAATCCAATCGAATCCCTTGCGTGGATGTACGCCCTCATAGAAAGCAATCTGCACGAGCGTTTGCATGTCCTCATCTTCTTTCGGCTCATAAGCGTCCAGGACGCGGCGCATCGGCTCTGGCTCGTTGAGCATCCGGAAGTAGGCCCAGGCCTGGGCCAGCCGACCCTCTTGCAGATACAACTCGCCGACCTGGCGGCCCGCTTGCCGGATCGCTTCTTCGTACTCGGCGTGCGTGGACTCCGGCAGGTCGGCGGCTGGCCCGGTCGGAATCGGCGAGACGCCGAGTTGTTGCCGTTTGTGCATGAGCAAGGCGTAAAAAAGACTGGAATAATCTTTATTTTCGCGCAGCCGTTCGCACAGACAGTGAATAGCGGCGTCGGGGCCTTCGGCGGCGAGAGTGCGTTCGAGTTCATCGAAAATAGTGGGGTCCATGATGCGTGTTCCTGGATGCGGGGCTGAGGCGAGCGCGGAGGTCCGAGAGAAGATATGTTACCAGGATCGCGGAGGGATGGCGAGCGTGGTATGCCACGGCCGTCACAGCCATGGTACATTGCGCCCGGTATTGGAACTTGGGCATTAGCTGAAAGCCATTGCCGCCCTCGTCAGTGTAGCCGCGAGTGCGCAGAAAATGCCTGCGCGTCTGCGGCTTGCAGCGAAACCTTACTCCAACAGGCTGCGGGCCATGACTTGGGCGACACTCATGCTGGCACGGAAGACCGGATCGCGTTCGCGGTCGGACAGTTGACGGCCAACCAACTCGGCTGGCGAATGCGGCGGCAGGGTCAGGGTACGTGGCGCTTCGTCGATGCCTTCGATGCGCATGGCCAAGCGCTGGCTGTCCTGCGCGAACAGATCCAGGGCCGCATCATGCTTATCGATGCAACAAGCGATACGAATACGCTGAATATCTGCGGGTCCGTCGTCGGCGCGATGGATGCGCAAAAGCGGCTCGCCGGTCGGACCGTGGAAACGCCAGATCATCTCCACGCCCGGTTCGACTCGGCCAGCCTGCACTTTCCAGCCCAGTTGGTCCGTCAGCCAACTCATCAACAACCAGGCTTGCACCACGGCATGAGGGCCGTGCTCAACACGGATTTCTGCGGCACTCTCGAAGAGGCCGCGGTCCTCGACGCCTTCGAGTGATTGCATCAACATGCGCCGCCAGTATTTGAGACGCCGCCAATTGACATCGGAAGCGATGCGCCATGAACCAGGACCGCCGCGTTCGACCTGTTCCAGCCAGCCGGCGGTGGCGGCCACGCCTCGCGCCGGGTCTGGCCAACCCCTGCTGTCGTAGACGATTTGCTGCGCATGTTCGGCCAATTCATAAAGGATCGGGCCGGCGAAAGGCGGCGGCACCGGTGCCGCCCACCACAAATTCGTCGGCAGATCGCCGATCAGCAGCGCCCGCACGGCAAAGGGCAAATGATGCATGGCCCCGCGCCCTGCTGTCAGCGTTATCTGCTCGGAAAAGCCGAAGCCGTGCGAACCACGGCGCAGCGGACGAACCAGCACTGTCGCCTCCAACTCCATGCTCGGCGATTCCGCATCAGCGACCAGCAAAAGGACGCGAGCCGGATGGACATTTACTACTTCGGGGATCTCGGCATTGAGGCTGGCAGCGCGTTCCTGACTGGTGCAGTAGATGACCAGGTTGGCCATGCGCGTCCGCTGCACCGGCCGATCATCCGGTCCTTGCAATTCACGCATTTGCCGCAGTAATTCACGCTCGACGCCTCCTAACGGTACCGAACGCGCACTTGGTTCAGTCATAGCATTCTCCCTCTCCGTAGAGGATAGAGGATAAAAGATAAAAAAGTATTTATCTATCTTTACCTCTATATTCTCGAATTAAAGCGTTCGCCACCGCCGGCCGTCCGGCACGATGATGCGGTCGGCCTCGACCGGGCCCCAGGTGCCGCACTGATATTCCGGCAGATCGCGCACATGCATCCGCTCCCAATGTTCGAGAATAGGCATGACGAACTGCCAGGCCGCTTCGACGCCGTCGCGGCGCATGAACAGGGTGGCGTCGCCGGCCATCACATCGAGAATGAGGCGCTCGTAGGCTTCCGGCGAGGTGCCGCCGAAGGATGAGCTGTAATTGAACTCCATTTTGACCGGATAAATATGCACCTTGGGTCCCGGCAGCTTGGAAGCGATGCGCATGGCCAAGCCTTCTTCCGGCTGCACACGCAGCGACAGCACTACCGGATCCAAAGGTACTTCGGGCTGAGCGTTGAACAACACCGGCGGCACGTCCTTGAATTGGATGGCTACTTCGCTGGCGCGCTTGGGCATACGCTTGCCGGTGCGCAAGTAGAACGGCACGTCGGCCCAGCGCCAATTGTCGATGAACAACTTTAAGGCCACGAACGTCTCTGTTGTCGAATGCACCGATTCGGGCGGCAACGGCTTCTTCATGACCTCGAATGATTCACGCACTTCCTTGCGGTAGCCGGGCACCCGCCGCCCCTGAATATCGCCCTCGATGTACTGGGCACGGACGACGTTTTTTTCGACCTCGGCCGGCGTCATGCGGCGCAGGCAGTTGAGCACGCCGACCTTGGCATCGCGCACCACGTCCGGCTTGAGCGACCAGGGCGGCTCCATCGCCACCAGGCACAGCACTTGCAACAGGTGATTTTGCACCATGTCGCGCAGGGCGCCGACGCCTTCGTAATAGCCAGCCCGTGTGGCGATCATCTCGCCCGTCTTCGGATCGTACTGCGCCAGTCCTTCCTCCTCGGCGACGGTGATCTGGACATGATCGATATATTTCTGGTTCCACAACGGCTCGAAGATGCTGTTGGCGAAACGCAGCACCAACAGGTTTTGCACTGTCTCTTTGCCGAGATAGTGATCAATACGGTAGGTCTGGCTTTCGGCAAAGCAGGCGCCGACGACGCGCATAATGTCGCGAGCGCTGTCGAGATCGCGGCCAATCGGCTTCTCGACGATGACGCGCGTGAAAGAGCGCAGCTCCTGCGGATCGGCGATGAGTCCGGCCGTCTTCAAATGCTCGACGCAGGTACCGACCAGGGTCGGCGGCACAGCCAGATAATACACGCGGCTGCCGGGGATGCCGAACTGCTGATCGACTGCCTCCATCTTGGCCTTGAGCTGGGCATAGGCGCGGGCATCGTTGAAGCTGCCGGGCACAAAAAATAGGGCGCGGGCGAAGTCGGCCCAATGGCTCTCGTCAAGCGGCTGGCGCGAGAACCGGGTGATGCCATCCTTGGCCCGTCCACGGATGTATTCGTCGGGGTCGCTGCTGAGATGGCCTTCCGCGGGCAGGCCGAAGCCGACCACAGCAAAATGCGTTGGCAGCACGCCGTCAATGTTCAGATTGTAAACTGCCGGCAGCAACTTCCGCCATGACAGGTCTCCGGCCGCGCCGAAGATGACCAGCTGGCACGACTGCGGCAAGAGCGATTTGCTTACGTCGGGTTCCAGAGGGTGGGGATTCTGGAAATCGTCGGGCATAGGGTGTCCTTTCTGCTGGGGCGATGACGTGGCGACCATGCGCAGTTCAGATTATAGGAAACGCATCGATCCCGGCATATAGCCCGTGGCGAGCGGGATGCGGGAACGACTCTGCTCGTCGGGGAGACCGCGCTGTCGACAGAAGGGGAACTTCCGGCGCAATCGCTTATCTCGGCGAGAATGTTGGCGAAAAGATGCAGTTTTCCTCAAGCCATGCTTGGTCAAATAGGGCAGCTTGTGTAAAATAGGTAAAGACAGGCAGCTAAGCACCTCGCTAGGGGCTACTTATGATTCCTCTTGGTTCTGTAGAACTGGAAATCGCGTCTCACTCTCAGGAAGCGCCGCCTCTGTCCTGGGAAGAAAACGATCTCCAGCGCGATCACGATCGCATTGAGCGGCTGACGGATTCTTGGCCTAGCCGGGCCAACGTGCGCAAGCCGCTCGTGGACCTCACGCTCGACTACGATCCGAGCAAGCCCGACTACCTGATCGAGTTGCTACCGTTTCACGATCATCCGATCTTTCAGAAAGCTCCGGAGGAATACAAGCAAGCGGCGTTGTCGTGCGGCTGGATTGCCTACAACGAGAAGACCGTGGCCATCGAATCGAAGATCGTTTCGCCAGCTTGCATGCACCTGATCGATGGCGAGGTGTCGGGCTTCCCGCGTCATCGGCATCGGGCGGGCATCGCTCAGGCGTTGACCGATGAGGCGTTTCACATTCTCCTCGTCGTTCAGGCCACTGCCGTGACGCGGCAGCGGCGGCAATTGCATGAGTTGACGCTGCCGCCGTTCGAGCTGGTCACCAGCATGCAGCAGTACCAGGAAAAGCATCCAGAGAAGTGGAAAAAGATCCTGATCCAGCTGGCCACCGCGGTCGTCTCGGAAGTGATGGTCAGCGAGTATCTGAGTCGGTTGTCTAATGCTTTTGATATTCAGCCGCTCAACCGCATCACCACGGAGATCCATCGCCGCGATGAATCGGCGCATAACGGTCTGTTCAAGAGCCTGGGCGCCGTGATCTATCACGGCCTGAACGCGCGCGAACGCGAGTTCTTCGTTGGAGCGCTATCGCAGCCGTCGCTGTGGTTTGCCAGTCCGGAGCTGGATGTTTGGGAGGCGATGCTGAAACAGATCGGCTTCCCGAACGCCGAGCGGATGATCGCCGATTGTCGGGCGCAGCGGCGGAGCAAGGACATCCACCTCGATCTGAGCACGCTGGAAACGTTGTTCGCCGACCTGGGCGTGGAAAACAGGCTACGATCGCGGGCGATTTCTAAATAAGAACTACCGGACCAAACCTCCTCCCCCCTTGTGGGGGAGGGCTGGGGTGGGGGTGTCAAGGCAATGGAGCCGGGGAGTTGTGTTCTCCCCGCCCCCTCCCCCACAAGGGGAAGGAAAAAGTCCGCTAGCCCTAAGAAATAACCGGTGAGCAGGGCGTGTCAACGGTCCTGGTGGGAGCCGCCGGGGTGTTGACGCGTCCCGCTCACCGAAATGTTGGCAAATTTTTTCTCGTTCCCAAGCTCTCTGTTTGGGAACGCACGGGTGCGAAGCAGAACTTCGCGGACCGGGTTTCCAGGCCGAGCTTGGGAACCAGGTTTTTGGAGACAACAATTTATGTGTGGCATCGCTGGAGCATTTGATCTGACCGGCCGTCGCGAATTCCCGGAAGAGCGACTGTTGCTGATGACTGGCGCCCTGGCACATCGGGGACCGAACGATGAGTACATCTACCAGGAGCCGGGTCTGGCCCTGGGGGTCCGCCGTTTGTCGGTCATCGACGTGGCCCACGGCCGGCAGCCGCTCTCCAACGAGGCTGGCGACGTCTGGGTCGCTTACGAAGGAGAACTGTACGAATATCCGGAAATCCGCGAACAGCTGCTCTCCCGTGGCCATCAGCTGTGGACACGCTGCGACACGGAGGCGTGGGTCCATCTCTACGAAGATATCGGTGAGAAAGTATTCGGCACAGCGCACGGCCAATTCGGCGTGTCACTATGGGATCAAAAGCGCCGCACTGTGTACCTGGCCCGCGATCGCATCGGTATCAGCCCGCTGTTTTATGCTGAAGCCGACGGCTGGTTCTTGTGGTCCTCGGAAATCAAAGGACTGCTCGCTTCCGGCCTGATCAGGCCGCAGCCAGACGTACGCGGCCTCGATTATTTCTTCAACTTTTTCTGTGCGCCGCAACGACGTACCACCTTTGAAGGCATCCACTCGCTGCCGCCCGGCCACTATGCCCGCATCCGCGACGGCCGGATCACTATTCAGCGCTATTGGGACCTGGATTTTCCCGACCGCGGGGCGGAGCGCCGCTTCGAGGACGACGACAAGGCAGCGACGGAGCTGGAAGCCGTGCTGCGGACAGCGGTGCGCCGCCGGCTGTGCGGCGAAGTGCCGCTCAGCTGCTACATCAGCGGCGGTCTTGATTCCACCGTCATTCTCGGACTCAGCTCGCAGGAAAAGGGCGAGCCGGTTCCTTCGTTCACCATCAGCTTGCAGCATTCCGGTCCCTCGGACGAGCGGAGCAAGGCGGAGGAATCGGCCCATTATCTCGGCTCCAAGTTGACGACGGTGACAGTGACGCCAGCGGATCTCGTCAATCATTTTCCCGATGTCATCCAGGGCGCGGAAAGTCCGGTGTTGGATACGTCCTGTGTCGGCACGCTGTTACTGGCCCGCGCCAACCGGGCGGCAGGTAACATCGTGGCCCTGACCGGCGAAGGCGCCGATGAGGGGTTGGCCGGCTACGTCTGGTACAAATGGCACATCTTTCAGTATCGTGCCTACAAATATGGCCGCTTCATCTACCAGACACCGCGGGATGTAGCACTGTCGTGGCTAATCGGCGGCGGCAAGGCGCACCGCCCGCCATTCTTCGGTACCGGTGGCGTCCGCACGGCTCAGCAGATCGCCTGGGAGTTGATGGCCCAAAGCCGCGAGCATCTTTACACACCCGAATTGTGGCAACGGCTGGACGGCTACTGTGCCTATGACGATATCGCCGCTCCGCAACGGATTAAATACTGGCACCCCTTGAATCAATCGCTGTACATGAGCTACCAGATCATGATGCCGGGCCTGCTCATGGCTGCCAAAGGAGATCGCTCAACTCGCTTTTCTGCCACGGAGGGACGCTATCCATTCCTCGATGAACACGTGGTCGCGTTCTGTGCCGGCATTGCGCCGCATTACAAGCTGCGCCGCTGGACGGACAAATATCTGCTCCGCCGCGTTGCGGCCCGCGTGCTGCCGCCGCCGATCGCCAAGCGCACCAAAACTATGTTCCGCGCCAACCTCGGGCGAGCCTTCGTCGCCACCGATCGGCCGCGTTGGGTCGATCAACTACTTAGCCCCGAAGCGCTGAAGGCGACAGGCTTTTTCGATCCGCAGGCGGTAGAATGGGCGCGGCAACTGCAACAGATCCGGCCGACGGCGTCGTTGCAGCGCTTTGCTATGGATATGGGACTCATGGGAGTGATCTCGACGCAGCTGTGGCACCACATTTATTGCGGCGGCGGACTATGCGAATTGCCGGCCTGGACGCCACCCGATCTGGCGCGGACGCGGCTTTATGGCCGGATGGAAGCGCCGCGCCCTGCTGCCGTCGTCTGTTAAAAAAAGTGAACCACAGAGACACAGAGAAAGAAGACAGAAGAGTAACAAGCGAAGGGTGGTGGTCCTTATTTTCTGGTTCTTCAGGCCTTTCTCTGTGTCTCTGTGGTTCATTCTTCTTAATCTACCATGCGCAGGTTGTATTCGCTGAAGATCCTCTGGCACGGACGTAATCGCTTTTTGCCGGCCGTGTTGGCCGTGGCTTTTAGCGCCGTCTTGATCGCCGTGCAGTTCGGTGTCTTGTTGGGAACGCTGGCCGTCACGTCGCGGCCTATCGATCACGCCCAGGCGCAAATCTGGGTCGGCATCGGCGGTGTGCCTAGCATCGAATTGGGCCATCCCATTCCCGAAGCCTGGCTGTACCGCGTCCAGGCCGAGCCGGAAGTTGAGGATGTCGAGGACTATCTCTACGAATTCAACTACTGGCACAAACCGACGGGCGGTTCGGTGCATTGCTGCATCATCGGCGCGCGCCTGGAGGATTCGGCGTTGGGGGCCGTCTCCGACTTGACTCCTGAAATGCGTACGCGGTTGACCGAACCGGGCGCCGTCGTCGTCGATGAGACGGAGCTAGATCGTCTGGGTCTTCATCACGGCATCGGCGAAACAGCAGAAGTCATAGGGCACAAAGTCCGCATCGTCGGCCTGGTCCATGGTTTTAAGAGTATCTGGGGGCCTTATGTCTTTTGTTCGATGCAAACGGCGCGGAGACTGCTCTTTCAGTATCAACCGAACCAGACGCAGTATTTGCTGGCCCGCTGCCGCCACAAGGCAGACGTGCCGGCGGTGATCGAGCGTTTGCGCCGCAAGTATCCAGAGATGGCGGTGCTCGCCCATCACGATTTCTCGATCCAAACACGGCTGTACTGGCTGACACGCACGCGGGTCGGCATCGCTCTGGGGCTGACGGCGCTGTTAGCCCTGCTCGTCGGTCTGGTCATCACCAGCCAAACGCTGTACGCCGCGGTGACAGCCTCGTTGCGCGAGTATGCTGTACTGCGGGCCTTGGGGCTGCCGCGCTGGCGCATCGGGGCACTGGTGCTAGCGCAGTCGTTCTGGATCGGCCTGGCCGGTGTGGCCACGTCGCTGCCGATGGCCGTGGCGCTGGCGCGGCTGGCCGGCGCCATCGGTGCTGAGGTGCTGTTACCAGCGTGGCTCTTGGCCGGTACGATAACAGTGACCATGACAATTGCCATTGTATCCGGTTTGCTGGCCTTGCGCTCGCTGCGCCTGGTGGAGCCAGCCAACTTATTGCGTTGAGAGAATTCATGACGGAGGCGAAGGCCGCCATCATCGCGCGAAACCTTAGCCGCTCGTTCGGCAGCGGCGAGGAGCGAACTACTGCTGTGCAGGAGGCGTCGCTGGAGTTGCGGGCCGGCGAGATGTCGCTGCTCATGGGGCCGTCCGGCAGCGGCAAGACCACGCTTTTGGCCATGCTGTCCGGCCTGCTCCGGCCCGATAGCGGGCAAGTGTTGGCCTTGGGGTGCGACCTGTGGCGGATGTCCGATGAGGAGCGCGAGCGCTTCCGCCTGCGTCACTGCGGCTTTATTTTTCAGGGCGCCAACCTGATGCCTGCCCTCAATGCCCGAGATCACCTGGAAATGGTGTTGCGCTGGGGCACGCGGCTACCGTGGACCGAGGTGAAGCGCAAGGCGGCAGATATGCTGGCCCTGCTCGGCTTGGCCCACAAAGCTACGCTGCTGCCCGAACACCTTTCCGGCGGCGAAAAACAGCGTGTGGCTATTGGCCGTGCCCTCATCAAGCAGCCGGACTTGTTCTTCGCCGATGAGCCGACCAGCGCCCTGGATTGGGAGCACGGCAAGCAGGTCGTCGAGTTGCTGCGCGACACGGCCCACCACGGCGCCACCGTGGTGCTCGTCACACATGATTACCGTATTCTTCCCTATGCCGATCGCATTTATCGCCTGGAAGACGGCCGACTCTCCAGCGTCGATGCGATGGCGCAAATGGCGCTCGGTGCATCATGAACACGATGAAGTGGGTCCTCCTTTTGGGCATCGCCCTTCTGCTCATCGGCGTCGGCGCCGCCATCCACTATCGCCAGGAAGAATCCGCCACTAACGTTTCTGGCTCATCGATCCGATCACGAGCCGAAAATGTCCTCGACAGAGCCGCAGAGGGGGTGGTCTGCACCGGCTACGTCGATCTGGAACACGGCATCCGTTCGTTAGCCCCGCTGCGTCCTGGCCGTGTTGCCGAGATCCTTGTCAAGGAGAATCAGCACGTCGAAGCTGGCACGGCGGTCCTGCGGCTGGAGGACGAAGATGCCAAACTGCAGTTGCAAGCGGCGGAAGCAGCTGTGATAACGGCGGAAATCCAACTAGAAGAAACGGGCCAATTGCAAGAACAGCAACGGGCGCGGCTGGCCCAACAGCAAGCCGCTGTGCGGGCCGCTGGCTTTCGTCTCGACGCCGCACGCCAGACACTTCAGCACAAAGAAGATCAGCTCAAAAACAATGTGATCACCAGTGAAGAAGTAATTGCAACACGCGCCGAGGTCAAGGCGCTGGAGCAACAGGAATACGCCGAGCGCGAAAAGCTCGCCGAGCTAAAAACCATCGATCCCGTCTTGTCGGTTCGCAAAGCGAAGGTCCAGCTGAAATTGGCTCAAATTCAACGCGATCAAGCGCGGCACCAGCTCAACGAGTGCCTGGTAAAGGCGCCGGTGGCGGGCACAGTTCAGCATATCTCGGTGGGTGCCGGCGACATCGTGACCGGCAATCCTGCTCAGCCGATCGTGCGCTTCGCCCCGGACGAACCACTGTTGGTCCGCGCCGAGGTCGATCAAGAATTTGTCGATCGCATCCAGGTAGGACAAACGGCTTTGATCCGCGATGACACACACTCCGGGACGATCTGGCATGGCAAGGTCCAGCGCATCGCCGGCTGGTACGAACAGCGCCGGCCCACGACTCTTGATCCCTCCGCTTTTACCGATGTACGGACGGTCGAGTGTTTGGTTAGTATCGATCCAGGCCAGCCGTCGCTGCGTATCGGCCAACGGATGCGCGTGATGATTGGTCGTGTACCATCAATTGCAGGAGATTAAGGAGGTCATAAATAGTATTTCGTGAGTTGTCCTTGAGAGTTCCACCAAGAATTCGCTCTGAATTTGGCCGGGAGGGACTTGTTCAGTGGCGTTCCCGCTCTCTCGGTACCGGCCGCGTTTGCGGAGCGGATGCGTGACGACATCACCTTGGTCCTGGCAATCAACACCGAGAAGGCGCATTTCGAGTTCCTCATCGCTCCCTTGTTGTCGGACCAGGGCATCGTCAGGCAGCAGCGTCCTTCGCCTTCTCCGTCAGGACTTGCTCACTATCTCGGCCAGGGAACAAACGTTGTATTCCGCCGTACTTGGTGCGGGCTGTGTTCAGCGCATTCAACCACTGCTGCAAGGCTTCGATGTCGCTCGTAAGGGGAGCCACCGCTTGCTCGGCGTCGTGTTCGGCCTTGTCGAGATACATTTGCAAGCATTTCAAACGTTCCTCGAACAGATGCAGGATGGCCGGCTCAGCTGGATGCGGGGCCGGCACGGACGGTGGCTCCACGGCGCGGGCCAGCCACTCGTTGAGGCTTTGCTCGAAGTCGCTGAAAAGTTCTATCCACTCGGTAGACATACGAATCCCTCCAGTGGGCGTGGGCAGTATCTTACCCGCTGGAGAGAAATGGGGCACGATCAATTTTTCTTAAAGGGCGTCTAGAATTCAACGTTTCTATGAACGGCGGCAGTGTGGACGCTCATCGAGGCTGACCAGACCCTACGGAGGAAAATCGTGCGGCAGCATGCGCCAAGCACAGCCGCTGCGGGCCAGGTAAAAGAGGACATCGATAATATTGCACAATTCGCGGGTGCGTGACTGCCTCCCTTTACCGCATTTGGGCTTGACGAGCAGATGTTCGATGTTGTCCCACTGGAGATCCGTGAAGTTGCTGAGATAGTGCTTCCGTGCGTCCATGCCCCCGATGATAGTGGAACGCCTGCACGGCGCCAAGTCAGGTTTCCAGACGCCCTCTAACCTTAACTTTTATGAGAGTGCAAAAGTCGCAATTATATGCGTATTGCTCAGGCAGCGGGCGCCAGAGCGTACAGTAGCGTCTGCCCAGGGGGCCGTTCATGGCGCAGGTGGGCGGGGTCGTTGCCTGGACAACGTGTTCGTAGATTCGACAGGCTGCCAACTGATCGACGGAACGGATATTCCCAAATCAATTCGCGGAGAGCTTGTATTAGTACTCAACTCGGAGTAGAGCAAGCTGCTATCTCCCTTACTGTGTCTTAACCGGCCTGCCTGTTCCAGGTAAAGGGATGATGCTGGGAACAGGAACTTCTTTCGTCCTAAATGATTCGCCCCACAGATAAAGACGTGGGAGCTTTCGTGTCTGTCGTGCCGGCGCTCTCTGGTCGTCGATGGGGCAGAGAAGAGCTAGCGGCCGCGTAACTGTGTAGACGACAAGTCGATGCGGAAGCGGCTGGCAGGAATGGGGGTGAATAGGTCGCGGTATTTCATCGGTATATTCAGACTATCGAGATCGATAAACTTTCCTTCGACGTTGACTCGGCCAGCTACCAAGAACTGGCAATTTCGGTGGCGTAGCTCGTTCATGGCTCGATCGAGATCGTCTTCGCTGCCGCCGTAAAAACGCGGCTGAAGAATGCGCTCCGCCGTATCGGCACCGATAACAAATACGGCTCCGGGGAATAATTCGGCTTTGGCGGCAAAGGTCGGTGCCCGCGTCAACCATACAGGCGCTTTCCAGGTGAACTGAGCCACACGGCGCCGGGCCTCCTCAACGGACAAAGGCGGTTTGTCGGCGTTGACGATGGTTAGCTCGAAAGCCGCGGAGGAGCCTGTCAGCTTAGCTGCCGTTTCTGCCAAGCTAATATGCCCGGCATGGAGAGGATTGAAAGAACCCGGCAGTAGCAATCGAGGACGCGGAACATCCACACGGAACTGTCCGTCGCGCTCCACGCACACTACAGCAAGCGTTGCCGCATCGAGCGCGGCCAAAGCATCCTCCGCAGGATGCTTCTCCGTCTGAATCGCTTCCCCCGGCAACAACGGCACGTCCACACGTTCGGCGAGGTTCAACGACTCTGCCACAGCGTTGAGAAAGACGAGATCAAGGATATGCTCTTCGTCTTGGCGGGAACGGGCTTCCTTGGTGAGCGTCAGCGAATACGTAGACGTATGCAGAAGCGTTTGAATGGCGATATGAAAGCGATGAGCGCCGTGCTTGGGGCGATCAGTGCGCAAGCTGGCGGTGCAGGCGATACCGGCTACCGCTTGACCAGGAGCCAGCCAGCGCGCGCGTTCGCGGGCGCGCCGGGCCATCCAACGGGCGGTCTCCGGCGCACAAAAGGAATGTGGGCGCTGTCCCAAAAATTCCTCAAGGCTGCGTTCGTCGTAGGGCACGACGACTTCCAGCACACTGCGCGAGCCGCCAGGCACCGCCAGTAGCCAGGCCGCTGCCCCGGTTCCGCCGCCGGTTATGGCCAAAACACAGCGCTGACCGGCAGCATGGAAAGCGGAAATCAAAGCTCGCTGCTGTGGGTCCATTGTCTATCATTCTCTGTCTTAGCAGGCATACGCTATTTTTATGCGCCTCCCTACAAGCCATTGTATCGGCGCGAGAAGAGAGACGGCAGGATGATGTGATACAATCACCTACAAACAACGGACAGCTATATCACAGGTGCGACGATGAAACAGATGAAAAGCGGCGGCGGCTGGGCAGCAATTCGGTACACTTTGCGCATGGCCAATCGGGTAGGCTGGTGGCAGCTGTGGAAAGCGATGCGCTCCAAGAACGCTTGCAAGACCTGTGCGCTGGGCATGGGCGGACAGGCCGGCGGTATGCGCAATGAGGCCGGCCATTGGCCGGAAGTGTGCAAAAAGTCGCTGCAAGCGATGGTTGCCGACATGCAAAAAGGGCTGCGACCGGAGTTTTTCCAGCGTTACAGCATTGCTGAGTTGCGTACGCTGACACCGCGCGAGTTGGAATGGTGCGGACGCATAACTACCCCCTTGTACGCCGGACCCGAGGATACGCATTATCGCGTCCTTGACTGGGAAGAGGCACTCGAGCGCGTCGCCCGGCAGCTGCGCGGCCAAGCGCCGGACCAGAACTTTTTCTACGCCAGCGGCCGCTCCTCGAATGAGGCCGGCTTTCTGCTGCAACTATTCGCTCGACTTTATGGGACAAATTATGTCAACAATTGTTCTTTTTACTGCCACCAGGCCAGTGGCGTCGGCCTGGGCCGCTCGTTGGGCACCGGCACAGCGACCGTAACTTTGGAAGACGTAGAAAAGACCAATCTGTTCGTCCTTATCGGCGGCAATCCGGCGTCGAACCATCCGCGCCTGATGCGCACGCTCATGAACATTCGCCGCCGCGGTGGACATGTTATCGTCATCAACCCGGTGAAGGAGATCGGCCTCGTCAATTTCCGCGTGCCGTCGGATCTGCGCAGTCTGCTTTTCGGATCGAAAATAGCAAGTCTGTATGTGCAGCCGCATATCGGCGGCGACATTGCCCTGTTGACGGGTGTGGCCAGGATCGTGCTGGAACAGAACGCCATCGATGAACGTTTCCTCCGCGAGGCGACTGAAGGTTTCGAAACGTATCGCACGCATGTTCTCGGCACCAGCTGGGAGACGATCGAGCGTGGCTCTGGCGTAGACCGCGCGACTATCGCCAAAATCGCTGATATGTATATTCGAGCACCGTCGACGGTGTTCGGTTGGACGATGGGAATTACGCACCACAAGCACGGCGTCGCCAACGTGCAGACGATCATCAACCTCGCCCTGCTGCGTGGCATGGTCGGCCGGCCGTGCGCCGGCCTACTGCCGATCCGCGGGCATAGCAACGTCCAGGGCATCGGTTCGATGGGCGTGACGCCGGTGCTCAAGCAGAAAATCCTCGATAATCTAGAAACCTATTTGCATGTCAAGTTGCCGGCGCGGCCGGGGTTGGACACGATGGCCTGTATGAAGGCGGCCGAACGCGGCGAGGTGCGCTCGGCGCTGTGCCTGGGTGGCAACCTGTTCGGCAGCAATCCCGACGCCCAATTTGCCACACGGGCACTCTCCCAATTGGAGCTGATCGTCTATCTCAGCACGACGCTCAACACCGGCCACGCCTGGGGCCGCGCACGCCAGACTCTGATCCTGCCAGTGCGCGCGCGCGATGAAGAGCCGCAAGCAACGACACAGGAATCCATGTTCAATTTTGTGCGTCTTTCAGATGGCGGCCCCAGCCGCTATCAGGGACCGCGCAGCGAAGTAGAAATCATCGCCGCACTCGCTGAGCGCGTATTGAGAGACAAAAGTCCCGTAGACTGGAAAACACTGACAAGTCATTGTCACTTGCGGCAGATGATCGGCCAGATCATTCCGGGCTACGAGAAGATTGCGGAACTCGATAGGACACGTGAAGAGTTCCACGTCGCCGGCCGCACCTTCCACACACCGCGCTTCGCCACGCCCTCAGGCAAGGCACAGTTCGCCATCCCCGCTATCCCGTTGCCAGCCGGATCAGAGCAGCAACTGCGATTGATGACAGTGCGCTCCGAGGGGCAGTTCAACACGGTCGTTTACGAAGAAGAGGACATCTATCGCGGCCAAGAACGGCGTAACGTGATCTTGATGAATCATGCCGACATCCAGCGGCTAGGTTTGCACGTCAATCAACGCGTCACTGTGCGTAGTGCTGTCGGCTCCATATCCGGAATTCTGGTGCGTGCATTCGACATCCGCGCCGGCAATGCCTTAATGTATTATCCAGAAGCGAATGTGCTGGTGCCGACAACTACCGATCCCGACTCGAAAACGCCTGCCTTTAAGTGTGTCCTTGTCACACTCACGCCAGATTACGTTCCTGCCAACGGACAAGACGAAGCAGCCGCCGGCCGCCGGCCGTTGCAACTGGCCCATTAAGCGATACGGCCCCATTATCGATCATCCAGGTCCCAAATAACGATGGTACGATCGGCGCTGCCGGCAGCCGCTGTCATACCGTCTGGGGCGACGGATACACATGTCACCCAACTCGTGTGCCAACGGTAACAGCGCCGCTCCCGCTTGCCGGCGACATCCCAGAGGCGCACGGTGCCATCGGCACCGCCGGAAATAAGGGTGCGGCTGTCCGGCGTGAAGGCGAGAGAATAAATTGTCCAGGTATGGCCGTGCAACGTGGTTTGCGACGTGGTCCCTTCATGCAGCCGTATCGTTCCATCAGCGTGACCCGTCGCCAGTAGCTGGCCGTCCGGGGACCAGGCCAGCGCGAACAGCGGTACGCGTCCCTCGATAGCTACGACCAGTTCCCTTGTGCCGCGATCGTACAATCGGGTCATGCCTTCTTCATTGCCGACTGCCAGGGTCTTGTCATCCGGAGAGAAAACCAGTGCCGTACAGGCGAGTTCTTTTCGGGACTCTGGTCGGATATCCTGAGATGTCGTATCGGCGGAAGAGGGCCAGCGCTGTGCAGAGGGGCCATTCGGAAGGACAAATTGTTGCTTCAGAGTACCGGTATCCCACATCTTCACTGTTTGGTCCCAGCCTGTGGTGACAAGCGTTTGACCATCGCCGGTGCAAGTCATGTAGCGAACTCCACCTGGGTGGCCCTGCTCAGGCAGCCCCGAATGCTTCTGCGCCAAATCCCAAAGGAACAAAGCCCTCCGAGAGGTGCCAACGATGAGGTCCTTGGCATTGGGAGGAAGGACGAGCGCCTCAACGCTGTTGGGATGTTTGAATTCCGCGATCTCGGTCCCGCTGGCGCTCAGATCCCACAGATGAACGGTATGGTCTTCGCTACCTGAGGCCAAGAGTCGGCCATCCGGCGAGTAACTCAGGCAGCGAAAGCCCTCCTATGCGCTAAAATCCAGCGACACAGCGGCACATTCCCGTGCAGGGTGTCCCTCTCACTTTTGGCAGCGGCGAGATTACCTGGCAGGTGCTCTCTTGTCCAGATTCGCCAGCTGGCTGCAAAGTTGGCTGGCTCGCTCTGCTTCTCCCTCCCAGCGGCTGGAGTGCCAAAATCGAGAGACACACGCGGTATTTCCGTTGAGTTTAATTCTGTCCGGGATTGCGGATTGAGCCTCGATGCGCCGCCATGTCCGTTACACACGTTACAATCGATCTCTCGCTTGGCTCGTAGAAAGGAGATCTGAGCCATTTGGTCCTCAGCGGACGGACCTCTCGCTGTTATATTTGCTCAGGAGCGCTCGCGGAAGAATGGGCCAGTGGCGTCGGTAATGGGAGGCGGGAATGCGCATCAGCGATTACCTGACCGAACAGCAGATTGCCTTCGAGCGGCTGCCGCATCCTCCGGCGTATTCGGCGCAAAAGCGGGCCAAATATCTGCATCTGCCCGGCCGTCAGGTGGCCAAGTCCGTGTTGCTGGCCGGACCATCGGGCTACTTGTTGGCGGTGCTGCCGGCGACGCATCACGTGGACACCCAGACGTTGGCCAAGCATCTGGGCGGCCCGGTGCGTCTGGCCAACGACCGCGAAATCGCCGAGGTTTTCCACGATTGCGAATGGGGCGTGGTCTCGCCTTTCGGCAGACGCTACGGTCTGGCCACTTTGTTGGACGACAGCATCCCTTCCGACGCCCCGCTGGTGCTAGAGACACATACACAATTCGAGTCGATCCGTCTGCTCTGTCGTGATTTCGAGCGCCTGGAGCAACCGCGCCGCTTGCCATTCGCCCGGCGCAGCCGGAGCCGCGTCCGTTAAGGAGCGGTTTCGCCTCTGTTCCCCCTGTCTTCTCTGTTCTTTCCAAGCCGAAACTTGCTGCTTTCACCGGAGTTTCATAAGGGAACAATAACCGGCCCCTATTGCGCTTCCACAAACGATTCAGGAGAAGCATCATGGTACCGAGATGTCACGCACTCCTTCTCGCAACGTTCTTGCCGGCTGTGTTCTTCAGTGCTCTTCCGATGGAAGAGCGGTCGGAGGCGGAAATGAAAAGCGAATCGTTCGACCGCGATCCCGGCTGGGAGGGCCATCGCAACCATATCGTGCTCAAGGAATATCCAACGATTGTTCAGGATTTTGGCTTCAGTAAAACCCATTTCGCCGGGAAAGCGCCCGGCGAAATGGGAGGACAAGTCTGGCGGGCGTCGGAGCCAGCCTATTATGCTGCCAAGATCGGCCACAAGACACTCGACGATAAACTGAGCGCCAGCGGGACTTTCGCCTTGACGAAGAGCACTTCAGAAAGCGGCATCTTCTTCGGCTTTTTCCGCGCCGAGCAGCCGGGCGGCGGCGGACGGCCGGTCAGTTCGCTGGGCCTGGATATGGATGGCGAACCTGGCGGCGCTCGGCTCGCCGTGCGGCTGATTACTGGAAAAAATCAATCGTGCGGCACGTTCATCACACCGTTCCTTCCCGGCAAGTTTCGACCCACACCGATTCGCAACGATGGCACCCGCTACAGGTGGAAGCTCGACTATGATCCGCAAGCTGCCGATGGCCGCGGGCGATTCACATTCACCCTCCAAAGCGATGCCCATAAGCCGGGAGAGTTGGAGAGAGCCGATTGGCCGGAAAACTACAAGCAGGAGGCACGCCGACGCTTTCCCAACGTAACCACATTCTCGGTCGATCTGCCTGAAGGCTTCAAACGGCAGGGGACGGTGTTCGATCACTTCGGCTTGATGAACATGATGAAAGCTGGCGGCCGTCTCTCAATTTATTTGGACGACCTCCAATATGATGGCCGCACGGAAGAGTTTGCTCAGGAACCGAACTGGGACGCTTCTGGTAATCATCGTACCTATAAGGCCACCGATGTTGCCGGCGCACACAATTTTGGCTTCAGCAACACCAATTATGCCGGTGGCAAGCCGGGCGAACTCGGCGGCACTTTCTGGCGTTCCGGCACATATGCCTACTATGCCGATCGCATTGGTCCACTATCCCTCGCCAATCGTTTGCAGGCTAGCGGCAAGGTCGTGCTGAAGGTAGGGGCACCGGATTCGGACATGTATCTGGGGTGGTTCAATAGCGCGAACAAGGAAAAGCCGCCTACCCAAGCGGGGCATTTTCTTGGCGTTCACATCGGCGGACCGACGCGGATCGGTCATTATTTCCAACCCTCCTTTGTCACTGCCAAAGGAACGCGCGGCCAGGCCGCCGCAGGGCCAGTCCTCACGCCGGGGACGGTCTACAATTGGTCCTTGGTCTATGACCCCAATGCAGAGAGGGGTAATGGGGCCATTACCGTAACCTTGGGCGAAGAGTCTGTGACACTCGCTTTGAAGAAAGGAATCAAGGGCCAAGGTGCTCGCTTCGACCGCTTTGGTGTATTCACTCCGGCTATTGGTGGGCAAATCGTAAGGATTTACCTGGATGACTTGAAATATACAGCGCTCCCCCTGAGGCCTGAACCTTAGAGTTACCGCCCCCCTCCCTCCCCCACCAGGAGGGAGGGGAACAGAAGGGCAAGTGTGCCATGGAGTTCCGTCTCCCGCCCAAATCTTCCCCTGGTGGGGGAGGAGAAAGGTCCGCTAGCCCTTAACACCAACTCGCAATGCCAGCAAGGGCAACTCTGTTCCTTCCTGGCGCTGTAGGTTGGTGTCCATCCTATCCCCATCGAGTATAAATGCACTCATGATCGAGCAAGCGATTTACGGATGGCAGGGTACAGGCAAGTATCGTTTCCTGGCTCGCTCTCCAGGTTTCCGCGATGATTGGTTGGCGGAGGCAGAGCGGTTGTGTGCCGGCTTCGGCGAACGGCCGGCTGGTATCGCTTGCCCAGGCTGTGTGTTTGCTCGGCCGTTTGGTCGCCATCACGTCGCTATTGTACAGGCCGCCGATCAAGGGGCCGATGATACCGGTCAGCCCGGCGCGCTCAGTTTCTATCTGCTCATCCTGTCGCGTTTGCTCTACGAGGAATTGGGTGGCGATCCTTTTTTCATCGCTGAGCAATTCCCGCCGCCTTGGCTGGCACGCGGCGAGCTGCCTTCGCTGACCTGGAGCGGTGGAATGCCGCCGCCGCGAACTGTGGCGATGCTTCAGAAGATACTGAATGTTCCTTACAGCGCCACCTTGCTCGGCGGGGCGCAAATCCTCCTGGATGGCGGCCGACTTGTCTTTGAGCGCTCCGCTCCCGATGCTGCGATCCTCCGCAGCTTGTGGGCGCTGTTGCCGACCAGCGAGCGAGCCAAACTGTGGCCAGCCAGCTTCGCATTTCGCAACGCCCATCAGTTTGACGCCGTGGTGACGCCGCGAGCCACCGAGACGGAATATGAACACTACATCACCGAGGAGAAGGCCGGCGATTACCCCGAAGGTCGCTATGAGTGCAATCTCCAAAGCGCCATCGAAACCGGCGATCAAGAGGAAATTGACGCCCTCTTGAATTACAACCGCTCGCGGAGGCTGCGTCTGATTGTTGTTTTGTTCTTGATTGTGGTCCTGCTCTCAGCGGCCATGTCTGTACTGCTTTCGGGGCCGCGTCCCGCTCCGCCCACCGCTGCCACGGTCAAATCACCGTGATGAAGCGGCCGGTGGCGGCTTCGCATTATTGAAGCAACTCCGCCAGTTCCGCGACGAAAGAGAAAGGGTATTCCGCGGCCTGTCGGATAACAGCGGGAAGTGGCCCTGATAGGCCACCAAACGAACATCGTGCTCCAGACTCTCCAAACCATTATGTTCCCGTTGATAATCAAGCAAGCGCCGCAGCTTCACTTGCGCCGGCGCTTCGCCCTCTTTTTCTTGCCCTGGAGCATGACCCCAGACGATGCGAACCCCAGGTTTAAAAAACACCATTTCCCCCTCGATTATCTCCACCTGGCTATCTTTGAGATCCAGTCGAGCCAAATGCGACTGCAGAAAAGCGGCGGTTTTGGCAGCAGCAGCGACACGCACATCACTCCAAAGGCTCCCGACTGGACCCGCCGGAGCAGCTACTTCTGTGATAAGAACGGGCAAATGCGGCTGCACTGTCGATTCCGGCAGCCGAATACCGTGGCGATCGACCAGCCGCCACCCACCATCCGCTGGCGGGACCGTGAGGACGGCTTGCCGATACTCCATCTCAACATGCACAAAAGATTGGTTGATGGTCACGCGGCGTACCGATTCCACCCATGGATGCGCAAGAAAAGCGCGATGCAAGCGGGCGGTCAAATCTTCATCAAGCAAGTGTAATGCCGTCGGTTGGCGAGCAAGCGAGCGCACTTCATTCAGGAAAACAACGCGCTCCACGCCTTCGGGCGGCTGACAATCAATGTCGGCAAAAGCGAGGCGATACGCCGTCCGATCGTGCAGAGAAGCGCGGGCCGCTCGCCCCGCGCCGATCACGGTCAGCACCACAGTGAACCCACACAGGATCGGCACCAACCCCTGCACGATCCATTTCTGCATGACAATCACCTCCTCGTTTGGCTGCGAGCCACAGGCAAGTGCGCTCGCCTGTGGCTCGCGGCTGACCATTACCAGACCGTGATCTCTTGTTCCAGCGTCACGTTGAAGCGCTCCTGGACTCGGCTGCGCACCAGGTCAATCAAGCGTAACACATCGCGCGTACTGGCGCCGGGGTGGACGATAAAGTAATTGGCGTCGCGGTCGCTGACTTCGGCACCGCCAACGCGCGTACGGGCCAGCCCCGTCTGTTCGATGAGGGCGGCAGCCCGCAAGCCGCGCGGATCCTTGAAGATGCGCGCCGCCGCTTGGAAGCTGAGCGGTTGCGACGCCTTGCGGGCAATCCACGCCTTGCGCATGCGCTTGACGATGGCATCGGGGCTGTCCGCTTCGAGTTGAAACCAAGCCGTCAGCAATACCGGATCATCGAGATTGCTGGCATGTTCACCAAAACGCAGCTCATCGCGTTCGCGGATCTGCGTGTTGCCGCTGCTGTCCATGACTTCGACCTGACGGACGAACTGGCCGATGTCGCCGTAGCGATCGCCAGCATTGCAGCGCAGGGCACCGCCGACGCTGCCAGGAATGCCCACCAATGTTTCGAAGCCGGCCAAGCCATGCTGAGCCGCTTGCGCGATCAAGTTGGAGACAGCCACTCCGGTGCCTGCCTGAACGCGGTTGCCCTCGACGCGGATGGTAGTGAAGGCGGGTTCGCTCAGCCGCAAGACGGCGCCGCTGACGCCCTCGTCGCGCACCAGCAGGTTGCAGCCGCTGCCCAGCACACGCAGCGGTATTCGTTCCGCAAAACAGTATCGTACAAAGCGCGATAATTCCTCACGCGAGCGCGGTTGTACTAACATCTCGGCTGGCCCGCCTACCCTCAAATACAAGTACGGAGCCAGCGGCTCGTTGCGCTTGATAATGTCAGCAAAATCGTCAAGGCCGGCCATGACGCATCCTCCTTCCTGTGGGCAATCGTTGTACATCATAAGGAGGGTGGGCGCACACGGTCAACGCGCGAATGGCCCAAATCTGTTGTTCCACCGCAGCACGGGTGCAGGTCGTGCTAAATAAACCGAGAGGAACAACGAGCCGGAAACGTTAGTGACAGCTGCGCAGCTGTCGCTAACGCTTCCGGCTCATAATATAATGACACTGATGCCTCGCTCTTCCGCTGCTGCCGATGCTTCGCGTCCACTCGCTGTTCTTGTCAGCGGAGGATTGGATAGTGCCGTCCTCCTTGCCGAGTCGCTTCACCAATATCCTGCCGTTTGGCCGCTCTACGTTCAGTTCGGTCTCTTCTGGGAGAAGACGGAGCTGCAACACCTGCGCCGTTTTCTCGACGCCGTGCGCACGCCAGCCCTGCGCTCGCTGACTGTGCTGGACATGCCGGCTGCGGATCTGTACGGCGAACATTGGAGCTTAACGGGGGTTGATGTGCCAAAGGCAGGAACGCCAGATTCTGCCGTATATCTGCCGGGACGAAACGTCCTGTTACTGGCCAAGGCAATGTTGTGGTGCCATCTGCACGGCGTACCCAAGTTGGCCCTGGCGCCTTTGGAGAGCAATCCATTCCCCGATGCCACGCCGGCTTTCTTCACCGACTACGAGACGATTGTCAATCAGGCCATCGGCGGGGCAGTGCGAGTCGTACAGCCCTATCTCGGTCTGCACAAAGAGGCAGTGCTCCAGCGTGGCCGGCACCTGCCGTTGCAATGGACCTTCTCGTGCATGAGACCGATTGACGGCCGACATTGTGGTGCCTGCAATAAATGCGCGGAGCGCCGCAACGCTTTTCTCCGCGCCGGCTGCCCCGATCCGACGGTTTACCAAAGTTCTGAGGGTTGAGTGCTGAGCCTCAGAGCTCAGAACTTTTTGAGGGAGGAAGAATGTTCAGCGTGACCCGCGAGATCGCGTTTTGCTACGGCCATCGCTTGCTCAACTACGAGGGCAAATGTCGCCACCTGCACGGACATAACGGTAAGGCCGTCATCACGCTGTCAGCTGAAACGCTCGATCCGCTCGGCATGGTCATGGATTTCTCGCGTCTCAAGCGCGTCGTTGGCGCCTGGATCGACGAGCACCTCGATCACAAAATGCTGCTGCACCGCGACGATCCGATCTTGCCCTCTCTGCGCCAACAGGGCGAGCCGGTGTTTGTGATGGACGTGAACCCGACGGCAGAGAACATCGCCCGGCTGATTTTCGAGTTCGTCGCCCAGCAGGGTTTTCCGGTGGTCGAAGTCAAATTATGGGAGACCGACAGCTGTTTCGCTGCTTATAGACCTTTGTAAGAAATCGTTTTTTACCCGTCCTCAAGGATAAGTGCTGGCGGACCAAACTGTAGGGCACGCTGCCAGCGTGCCCATTTTCAGACACGCTGGCAGCGTGCCCTTTCGTTCGTAGCTGGCTCGCAGCGTGGAAAACGCGAAGCTGGCGTCGCAGCCGCTATCTGCTATGCTATCTTGCAATCCTAGTTGGAAGTGTAAGCGAAGAATAGTCTCTTGTATACGCTTCCGGACCGGAACGAAGATGGGCAGATCTTATCGGAGCGGTCATGAGTACGGTAAAGATCGGGCTAATCGGGACGGGGTTTGTGGCAGATCTCCACGCAGCGGCGGCGCGGATGGTGCCGGAAGTGGAAATCATTGCCGTCGCCTCGCCAACACCGGGCAAGGCCGGCCGCTTCGCCCAAGAGCGAGGCATCCCTCATGCCTTCGAGGACTACCGTGAGCTGCTCCGGCTCCGGGAAGTCCAACTCGTTACGCTTGCCCTGCCGAACTATCTCCATGCTCAGGCGTGCCTGGATGCAGCAGCAGCCGGCAAACATATCCTTTGCGAGAAGCCATTGTGTCGGACCCTGGAGGAGGCCGATCGCATGATCGAGGCTTGTCGGCAGGCCGGCGTGCTGCTGATGTACGCGGAGGAGCTATGCTTCGCCCCAAAGTATGTGCGGGCCAAGCAACTGGTAGATGAAGGAGCGTTGGGCCGGGTCTTTTTGGTCAAACAGAGCGAGGAGCATTTCGGGCCCCATTCGCCGTGGTTCTGGGACGTGAATCAATCCGGCGGCGGCGTACTGCTGGACATGGGCTGTCATTCCATCGAGTTCGCCCGTTGGGTGTTCGGCAAACCAAAGGTCAAGAGCGTTTGCGCTTCCCTGGGTACCTATGTCCACTCCGACAAGACGCGCGGCGAAGACCATAGCTTGTGCATCGTCGAATACGAGACGAGCCAGGTGGGTTTGGCGGAGAACAGCTGGGCCAAGACGGGCGGTGTGGATGATCGCTGCGAAATCTACGGCTCAAGCGGCTTCACGCGCGCCGACCTGCTGCGTGGCAGTGCCCTGTTGACTTACAGCGAAACCGGCTACGGCTACGCCGTCGAGAAGGCTGCCACGACGAAAGGCTACACCTTCACCATGTTTGAGGAGATCTGGAACTACGGCTTCCCACAGGAAATCGCCCATTTTGCCCGCTGCGTGCAGGGCAAAGAGACGCCGATCGAGACAGGTGAAGACGGTCGCGAGGTGTTGAAGATCATCTACGCGGCCTACGAATCAGCCGGTACAGGCAAGCGCATCGACTGGCCCTACCAGCCGCGGAAAGTCGGCAAGCCCATCGACCTGTGGCGGGCCTCATAAGGACATGTTCCCATGAAAAACATTCATATGAAGGATGTTTATAGTAGTTTTATTGCTAATCGCCGTACTGTGCTCGCTGGGGGATTGGCCGGGCTGGGAGTGTCCATGCTATCCGGTACCGAACGCGCTGAGGAACGCCGCAAGGATGTCCCCGTTGCTGCCAGGGAGCCGCTGAAAATCACCAAGCTCGAAACGTTTCTCGTCAAGCCGCGCTGGTTGTTTTTGAAAATCCATACCAACGCCGGCATCACCGGATTGGGCGAGCCAATCCTCGAGGGCCGGGCCAAGACCTGTGCCGAGGCCGTCAAAGAAATCGCGCCGTATCTCATCGGCAAAGATCCGCGCCAGGTCGTCCATCATTGGCAGGCCATCTACCGTCATGCCTTCTATCGCGGCGGCCCCATTCTCACCAGTGCGCTCAGCGGCATCGATATCGCCCTATGGGACATCAAGGGCAAGGCACTGGGCGTGCCGATCTACGAACTCCTCGGCGGGCCGACGCGGCAGCGTGTCCGGGTCTATGCCCATGCCCGCAGTCCGGAAAAGCTGAAAGAACTGAAGGATAAAGGCTTCACCGCCTTCAAGACAGGCCCGGCCAAGCGGCGACCGGCGCGCTATGTCGAGACCCCTGCGGAGGTCCATCACATCGCCGATAAGTTCGCCGAGCTGCGCAAGGCCGGCGGCGACAACGTGGATATCGCTATCGATTTCCACGGAGCGATCAGCCCGGCCACGGCCAAGCTGCTCATCAAGGCGCTGGAGCCATATCAACCGATGTTCATTGAAGAGCCGTGCCAGGTCCAGAACCACGATATCATGGCCGAGATCGCCCGCGGCACGCACCTGCCGATCGCCACCGGCGAGCGTGTCTTCACCAAATGGGGTTTCCGCGAAGTTCTGGAGAAGAAAGCGGCGACAATCTTGCAGCCGGACCTGTGCCACGCCGGCGGCATCACCGAATGTCGTCTCATCGCTGGCATGGCCGAGGCATACTATGCTGCCATCGCCCCGCACTGCCCGCTCGGCCCCATTGCTCTGGCCGCTGGTGTACAGCTGGCTGCGTCGATCCCGAACTTCCTCGCCCAGGAGCAAGTCACACTCGGTGACGGCTATCTCAAACAGCCGTTCACGCTGCGCAAGGGCTATCTCGATTTGCCGACAGGACCGGGCCTCGGCATCGAGTTGGACGAACAAGCCATTGCAGATAAAATCGATCACGATTGGAGAAATCGTGAGGAATACGACGCCGACGATGAGTCCGTGGTCGATTGGTGATTCTTCGTCATCCATATGCTTCGGGTCTGCGATTGGCCAGGCTGGGCAGCGCAGCGCGGATGCGGTCCTGTTCGGCGAAATCGAGATTGGCGACGATGGAACATTCCCGATCCGGCGCTTGCGCCAGCACGATACCCCAAGGATCGACAATCATCGATCGGCCAAACCAGCGCAATTTCGACGTGGACGCACCCACCTGATTGGCCGCAATGACAAACACCTGATTCTCGATGGCTCGCGCCCGCACCAGCACTTCCCAATGATCGCGGCCGGTACGCTCCGTAAAGGCGGAAGGCAACGCAATGAATCGCGCACCATCCAGGGCGAGAATGCGAAACAGTTCCGGGAAACGCAGATCGAAACAGATTGCCAGTCCCAGGGGCACGCCATCGGCCTCGGCGCCAACAATGTCGCGGCCCGGCATCACTGTGGCCGATTCGTGATAACTGGCGCCGGGCACATCGCAATCGAACAAGTGAATCTTGCGATACACCGCGCGTCGCACACCTTCAGGATCGAAGACACAAGAAGTATTAAAAATCCGTTTTTGTCCCTCGACGTACTCCATGATACTGCCGGCCACGAGCCAAATGTTATGACGCTTCGCCTGTTCGCTGGCCCAACGGAGGCTCGGTCCATCCAACGGTTCCGCGCTGGCGCGCAACACCTCGGCAGCGCCAAGGACGTTGAACATTTCCGGTAGCACGATCAACCGGGCGCCGTCGCCAGCTGCTCCGGCAATGTGTTTCGCTGCGATTTCCAGATTTCGCGCTCGATCCGCTGTGGATGTGAGTTGAACCGCTGCAACGCGCATGATGATTTCTCCGTGGTATCTTTTACAGGTTCCCTATCCGCTGACGAGCAAGGGCCGCAACTCGCCGGCCAAGTAGACGGAGCCGGTAATGACAATCACATCGTCTGGCGCGGCGGCAGCGCGAGCGGCCTGATAAGCGTCGGCTGGTGTGGGATAGAGCGTGGCCGGGAGGTTGCTGTTGGCCCGGAGCAGCTCGGCCAGGCGTTCAGCAGAAACGCTACGTGGATTGTCGGTGTAACGCGTCAGAAAGGCGTGGGCAAAGTGCGGGGCGAGGACGCGGAACATGCCGGCCAAGTCCTTGTCGCTGCTGCCAGCGAAGATGAGCAGCCTTCGCGCCGGTGGAAACGAGGCTTGCAAGGCCTCTACCAAGGCCAAGGCCGAAGCAACATTGTGAGCGCAATCGAGAACGATCAGCGGTCGGCGCGAAACCACTTCCAATCGCGCCGGCCAGGATACTTCAGCCAAGCCCGCGGCGACAGCCGTATCCGGAATGTGCCAGCCTTCAACCTGCAACGCCTCGACGCAAGCGATAGCCACGGCGGCGTTGGCTGCCTGATGATTGCCCAGTAAGTTCAATTCCAGCTCTGGCCACCGGCGGTACGGAGTGACTACGGAGACGTACGAACGCTGGGTCTGCGTCGCTGTCACATGGCCTGGCGTGTAGGCGTAACGAAAATCTACACCGAGTTGGCGCAAGGGGGCGCGGCGTTCCCGGCTGATGCGCTCGATCACCGCCCGCGCTTCGGGGACGGTTGCCCCGCTGATGATCGGGCGGCCTGGTTTGATGATGCCGCCTTTCTCGGCGGCGATGGCGGCCAGGCGGTCGCCCAGCAAGTGGGTATGATCGAAACTGATGCTGGTGATAATGGAGACAAGCGGCTGGCAAACGTTGGTGGAATCGAGCCGGCCGCCCAGACCGACCTCCACCACCGCGGCCTCGACACGCCGGCGCACGAAATGCAGGAAACCCGCTGCCGTGGCGACTTCGAAGAAAGTGTACGGCACGCCTCTTCCCCACCCTGGCCCTCCTCCACCAGGGGAGAGGGGGCCATTTTCTCCCTCCCCTCTGGTGGAGGAGGGCTGAGGTAGGGGGGCCTCCGCACAGCAACGGATTTCATCCAGCAGCGTTGTCAGTTCGGCCGTGCTGATGGCTTGGCCGTCCACCTGGAAGCGTTCTTCGACGCGGCACAGATGCGGTGAAGTGAACAGGCCGGTGCGATAACCCGCCTGCCGCAAGATGGAGGCGAGCATGGCTGCGGTGGAACCCTTGCCCTTGCTGCCAGCGATGTGAACGATGCGTAGCCGTTGATGCGGATTGCCCAACTGGGCCAACAAGCGACGCATGTGTTCCAGTTTCAGATCATCGGCGCGCGGTGTGCGCTGCTCGAAATTGATGAGTCCATACCACCAGGCGCGGGCTTGTTCCGGCGACAATAAAGGCGGCGCGGCAAGAGAATGGTCCATGGTGTGTTACAAGTCATCCTGAGTAAGGGGCGTCCGCCCGGGGAGCGAAATCTCAGGGAGTGTTACAAGTCATCCTGAGCAGGGGGGCAGCAGCCCTCTGCGACTTCGCTCAGGGAACTGACGCCCTCCGCTCAGGTGATTTTACTTTATCAACCCTGAACCGGCATGCAGACTTGTTCGAGCAGCTTTTCGCATTTCTCTTGCAGAAGATCGGCGAGGTTGGGCAACGGTTGGCCCTCTGGTAATGATTCAGTCAGGCTAGCCACGAAGCGTGGCAGTGCCGATAGCGCGGCGAAGCCGTCCAGCGATACAGGCTCCAAACGAGCGTGCCGGCCGCGTCGCTCGGACTCTTGCCACAGCGCTTTGCTCTTGCCCGACAGAGTTAAATCATCTTCCGGCCGCAACAGGATCAAGTGGTCGATGACACTCGGCTCGACTTCGAGAGCGGACAGCTTGGTGCTCAAGTCGCGCGGCTTGGCAGGACCGCGGCCGAGGAACAGACCGATGCCGACCTTCCACGGCTGGCCATCCTTGCAAACCCAATGAGCGATGGTCATGACGCCGTAGGTCGGATGCTCACCGAACGTCCATTCAGGGACGACATGATGCAGCCGCCACGGTCCCACCTTGACGCCATGCTCATAGCACAGCTGTAGAAGTGCTCCCAGGCCGGACTGCAATTCGCGCGTCGCACCTGTCAATGCACCTTCCGGCTCCAATTTACGCCGTGCTGCCCGTAATGCCTGGTCCCACAAAGATGACAAGGTGACAGGGTGACAAGGTGATAAGGTGACAGAAGCATCCATGGGAATGTTTTCCATGGAACAATCCGAGGGCGAAGCAGGCGAGGATTCGACAACGATGACCGATTTCACTTCCGGAGGAAGATCGGCGATTACCGGTATCCGCTCCTCAGAGGTCGGACTTGTTTCCTCTGCCGTCTTGTCGCCTTGCCGTCTTGTCGCCTTGTCATCTTCGGTGCCATAGACGACGCGATCGAACAGATGGCGGAATTGTTGGAGCATGTCGCGCAGCGTTGGCTCGGTGCGGGCGACGAGGGCGATTTGCTCCTCGGTGAAGGGAAAGATCGGTGATAAGTCGGCGCCATCAGTCAGCTTTTCCAGAGCCGGACGCAAGCGGGCCTCGACGATGCGGCGGACCAGATCCAACGGCGGCGCTTCCAGACGCAGCGTCTTGATGGTGCCGTGATTGGGCAGGTGGATTGGATTGTTGAGACGATCACGGATGTAGCCGTCCAGCGACGGAACGAAACGGTTCCACAGGCCACGCTCGGCGAAGATGAGGAAACTGATGCCGTCGATCTGGTGCATTGCTTGCACAATGCCGGCAAAGAAGCTCTCGGCAGTGCGATGACTGTCATCGCTGCGGCGGGCCAACAGCAGGTCTTCCAGCTGATCGAAAGCGACTACTACCGGAATGTTCAGCTCCTGCAGCACCTGCATGATCGACTTGAACAGGGCCAGCACGAGATCCTGGCGTGTTGGTCGAACGTGAAAATCCAGTTCGGCAAAGCCATAGGTCAGGAAGCCGGCCAGCTCGGATTCATCGTGCAGCAACACGGCGCGGGCGAGGCCATCGAGAATGTGCCGACGCATCAGGCCGGCGGTGTCGTGTTTCTCAATACGGCTGATGTGAGCGCAGACCAACTCGAACGCCTTGACTGTTTCGATGCCGGCTTCACTGCAGGCGCGAAGAATGCCGCCAGCCTGGAACGGCAGAGGACACGGCCGCGTCAGGTTGTCGATCAGCCATTGCGTTCGTTCCTGTGCTTGCGAGCTGCCCAGTCCCAGCCGCCGTGCCCAGCGCCCCAGCCCCGGCGCAGGGAACAGATCGAGCCGCTCCTGCGCCGACAAGTTCGTCAGGGCGTCGCGGAGCAGGCGGCGAACCAGCTGTTCGCCGATATATTCCAGGGGCCGAGTATTCTTCTGCTTGCCGCCGCCGAGCAGCGTGTCGATGAGCTGGAAAAGCAGATATTCCAGGAAATCGGTGTCGCGCTGATAGGTACCGGGCGTAACCAACAACTGCCAGGCGCCGTCCGGGCCATGCTTGATCGAGTGCAACAGGTGCGTCTTGCCGGATCCTCTGCTGCCCAACACCGGTACGACCTCAGAGTGCGTCGTCGGTGCGTAGCGATAGAGATCGACGACGCTAAGGAGCTGTTCGCGCTCCCGGACGAACAGTTCCGGCACATGATAAAGGGCGCACACCTCGTCATCAGGATGGCGCGCGAAGTAATTGCGAAAGGGATTGCCGGTGCGACGCAGCAGCTCCAGGGCGCGCTCCGGCAGGGTACGAACGG
>JAJPHU010000192.1 GCA_021325115.1 Planctomycetota bacterium | reverse complement strand
TTGAAATATCACCTTTATCGGTTGTACTTCCCGCTCATGGCGCTGGCACGCTATCAACAAACCGCCAAAACGCAAGAGACGAAGCAGAGCTTCGCCAACGGGCGTTCCGAGGAAGAAGCATCGATAGCGTATTATACTTGATATTTTGATTATTTTTATCTCTCTATCTTGGCGCTCCTGGCGCCTTGGCGGTTCGCTCTCTTCGGAGGAATGAATTCATGCGTTTTCCGCTGAGTTTGACGACGAGCATGGTCGGTTACATGGCCCGCAAGAAGCTGGCCGGGCAAAAGCGTTTTCCATTGGTGTTGATGCTCGAACCGCTGCACGCTTGCAATCTGACCTGCACCGGCTGCGGCCGTATCCGTGAATATGCGCAGACCATCAAGGAGAAACTAAGCGTCGCCGAATGCCTGCAAGCCGTCGATGAGGCCGACGCACCCATTGTCAGCATTTGTGGCGGTGAACCGCTCATCTATCCTGAAATCGGCGCCCTGGTGCGCGGCATCCTCAAGCGGCGCAAGCATATTTACCTCTGCACCAATGGCATGTTCATTCAAAAGCGCTTGCATGAGTTTCGACCGACGAACCGCTTTTTCTTCAACGTGCATCTGGACGGCCTGGAAGAGACACACGATCTGGCTGTGGAACGCAAGGGCGTCTTCAAGGCTGCCATCGATGGCATCATCGCCGCCAAGCGGGCCGGCTTCCTCGTCTGTACCAATACCACTATCTACAAGGAAACCAATCTCGATGAGATCGATCGCTTATTTGCCTATCTAACGAAGCTGAACGTCGATGGCTTCATGCTGTCGCCGGCCTACGGCTACACGGCAGTCCACGAGACCAATCCCAAGGGGGCGGCGGAAATATTCCTGACGCGCGACGACATTCGCGCCAAGTTTCGGGAAGCGGAGAAACTGCTGCGCAAACATCGCCTGATGTCCTCGCCGGTTTATCTGGAGTTTCTCAGCGGCAAGCGCGAACTGACCTGCACCGCCTGGGGCAATCCGACGCGCAACGTCAAGGGCTGGAAAGGGCCGTGTTATCTTATCACCGACGAGCATCACGCGACCTTCCACGATTTGATGGAAAACACCGACTGGGACAAGTACGGCTACGGCAAAGATCCGCGCTGCGAACATTGCCTGGTCCATTGCGGGTATGAACCGTCTGCGGCCCTGGGCGTCAATAAACAGATGGGCGATAGCCTGAAAATGCTGCTATGGCAACTGAGTTAACACCGGCGGCCCCAGCGATTACGGTCCCCTGTATCGTCTTCACCTTGCGCCGTGAATCGATGTACTTTCGGCGTACCTATCGCTTGCAGCAGCGCTTCTGCGACGCTCCTTGCTGTGCTCAGTTTCGGGGTGAAAGAAGGAAAAGAGGTCCAGACGCGTCCTTGGGGAAAACGCGTCCGGACCCCTTTTGCAGTGTGATGCTAGAAACCGGCATCGGCGCGGCGGCGATGGAAACGGCCTTGCGCTGGTGTCTGAGTGGTCCGCGCTTCGGGGGCATACCGTATCGGCCACGTTTGCTGGTATCCGCCGGCTTTTCTGGAGCGCTCCAGGCGGAACAGCGTGTCGGCGATCTCGTGTTGGCAACCGAAGTGATCGATGCCCAAGGCCAGCGTTGGCCGGCGTTTCAACCGCCTGCATGGACAGATCGGGCCATTGCCGCCGGTCGATTGCTCACGATGCCGAAGCTCGTGAGCGATCCGCAGGAGAAACGCCGCCTGGGACGACAGTATGAGGCGCTCGCTGTGGACATGGAAAGTGCCGTCGTTGCCCGCCTCTGCCATCACCACAATGTTCCGTTTGCCTGTCTGCGTGTCATCTCCGATGATGGGCAAACCGCGCTTTCCCCTCATCTGGTCGGTCTGCTGCGCCAGCAGCGCGTCTCTCTCCCGCGGCTGGCCGCGCAGCTACTGCGTCATCCCCAGCTGATCGGCGAATTGGTACGTCTGGCGGGACAGACCCGGCACGCGGCACAGCAACTGCTGGCTCCGCTAGCCGCCGTCATCTTGGGCGGATAGCAGGGCCGAGACGCGGCTCACAGAGAAGCAGTTGCGTCCATTTTCTTTAGCGTCCCTGATGGCGCTGGCAGCCACGCGGTACATGGTGTCGAATTCGACCGGCACATCGGCCTCGGCCACAGCAAAGCTGACGCTGACGGAGATGTGGATAGTCTGATTGCGGTAGGGAATGGGCGTGGCTGCCACCGTAGCGCGGATTCGCTCGGCCAGCCGTTTGGCCCCTTCCTCGTTCGTCTCCCGGGCGATAACGAGGAACTCGTCGCCACCGATGCGGCCGACCGAATCTACCTCGCGCAGGGAATTGATCAAAATGCGCGCCAGCCCCCGTAGCGCCTCATCGCCACCCGGTAGCAAATAGCGCGTATTGATCTCTTTGAAGCGATCGATGTCGATCAACCCGATCGTCAGAGCGCCTGGATAGCGGGCATGGCGCTTCAGCTCGAAGCGAGCCAGCTCTTCCATGGCGCGGCGGTTGAGAAGGCCGGTCAGCGGATCGGTCAGCGCCAAATGTTCCAGTTCGCGGGCACGCTGTTCCAGCAGTTGATTGGCCTCTTGCAGAGCGCGCGTCCGTTCAAGGACGCGCTGTTCCAACTCGCTGTTGAGCTGCCGCAACTGCTCGAGCAATTGATCACGGCTGCGTTCCAGCAAGCGTTTTTCGGCAGCATTGCGAAGGATTTGCAGCAGTTCTTCTGGACGCCAAGGCTTGAGCAGATAGTGATAAACCTGGCCGCGATTGATGGCATCGATGGTATCTTCCAACTCGGCATAGCCGGTCATCAGTAACCGAACGGTGCGCGGATAGTGCTGGCGGACCCATTCCAACAGCTGGATGCCGCTCTGATGCGGCATTCTCAAATCGGTCAAAATCACGTCGATCGGATGGTGCGCGAAAACCGCCTGGGCTGCCTCCGCATTGTCAGCGGTATAGACGTTGAATTCCGCCGCCGTCAGAGCCTTTAGGGCCGGCAGAATGTACGGCTCATCATCGACAATCAGGAGCGAACACTTCTGGGCATTCACGAGCGTCTCCTGGCGGCCAACCGGCGCACCTGAGTGTCGAAAAAGAGGGCAAAGCTATTTTAGCTTGCTTTGCTGGGAAAGCCAAACAGACGATCCGGAAGCGGAAGCAACGGTGTCTCTGCCACTGCTTCCGCTTTCGGATCGCAAGGCGTCTGATCGGCAGCGTGAGAAGAAGCGTTCCCAAAAATCTTTTGGGCAAATTCAATAAAAAATCTTGATATGGCGTCACCGGGACTTTACAATAACGCGGCACGTTAGGAAGAACAGGGAGGACCCACCCCGAACGCCCGCCAACGGACGCAAGGGATGGCGAGCCGAAACCAGGTGGTTTTCTCCTCTGCGGTAGAGTCCGCGTCCAGATGCCCCGTACGCTGGCCTGCGCCGGGCCGCATTCACGGATGAGACTTTCGTGCTTTACTTTAACGGCCCTCCAGGGACGGCGTGTTTTCTTTGTATCCTGGACTGCGACCGTGCCGTGAGACGAACCGGTCCCCTGCCGTTGCCAGCGCAGGCTGCTCGCGTTGCTCGGCGGATTGGGGCAGGGGGGTAGCTTTTGTTGTCGCTCGTGGGGAGCGGCAGCAAGTTGTTGTTATTTTTGGGGACGAGTTTCGATACAGCCTCTAGATGTAGGGAAGGGAAAGACGGCCATGAAGACGCGACGCCGGAAGCGCCAAACCAGGACCGAAGAGACGACCCCTGTGGCGCCACCTATCACCACAATCTACTCTTCGGATTTGCTCACTCCGGAAGAGGAGCGTGAATTGCTCGCCGACTTTTGGGAGATCAAGAGCGAACTGGTGCGGGTGCTCATCCGCAACTTCTCTCGCCTCCGCCAGCATCGCCCCGCCCTGGAGCCTTGGCCCATGGCTCAATTCATCCGCGATCACTGCGACAACGAAGCCCGCAAGGTTGTGGCAGTTCGTCGCTTGCATGACCGCTACATTCATCTTAAACATCGTCTGGCTTCGGCCAACATCCGCCTGGCCGCCCACGTCGCTAAACGCTTCCGCCACCATGCCCTTAGCTACCAAGATTTGCTCCAGGAAGCTGTCTGCGGGCTGATGCAAGCCATCGACCGTTTCGATGTCAGCCACGGCACCCGTCTGGCCACCTATGCAACCTGGTGGATTCGCCAAACGTTGCAGATCGCCGTCGCCCGTCAGAGCCATCTGGTCAGCCTGTCGCCGCACCATTTACAGGAGCTTGGCCTGCTTCAACAGGAATCTGAGGCGCTGGCCCACGGCGGCAAGCACCTGCCTAGCCCGCAAGAGTTGGCCGCACGCACCGGCAGCAGCCTCGATCACCTGACCCATCTGCAAACAGCCACACGCACGCCCGTCTCCCTCAACGCCGTTCTCGACGACGACAGCGATTTCAAACTCACCGAGGCGATGCCGGACAACGACAGTGCCATGCAACAGCAGAACGCCGAGCGCCAGGAGGCATTGCAGTTTCTCATGGAGAACCTGCGGGCCCGCGAACGCAAAGTGCTCGATTTGCGTTTCGGCCTGAGCGGCAACGGCACGCACAGCTTGCGTCAGATCGGCCATCTGCTCCGCATCAGCAAGGAGCGCGTACGGCAGATTCAAAACCGCGCCCTCGAAAAGCTCCGTGCCTCCGCCGAGCGCAACGGCTGGGAAGCCAGTCTGTTGCTCGGTTGAGAAACGAATTCCCAACCCGGCGAGCGGGTCATGGGAACCTCCCGGTAAAAACAACCGGGAGGTTAGAGCGCATTGCAAGCGGGTGTAGTGTCTTCCTCCCTCCTCCACAAGGGGGGAGGGAGAAAGACCTATAGCCGCTACCCCTACTTACAATGCGCTCTAGCACCCCCGCTCGCCGGATCATTCCGCCGTTGCTTGTCTTTCTTCTCGAAAATGATAACGTGCTGCCACGGCAGCGCTTCGATCGTCTTGACGTGTTGGAGCGGATGCGGCGCCATCTCGGCACGGACTTGTTTTTCTGTCATTTTGTGCGCCAACAGGATCGGCACTTTCTCGTCTTCGCGGCGAAACTCGACAAACACCAGGCGTCCTCCCGGCTTGAGTGCCTGAATCAGCGCCTCGGTCATCTCGTAGGGAAAAGCAAATTCGTGATAAACGTCCACCATCAGGACCAAATCGACGCCGCCGGCCGGCAGCTTGGGATCGGTTTCCGTGCCGAGAATCGGCTCGATGTTTTCGACCTTGTTCTTTTTCATGCGTTTGCGAATGATGGCGAGCATCTCTTTTTGGATGTCCACGGCCAGCACTTTACCTTTGGTGCCGACTTTCTCCGCCAGGCGAAAGCTGTAATAGCCGCTGCCGGCGCCGATGTCGGCGACGACCATGCCGGGTTTGAGGTCGAGCATCTGGAGTAGCTTTTTCGGTTGCTCTTCTTTCTCGCGCTCTGGCCGTTCGAGCCAGCCGGCCCCTTGATGCCCCATGACGACCGAGATCTCGCGGCCCATGTAGAACTTGCCGCTGCCGCCGGGATCGGTGGGCGTACCCATCTTGTAGCGTGCCGATGCTCGCTCCACGATGCGCGGCGGTTCGGTATACACTGCCGGAACGCACAGCAGCAGGACAGCCAAGAGGCAAGCGATTCGAGAGGACCATCTCATGCACGTTTTCCTTTGTTCAGGGATGCCAGGTAACCTCAGGCAGCATGGAACGCTGTGTAGTAAGCTCGGCTGATGGCGGAGTGCCAAGCCACAGAGTTGAGGGGCGAATGCTTCTGTAAAGGTAGCAAATGGAGGCCGCGAAAAAAATAGAACGAGGTGCGGTAGGGGTCGGCCGCTGGATTTGGGCAAGTGGAGTCACGTCCTTTGGGCGAGCAGTCTTGTCCCTCTCGCCTGGCGGGGGAGGGCTGGGGGGAGGGTAAGGCGTCTGCAGGCTAGACACGACACTACGCCAGCAATTTCGTGACCACCTCGCCATGCACATCGGTCAGCCGGAAATCGCGGCCCTGAAAACGGAACGTCAGCTTGGTATGATCGAGTCCCAGCAGGTGCAAGATCGTCGCTTGCAAATCATGGACATGAACGCGATCCTCGACAGCAGCGAAGCCCAACTCGTCGCTAGCACCGAGGTTCAGCCCCGGCCGGATGCCGCCGCCAGCCAGCCACATGGTATAGGCGTCGATGTGATGATTGCGGCCCACCGTATCACGCACCTCGCCCATAGGTGTCCGCCCAAACTCGCCGCCCCAAATCACCAACGTCTCGTCAAGCAAACCCCGACGCTTCAGATCTTTGATCAGGGCGGCACAGGGCTGATCGACTTCCTTACACACGCGATCGAGTCCGGTGGTCAGGTTCTCGCTGCCAGAGCCGTGGTGATCCCAATCGGTGTGATACAGCTGCACGAAGCGCACGCCGCGCTCGACGAGCCGACGAGCCAGCAAACAATTGTTGGCAAACGATGGCTTGCCTGGCTGTGCCCCATACATTTCCAGCGTTCTTCTGTCCTCACGGCCCAGGTCGATCAATTCCGGCGCACTCGTCTGCATACGGTACGCCATCTCGTAGGAGGAGATGCGCGTGGCGATTTCCGGATCGCCGGTGTCCGCTAAGCGCACAGCGTTCAGCTCCTTGAGTGCATCGAGCACTTGCCGCTGCCGTTCGTCGCTGACGTTGGCTGGCCGGGTGAGATTCAGGATCGGTTCGCCGCCGGAGCGGAACGGCACGCCTTGATAGGTGGTCGGCAAGAAGCCGCTGCTCCACAAGGGATGCCCGCCGCGCGGGCCGCGCGGCCCAGACTGCAACACGACGAAGCCCGGCAGATCACTGGCTTCGCTGCCGATGCCGTAGGTCGCCCACGCCCCCATGCTGGGTCGGCCTGCTTGCGGCGAGCCGGTGTTGAGGAAGATTTTCGCCGGCGCATGGTTGAAAACGTTCGTCGCCATCGAGCGCACCACGGCGATATCATCGACAATGCCGGCGATGTGCGGCAGACATTCCGACACCCATGTCCCCGCCTGGCCGTGCTGGGCAAACTTGCGCCGCGTGGCCAACAGCTTCGGCTTCTCCTTGGCGAAGAAGCTATCCATAAAGGCAAAGCGCTTGCCTTGGACGAACTCACCGGGAATCGGCTTGCCGTGCAACGCCGTCAGCTTCGGCTTGTAATCGAACAAATCGAGCTGGCTGGGACCGCCGGCCATGAACAGGAAGATGACGTGCTTCGCTTTGGCCGCATGATGGCCCTTCTTCGGCGCCAACGGATTGACCAACGGCGGCGCTTCAGCCCGCACCCGCCCTTCGTTGAGCAACGACGCCAAAGCGATAGAGCCGAGACCAAGCGCGCAATCCTGGAAGAAATGGCGACGCGTTTGCAGCAAAAGCGAATTGGCAGATAACATGATGCGGTCAGCCTGCGTTTGGGGGAGAAAAAAGAGTCCGGACTCGTAATTCTTGGCGCCTCACTGTTGGACAGTCATCTATCACCTTGCTGGGCCGCACGTATCAATTCGTCTGCCCATGCTTGGTCCTCTGTCGATAACGGCGGGACACAGGGGCGATCCTACGGATCCATGCCGGGGAATATCATAAACAGGACGATTCTCTTCGCTTTGGAATCGATGTCGCCGAATACCCCTGCGATTATACCATCCCGCGCAGAGGGAACAAGGTTCATAAGGGCGAGCAGACTTTTCCCTCCTCTCTTGTGGGAGAGAGTTCGGGTGGGGGGGACACCCCTCCTTGGCTCCATTGCCCTTACACCCCCACCCCAGCCCTCCCCCACGAAGGGGGGAGGAGGTTTGGTCCGCTAGTGCTAAGCAGCTAACCCAAAGACGAGTTTTTACTTCATGAGCACATCTAAATAACGCCATGTGCAACCTCCATCTGGACCACTTGTTAGCGGCAGGCTAAAGTTGCACATGGTGTTATTTTAGGTCAGATGATATGACAACAGATGAATTTGCCTTCATTGACTGGCTTCGGCAGCGCACGCAGGCGACGGAGCGCGTGCTGCTGGGTCCGGGAGATGATGCGGCCCTTTTGCGCTGGCCGGGTGGACCGGATTGTCTGGTGACAACCGACATGCTGTTGGAAGGCAGTTGTTTCTACTTGGCCGAGACGCATCCCGGCAGCCCCGGCGCTGGCACGGCCCGGCAGATTGGCCGCAAGGCGATGGCCGTCAATCTCAGCGACATGGCCGCGATGGCCGGCGTTCCCGTCGCTGCCGTCGTCAGTGTCGGGCTACCCCGCAAGGGCGGACGCGCTTTGGCTGAGGAGTTATATCTCGGCCTGCGCGAGATGGCCGACGCCTTTGACACGGCCATCATCGGCGGCGATACCAACAGCTGGGACGGTCCATTGGTCATCAATGTCACCTTGTTGGGCGAGGCGACGCCGCGCGGCGCTGTTCGCCGCAAGGGCGCGCGTCCGGGCGATCGGCTGTTTGTGACTGGCCCTCTTGGCGGCAGCTTGCTGGGCAAGCATTTGGACTTCACGCCGCGCGTCCGCGAGGCCCTGGCCCTGCATGCGGCCGTCGCTCTGCACGCCATGATCGACATCAGCGATGGCCTTGCCGCCGATATCGCCCATCTGTGCGCGGAGAGTAGCTGCGGCGCTGTCCTCTACGCCGACGCTATCCCCATCGCCGATGCCGCCCATGCCTTGGCCGACGAGCACACGCCGCTGGAACATGCTCTGGGCGATGGCGAGGATTTCGAGCTGGTCTTCGCCGTCGCACCCGCCGATGCCGAAACGCTCCTGCAGGCCCCGCCAGTCCCTGGATTAACCGTCATCGGTACCTGCACTGCCCAAGCCGGATTGTGGCTGGAAGAGAAGGGACAACGCCGGCCATTGCCTCCCTTGGGGTATGTGCATACCCTTTCCTGACAAGGGGACAAGGGGACATTCGGGTGTCCCTCTTGATTGGGGCGTGC
>JAJPHU010000210.1 GCA_021325115.1 Planctomycetota bacterium | reverse complement strand
CTGCATCCACTGGGCAACAAGGCGTATTTATCCAACAGCGATGCATAGGCGTGAATGCTGATCGCTGTCACTTCCAGCTCGCCGCGCAGGGCGCGGCGATTGAGCGTCTCGATGTCTTGCAGGACATGGCGAAATTGCAGATCGCCGGTGTCTAGTTTATCGTGCGCCAGGGCATAGAACATGAAGGCGTCATCGGGATCGGGACTGTGGCCGACGGTGATTAAACGTTTGCTCATAAGATGACCTGACATTTCCAGAGCAAGGTTGCTACCACGAGGACCGCAAACGGAGCCAGCGGATAACGATCATTGAAATGCCGCGCGCACCTCTTCACTTAACAGGACGATTAATGCCCAGATGCCGATGACTTCGCCGAAACAACAGCAGCCTCCGCAAGAAAGGCAAGGGATGGCGGCACTGATGGCGCCGCAGACCGCAAGAGCGTAGTTTTTCAACGCTAACATGCGAATGCCGCCAACAGTGGCCAGCACGGCTATCACCAATCCCAAAACCACCATGCTCCCACTTACGACCATGCCCTGATTCTTGAGTTCATCGGGCGATCTCTTGTTCAACTCGGCCTGCAGCTGAGGGAATGCCTGATACATATCGAGCATCTGCTGATGGAATTGGTTTGCCGGTGTTAAAGCCGCCATGAGGACATTGAAGAAACCCCAGCCAACTCCGAGCAAGTTCAAAATACCAGCGACGATTAGCGCAATGGCGGGCGCCTGAACACGGCCTTTGATCTCCTCCAGGCTACCGGGAGGCATGACAGGACCGTATTCGGGCGGCAGGTTCGAACTTTCGGCATAAGGGTCGTAACTCATCGACGTCTCTCCACGAAAGTCTGCGGCTGGGAGCGGCAGGATCTACAAGTCGGCCCTATTGTACGATTTCGACATAATCGTACCAGTCTGCAGCACCCCTAAGGGTAATTCTTCCCCTTGCGGGTGCTGCAGACTGGCCAAGAACATCCCTGGACAGAATTTCGCTGACTGTTTAGAGTATTATTTAGAGAACAGAAAGAGAAGAAAAAGTAAGCATGAAAAGATTACGTTGTCTCAGGAGGTTTGTTTGACGACCGCAATGATAGTGGGGCCGTGTGGCGGCTTCCACGAATTATCGCTCTCCCCACCTTTGCTGCAAGCTCTCGATCGCGCTGGTTATCGTGAACCTACCCCGATTCAGGCTGCCTTCATTCCCGAAGCCCTGACTGGACGCGATGTCATTGGCCAAGCCCAGACCGGCACCGGTAAGACGGCTGCTTTCCTGCTGCCTTTTCTCAATCATTGGCGTGACGAGAATCGGCCCGGCCCGCAAGCCATTATACTGGCCCCGACGCGCGAATTGGTCGTGCAGGTCGCCGAGGAAGCGGCCAAACTGTCACCCCATCGTCACTGCCGCACTGTACCCATCTACGGCGGTCAGCGTTTCGGCACCCAATTGGCTTTGCTCAAGCGCGGCTGCCACATCGTCGTCGGTACGCCAGGCCGCGTCCTTGATCACCTGTCGCGCGGCACCCTGACGCTGGAACGCGTTCGCTATGTCGTTCTCGATGAAGCCGATCGCATGCTCGACATCGGCTTCCGGCCGGACATCGAGAAAATCCTGCGCCGCTGTCCCCCGCAGCGACAAACGTTGCTCTTGTCGGCGACGCTGCCGCCGCCGGTGCTGCGCCTGGCCCAGCGCTACATGGTCGATCCGATCAACATCAACCTGTCGCCGGAAAAGATCACCGTCGAGAACATCCGCCAGACCTATTTTACTGTCGATGAGGATCGCAAGTTCGAGTTGTTGTTGAAGGTCTGCGCGCGGGAACAGCCGCGGCAGTGCATCATCTTCTGCGAGCGCAAACGCTGGGTAGAAGACGTGTACCGCATGTTGCGCAAACACCTGCCGCGCGTAGCGGCGATGCACGGCGATCTGCCGCAATCGCTGCGCAACCGCATCATGCAAGGTTTCCGCGACGGCAAAATCGTTTACCTCGTAGCCACCGACGTGGTAGGCCGTGGTATCGATGTGCGGAACATCTCCCATGTCATCAACTACGACATCCCGCTCGATCCGGAGAACTACGTTCATCGTATTGGTCGAACCGGCCGGCTCGGCGCCGATGGCATAGCCATTGCCTTCGTCACACCCGAACAGGGTGAACAGCTGACCGAAATCGAGCGCTTCATCAACAAGATGCTCGACGAGGACCAGATCCCCGGTTTCCAGGCGTACACCCCGCGGGTGCGCACGACCAATGGAGAGGCGCCCAAGCCGGTTGTTCCTATCTTTGGTCGCCGTATCAAGCGTTACAGCAATCGGTTGTAAGTCTTTCTCCCTAACCCCTTGGTTATTGCGACCCGCAAGGAAACGTGTTCGCGCTCTCCTGCGGGTCGCGGCACTTCACGACACCACCGGCAACGATCCTTCCGCCGCCAGCTTGCGAATGTCTTGTGTGATGCGCATCGAGCAGAATTTGGGACCACACATCGAGCAGAACTTGGCCGACTTGAACACTTCCTGCGGCAGCGTTTCATCGTGCATGGCGCGGGCCGTCTCGGGGTCCAGGGATAACTCGAACTGCCTGTTCCAATCGAACGCGAAACGCGCCTTCGAGAGTTCATCATCCCGATGGCGGGCATTCTTGCGGCCACGGGCGATGTCGGCGGCATGAGCGGCGATCTTGTAAGCGATGACACCCTGGCGCACATCGTCCTTATTCGGCAAACCGAGGTGCTCTTTCGGCGTGACGTAGCAGAGCATGGCCGCTCCTGCCTCGCCGGCCAACGCCGCGCCGATGGCGCTGGTGATGTGATCGTAGCCTGGTGCGATGTCCGTCACCAGCGGGCCGAGTACGTAGAACGGCGCATCGTGGCACAGCTCGCGCTCCTTCTCGACGTTCATCTTGACCAGATGCATCGGAATGTGCCCTGGTCCTTCGATCATCGTCTGCACATTATGCTCCCATGCCTTTAAAGTCAGTTCGCCCAGCGTCTTCAACTCGGCGAACTGCGCCTCATCATTAGCGTCGGCCAAGCAGCCCGGACGTAGACCATCGCCAAGGCTGTAGGTCACATCATATGCCCGCATGATTTCGCTCAGCTCATCGAAGTGCGTGTACCACGGATTTTGTTCGTGGCGTGCCAGCATCCAGGCGCCCATTAGCGAGCCGCCGCGTGACACGATGCCGGTGATGCGATTGGCCGTCAGCGGCAGATACTCCAGTAAAACACCAGCATGAATAGTCATGTAATCGACGCCCTGCTGGGCCTGGTGTTCGACCATGTCCAGCATCATGCGCGGCGTCAGGTCGCCGACATCTTTGACATTCTGCACGAGCTGATAGATCGGCACCGTGCCGATCGGCACCGGCGAGGCATCGATGATCGCTTGACGAATGGCATCGATATCGCCGCCGGTCGAGAGGTCCATGACGGTATCGGCACCGAGATGGACAGCCGTATGCAGCTTCTCCAATTCGTCATCGATTTTGCTGGTGACGGCAGAATTGCCGATGTTGGCGTTGATCTTGCACTTGCAGGCGATGCCAATGCCCATTGGTTCGAGGCGTTTGCTCAAATGGACCTTGTTGGCTGGAATGACCATTCGTCCCCGTGCCACTTCCTCGCGGATCAATTCGACGTCGAGATCTTCCCTTTCGGCGACAAAACGCATCTCATCAGTGACAATTCCCTTGCGGGCAGCTTCCATCTGCGTCATCGGCTGGTCCTTTCTCTTGTGAAGCGGGTGCTGGGGAGAGCGGAGATGGGAGGCGAGAATGGCAGGCGGTTCGCTTTCCGTCCCGGCATTACCCGCAACGGTCCCAGGGTCTGCTCTCAGCCCGCGGCCCTGCCGCGAACACCCCTAGCGATACCTGTAAGAGATTGTAGTCACCGCGCAGGCACTCGGCCATGCTTTATCAGGGATCGGCACGAACCGAAGCGGACCAGGTACAATCTATCCAGCGCTCGCGAGATCCGACCCGGAGGCCCACCCCCGGCGCATCGCACCATTGGCGAGAAGCCGTAGGTCCGACTTACACCTGAATCAGAGCGAGACCGCTCTGCGGATCATGCTTGCGGCGGAGGTGATGCGGCGACTCGACGAGCATCACTTCCAGCGTTGGACGAACGCGCGCCTCAATCAGATGGCCGCCACGGGTTGTGCCGTCGGAGCGGCCGAGGACGGCGTGGACATGGATTTTTGGCTCCCCTTCATCGCTGAGCGTGATATCGCCCACCAGCGACAACACCTCGACCTGTTCGCACACCGGGATCTTGTCGTAATCCTTCTTGTCCAGGTTGAAATAGCCGAGCGTCGCCTCCTGGAAGCCGCCGATGGCCGTGAAATGACTCGCTCCAAGCTTTTTTTCCTTGGCGAAGGCGGTTAGGCCCGCGATGGCCTCATCTCCGGCGGCGAAGACCAGCACAAATGTCTTCTCGCCCTTGTTTTCATAAATCAATTGCGCTTTCATATGCTGTTTTCTCCCAATCATGGGGGTCTCTTTGCCGACTCAGGAACAGCCCGCCCAGTAGACCGAGCAGCCCGCCGACAGCCAACCAGCCGCGGTGTTGATCGAGCCATAATTGCCAACTGAAACGATGGGCCAGGTGATCGAAGCGGCCGTGAGCACCACGGTCGCCCGGAAGCGGTTGGTACAGGTTATTGGGAGCATTGGGGTCCGCTGGCTCCTCGGTTTGCTGCGATTGAAAGCCGGTCTTGCTCAGATACCAGTCGCCCAGGCCGGGAGCGATCTTTTGGCCGGAGATGACCAAGGTCGTCGAGCCGCCGACGTACCATTCGCGGCGATAATGACGGGCGGCGTGATAGATGGCCTCGGCGGCGACTTCTGGCTGATAGATAGGCGGCACCGGCTGTGGCTTGCGCGGCAGACGATTCTTGACCCAATCGAACTGCGGCGTGTTCAGGGCAGGCATCTGTACCATCGTGACCCGGACATTGCTCTTATCGTGAAGCAACTCGCTGCGTAGCGATTCGGTGAAGCCCTGGATGGCGTGCTTGGCGGCACAGTAGGCGGATTGCAGGGGAATGCCGCGATAGGCCAGGGCCGAGCCGACTTGCACAACCATGCCGTGATCGCGCGGCAGCATGCGCCGCAACGCCGACAGCGTGCCGTGGACCGTGCCCAGATACGTCACTTCCGTCACACGCCGATAGTCTTCCGCCGTCATCTCCTTGACCGGGGAAAACACGGACACCATCGCATCGTTGACCCAGACATCGATGGGTCCCAATGTCTCTTCCACGGCATTGGCGGCGCGTTCGACTTGTTCCGCATCGGATACGTCGGTGGGCAGGACCAGTCCTTGGCCGCCCAGCCGCTCCGCATCGCGGCGCGCTCCTTCCAATCCGTCGCGGCCGCGGGCCAGCAGTCCGATGTACGCTCCTCGCCGTGCAAAAGCCTGCACAGCGGCCCGCCCTACCCCCGCCGAGGCGCCGGTGATAACAACCACTTCCGGTTTTTGGGCCATTGATATGATCTCCCAATAAACGAACATCTTATGCAACCAACACAGGCCCCAACGCTACTTTGATCTCTGCCAGTTCGCCGCCGAAGTAAGCGGCCTTCCTCTCTTTCGAGGTGTTCTCGCCAAGGGCGGTCACAGCACAACTATTCAAGCTCTAGGAGCAATTGATATGCCAGCGCCCGACTACCCAATCACGCGCGCGAAAAACGCTCTCAGCCGGTTTTTTACGGCACCATCCTTGCAAGAGAATCTTAGAGGTTTTTTCCTCCGCCTGTTTTCACAGGGAGGTTTCTCATGACTCTTCCACGACTCGACAACAGCCGAGATCCAGAAGCAGCCTATCAAATTTCCACTGGGAGGTTTCTCGTGACTCATCAACAACACCAGTCCTGTATCGCTGCATGTAGTCAATGCGCTCAAGAATGTAACCACTGCGCCAACGAGTGCATGGGCAAGAGAGCAGATTGCGCGCGCATCTGCATCGATTGTTCGGAAGCATGTGGTATCTGCATCGCCTTCATGAGTCGAGGCTCACAGCTCATCCATGAGGTCTGCCGCTTCTGCGCCGAAGTTTGTGACGCCTGCGCTGAGGAATGCGCCAAGCACAGCGAGGACCATTGCCAGCGGTGCGCCGAGGCGTGCCGCCACTGCGCTGAGGAATGTCGTCATACCGCTGGAGCCGCCGTGTAAATCCGGTGCGTCCTCCGAACAGATTCCCTGTTTAGGGCTAACGGACTTTTCCCTCTCCCTTGTGGGGGAGGAGGTTTTGTCCGCTAGCTCTTAGCCACGAGCCGTAGCGGCTAAACGAAATCCTTGTGGATCATGGAGACGTTACATGAATCGACAAAGAATGCTTTGGTGGGCCGGCGCGGGCCTGGCTTCCTGGCTGGCTTATCGCATCTATCGGTCGAGCACGGCCTATTCCTTCGCCGGCAAAACAGTGTTTATCACCGGCGGCACACGCGGCCTGGGCCTGGTCATGGCCCGGCAGCTTGCCCGCGAGGGAGCTAATCTCGCCGTCTGTGCCCGCGATCCCGAAGAAGTGCGACGGGCGCACGAAGAATTGAGCCGGTACGGCGTTCGCGTGGTGGCGCAGACCTGCGATCTGCGCTACCGCGACCATGTTCGCACCTTCCTCGATGAAGCGCGACGGCAATTGGGCGCTATTGATGTGCTCATCAATAACGCCGGCATCATCAGCGTCGGCCCGGTCGAGACGATGACGCTGGAAGATTTCCACGACGCGATGGCCAGCAATTACTTCGCCGCCGTGCACACCATTCTGGAAGTGCTACCGGAAATGCAGCAGCGACAGCAGGGCCGCATCCTCAACATCACTTCCATCGGTGGCAAGATCAGTGTGCCGCACTTGCTGCCCTATAGTGCCAGCAAATTCGCCTTGGTTGGATTATCTGAGGGTCTGCGGGCGGAGTTAGCCAAGGATGGCATTGTCGTCACCACCGTTTGCCCCTTCCTGATGCGCACCGGCAGCCCGCGCAACGCCTCCTTCAAGGGCCAGCACCGGGCCGAGTACGCCTGGTTCGCGCTCTCCGATTCGATCCCCGGCATTGCGATGGACGCGGAGCGAGCGGCGCGAAAGATTCTCAACGCCTGCCGCTATGGCGATGCGGAAGTAGTTCTCTCGCTGCCGGGCAAATTGGCGGCGCTGGCCCACGGCATCGCTCCGGGATTGGTTTCCGATATCAACGGCTGGGTGAACCGCCTGTTGCCGCGTCCGGGCGGCATCGGCATGCACTCCGCACTCGGCTGGGAGAGCGAATCGAAGATCGTTCCCTCGTGGCTGACGACACTGACGGAGCGGGCGGCTCGTGCGAACAATGAGATGGGGTTGCCTTCGTCGGCGTCTGCTGAGCCGCGACCATAAGCAAGCGGTTCGCAGCCACTCCCTTACGGTCGCCGCTCGGACGTGCCGATCATCTTCGCCGGATCAACGAGGCGATCAAACTCCTCGGCGGAGATAAATCCGCTCCCCACGGCTGCTTCGCGCAGCGTCGTGTTTTCCGCCAGTGCCTTGTGGGCGATGGCGGCGGCACGATCGTATCCCAGAGTCGGACTCAATGCCGTCACGAGCATCAGCGAGCGCTGGACCATCTCGGCCACACGCTGCTGATCGACCTCGATTCCCGCCACGCAATGTTCGCGGAACGTCGCACACACATCGCCGAGCAACCGAATGCTGTGCAAGATGTTGTGGATAAGCAGCGGCCGCATGGTGTGCAGCTGAAAATTGCCCAGAGCGCCAGCGAAGCCGACGGCGGCATCCAGCCCCATCACCTGAATGCAAACCATGAGCACGGCCTCAGCCTGTGTCGGATTTACCTTGCCGGGCATGATCGACGACCCCGGCTCATTCTCCGGCAGGATCAGTTCGTGCAATCCGCAGCGGGGACCCGAGGAGAGCCAGCGGATGTCATTGGCCAACTTCATCAGCACCACGGCCAGACCGCGCAACGCGGACTGAGCTGCCACGATGGCATCGGTTGCGGCCAAGGCGGCGAACTTATTGGGCGCGGTCACGAATGGCAAGCCGGTGTCATCGGCGATCTTCGCCGCAGCCGCTTCGGCGAAACCTTCCGGAGCATTCAACCCCGTGCCCACCGCCGTGCCGCCCATCGCCAGGCGATACAGTCCCGGCAGCGTGGTGTGAATGCGCTGCAGCGCATCGTCCAATTGGGCAACATAACCCGACCATTCCTGACCGACAGTGAGAGGCACGGCGTCTTGCAGATGGGTACGGCCAATCTTGATGATACCGGCGAATTGGCGGGCCTTGGCCGCAACTGTCTCGCGCAGTGCCATCACCGCCGGCAGCAGATGGCGATGAATCTCCAGCGCGGCGGCGATGTGCATGGCCGTGGGGAAAGTATCGTTGGAGGACTGGCTCTTGTTGACATCATCGTTGGGATGGATCGGCTGTTTGCTGCCGAGCGTGCCGCCGGCCAATTGAATGGCCCGGTTGGCAATGACCTCATTGACATTCATGTTTGTCTGCGTGCCGGAGCCAGTTTGCCAGACAAACAGCGGGAATTCGCTGTCCAGCTTGCCAGCAAGGATTTCATCGGCAACGCGAACAATGAGGTCCGCTTTCCAGCGTGGCAAAAGACCCAGCTCAGCGTTGACCTGAGCCGCCGCTTTCTTGACCAGGCCGTAAGCATGGTAGAGGGGCAGCGGCATACGATCGCCGCCGATGGCGAAATAGAGCAGGGAGCGCTGGGTCTGCGCCCCCCAGTAATGCTCTGCCGGCACGCGAATCTCGCCCATCGAATCGCTCTCGATGCGTGTGCCGCTCTGTCCGGTGCCAATGGGCAGATCGAGAATCGGCGGTTCGGAAGCGCTCATGGACAACAGCTCCTCGGTGCGAATTGATGTCTAAGGGCGAGCGGCCTTTTCCCTCCCTCCTTGTGGAGGAAGGTCGAGGTCTTTTCCCTCCCCCTCGTGGGGGAGGGTCGAGGTCTTTTCCCTCCCCCCTTGGGGGGGAGGGTTGGGGTGGGGGGGACACCACTCCAGCCCTCCCCCACGAGGGGAAAGGAGGTTTGGTTCGCTAGCTCTAAACTCGGCGAGCAGCGGAGTTTAGCCTCGCCGGAACGGCCGGGACAAGCCCGGCGGCTCAGACAACGCGCTGGCATCAGGTTTGCGATCCCATAAGCCGATGCCCTTGAAGTTAGCAGAGAGTCAAGCAAAAGCGATGCGCATCTTCGAATACCCCTTGTGGTCGCGCTTTCTCACGATTGCCCGACCGTATTTCGCCTCCGAGGCGCGGCGCAAGGCAATCGGTGGCCTTGCCCTTCTTGCCGGGCTGCTGCTGGCCGTCAACGGCATGAATTTCATCAGCAGCTACATCATGCGTGACTTCATGACCGCGTTGGAGCAGCAGCAGCCGCACTTCATCTACTTCGGCCTGGCTCTGGCAGGAGTGTTCGGCCTCGCCAGCATCGGCGAAGCGTTTCAATACTACACCGAGCAACACATGGGCTTGACCTGGCGCCAATGGCTAACGTGCCATCTGCTTGACCGCTATGTCGATTGTCTTACCCGCGGCCAGCTGCGCGATGGTCAGAAGATCGATAACCCAGACGAGCGGATCAGTGAAGATGCCAAAACCTTCACCACCTCCACCCTGTCGTTCACGGTCATGACCCTCAATGCCATACTGGCCTTATCCCTTTTCCTGGGCGTATTGTGGTCGATCACTCCTTGGCTGGTCCTGACGGCGGTATTGTATTCAGCAGCGGGTTCGCTCGGCACAATCCTGCTGGGCCGGCGGTTGATTCCGCTCAATAACGACCAGTTGCGGAAAGAGGCTGATTTTCGATTCGCTCTGGTCCAGCTGCGCCAGAATGACGTTTGCGAAAACCCGAACAACGAGCAGAGGCCAACGAAGGAACAGCTGCGGGATCGCTTCTATCAACTGGTGGCGAACTTTCGCCGCATCATTTCCGTCACGCGCAATATCGGCATCTTTACCAGGGAATTCAACTACTTGATCCAGATCCTTCCCGCGCTAGTGGTGGCGCCGTTGTACATTCATAATCAGGTGCAGTTTGGCGTCATTCCACAGGCAGCGATGGCATTCGCCCAGGTCGTGGGCGCCTTCTCGTTGATCGTCCAGAAGTTTCAGGATGCATCCACCTTGGCCGTCGTCATCAATCGCCTGGGTTCCCTGTGGGAGGCAACGGAATTAAAAGACGACTCTTCGGAATCCGCCGCACAAACATCGCCCGAGAGATCCAAACAGTAGGAAGCTCCTGCGGAGCACCGCTAACCGACCGGGGCGACCTGTCGGTGAATTGCGTCGAGAAGCTCCTGGACCTCGAAGGGTTTATGGATGTGATGGGCGGCGCTGACGGCTTCGGCAAAACTGGCAGCCGAAACGACAATGACCGGAATCGAGGCCAGTTCCGGATCACGCAGCTGTTCGCGGCGGAATTGCTCGCCGTCGAGCACGGGCATCATGATGTCCAGCAGGATCAGCGATGGCCGGCTGCCGGCCCGAAGGACATCGAGGGCTTCTTGGCCATTGCTGGCGCATTGCACTTCGTAACCTTCCCATTCCAAGACCATCTGAATGGCCCGCCGAACAATTTCGTCATCCTCAACTAACATAATGCTTCTGCCTGTTCCGGGCTGCGCATTCATGGAATGAACCTCGATGGGACCATGTGCGGAAAAGCCTCCCGCTCCTCTTCTGTCCTCACTATGCCGAAGCATAGCCTATGTTTACTCTATCCGCCGTGTTTACCGATGGCACCCACTCACCAGCGCCGCCGTTTGCGCTCCTCATTGGTCAAGCCCGGTTCATTGTTCCGGCGCTCGGCGGCGCGTTCATTGGCGGCCCAACTGTCTGCTGGTCCTTGATGGTGCGGATTGGTGGGATCCGAAGTCGGCGCAGCGATTTCTTGCGTTGTTGAAGGTGTGGGTGACTGCCGCTTGGGGATCGACGGGGCCGCAGCATCATCAGGTATTGGGTGTTGTTTATCCATTTTGCGTCTCCTTCCTATTCTTATAGCGAATGGCCGACGCCCTCTGGCAGGTAGACGTTACCGACCGACAGCTCACGCTGGTCGGTCCTCCTTTCTATGGTGGTGCAATTGCTATTCCTACCCACCGGCCGTATACGCTCCGGTCTGAGGTTGTAAGAGCTAGCGGACCAAACCTCCTCTCTCCTCGTGGGGAAGGGCTGAGGTAGGAGGCGTCAAGGCAAGGGAGCCAAGGAGTGGTGGCCCCCACCCCTCCCCCACAAGGGGGAAGGGAAAAGGCCGCTAGCTCTAAACCGCAGGGCACGTTGGCAACCTGCCCTATGGTCTGTCCGCCAGCCTTAAGAATTGGCAAGCGGGAAGATTCCTACTTCCAAGCAAGTGTCTGCACGAATGCCGAAACAGAGTTGGTGTAAGCGCGCTAGATTGTTTTGCACGAAACGACAAATCAGCAATAGAAACACTTCCAGAGGAGCGCATGTCCTTCTGTCACTTTGACAGAAGACGGCATCTCATTTGCGAACCGTTTCTCATGCGGAGTCAATGAAGGAGGCACTCCGCAGAAGAGGCGGTGTTCATGGGGAAGCGAATTAGCGCTTATTTCCAGTCGGTCCCTCAGCGCGTGATAGTGCTGAGAGCGCTCAAGCTGGGCGATCTTCTCTGTGCCGTGCCGGCGTTTCGGGCTTTGCGGATGGCTTGGCCGCAAACCGAAATCCTTCTTCTTGGGCTACCGTGGTCCCAAACCTTCGTCCACCGTTATCGTGAGTATATCGATGGCTTCCGCGCTTTTCCGGGCTATCCCGGACTGCCGGAGCGTGAACCGGACATCGCCGGCATTCCCACGTTCTTGCGGGACATGCAGACGGAACGCTTCGATCTCGCTATCCAACTGCATGGCAGTGGTTCGCTGGTGAATTCGCTCATCGTGCTCTTGGGAGCGCGGCGCTCGGCCGGTTTCTATCTTCCCGGTGATTATTGCCCTGATGCAGATCTGTTTTGTCCCTGGCCGGCGCGTGGTCGAGAAGTGCAGCGGCTTCTGCGGCTGGTGGAGTTTCTCGGTTTGCCGACGCAGGGCAGCCACCTCGATTTTCCACTGCGTGCGGAGGATTTTTGCACTTTGGAAGCGCTGGAAGGTGCGGAGCAGCTGCGGCCAGGCGAGTACGTTTGTCTGCATCCAGGAGCAAGTGTGGCGGAGCGGCGTTGGCCGGTGGAATGGTTCGCCGCTATTGGCGCGGCACTGGCGCGGCAAGGCTTGCGGCTGGTCCTCACCGGCAGCGCCGGTGAAGCAGAGCTGACGGCAGCGGTGGCGCGCATGGTAGACGTGCCGGTCCTGGACCTTGCCGGACGCACCGACCTCGGCTCCCTGGCCGCTCTGCTGAGTCGGACGCGCCTGCTCGTATGCAACGACACCGGCATCTCGCACCTGGCCGACGCCCTGGAAGTTCCCAGCATTGTACTTTCGACCGGTGCTAACCCCGAGCGCTGGGCGCCAGCCGACCGCTGTCTCCACCCTGTTTTCACCCCTACGGAAACCGTCCGCCTCAATGACGTGATGGCCCAGGCGGCAAAGTTGATCGATGAGCCAGCACCATGAGTGGTTAGATTTTTGGAGAGAAAGCCGTTATGCCCCCGTTGCGGATCTTCACCTGGCACATACATGGCAATTATTTGCTCTACCTGTCGCAAGCGCGGGCCGAGTTTTATCTGCCGGTGCACGCCAGCGGCGGCGAGGGCTACGGCGGACGCGGTCAGACGTTCCCCTTTGGCCCCAATGTCCACGATGTTCCCATCGAGGCCGTACGCGATCGGACCTTCGATTGTGTACTGTTTCAAACGCGAAAGAACTACGAAGTCGATCAGTACGAGATCCTGTCGCCGGCGCAACGGCGTTTGCCACGCATCTATTTGGAACACGATCCGCCGCTGGACCATCCGACCGACACCCGCCATTGGTTCGACGATCCGAACGGATTGCTTGTACATGTGACGGCATTCAATGCCCTGATGTGGGATAGCGGCTGCACACCGGTTCGCGTCATTGATCACGGCGTTTTGGTTCCGCAAAAGGTCCGCTACTCTGGCGAAATAGCTCGCGGGCTTGTCGCGGTCAATCATCTGCGTCGGCGCGGCCGGCGTCTCGGTGCGGATCTTTTCGAGCAGGTTCGCCGAGATATCCCTCTGGATCTGGTGGGCATGGATGCGGAAGCGCTCGGTGGCCTGGGTGAAGTGTCGCCACCGGAGTTGCCGGCCTTCGCGGCCCGCTATCGCTTCTTCTTCCACCCGGCCCGCTACACAAGCCTGGGCTTGGCCGTGCTGGAAGCGATGACGGTCGGTCTGCCGATCATCGGCCTGGCGACGACGGAACTGGCGACAGTGATTGAGAACGGTGTTCACGGTTTTCTGGACACGGACATGCGGCGGCTGTACGAGCCGATGCGGCAGTTGTTGGCCGATCCGGCTTTGGCACGGCGGCTGGGCGAGAATGCGCGCCGCCGCGCCCGGGAGCGATTCGGGATCGAACGCTTCGTCAGAGATTGGGAAGAGACGTTTACCCTGGTGACGAATCGACCACGCGCGGAACGGAACAACGGAGAGGTTTGATGACTATGCGTATCGCCATGATTAGTGAACACGCTTCGCCGCGGGCGGAACTGGGCGGCACGGACGGTGGCGGCCAAAACGTCTACGTTGCTTACACGGCACGTCATCTGGCGCGGCGCGGCCACTACGTCGAAGTCCTGACACGCCGCGATCGTCCTGATCTGCCGGAGGTCCTGGAATGGCTCGACGGAGTACACATCGTCCATGTCCCCGCCGGCCCACCAGAGTGCCGGTCCAAGGAACAAGTACTCCCTTTTATGGGGGAATTTACGCAGTTCGCCCTGCATCGTGCCCGGTGGATCGGCTACGATATCGTACATGCTCATTTCTTCATGTCGGCACTGGTTGGTGTCGAGCTGAAAAAAGCGCTGGGTTTGCCTTTGGTTGTCACCTTCCACGCTCTGGGCCGCGTACGACGTCAGTACCAGGGCGGCGCCGATGGCTTTCCCGATGAGCGGCTGATCATTGAAGACCGTATCGTCGCCGAGGCGGATCGGATCATCGCCGAATGCCCACAGGATCGGGAGGACTTGCTGCACCTGTATGGCGCCCAACGCGAGCGCATCCGCATCATTCCCTGCGGTTTCGACCCGCACGAGTTCGCGCCTGGCGATAAGGCATGGGCACGAGCACATTTGGGATTGCCGTCAGAGGAATTTATCATCTTGCAGCTTGGCCGCCTGGTGCCGCGCAAAGGGGTGGATAATGTCATCCGCGCCGTGGCCTGTTTGCGCCACGCTCACGGTCTCGATAGCCGGCTGCTCATTGTCGGCGGCGAGGCGCGCGATCCTGATCCCGCTTTGACGCCGGAAATCGGCCGGCTCCGCGACCTCGCGGTGCGCGAAGGCGTGGCCGATCGCGTAAACTTCACCGGCCGCCGCGGCCACGGGGAATTGCGGAATTATTACACGGCTGCCGATGTGTTTGTGACGACGCCGTGGTACGAGCCGTTCGGCATCACGCCGCTAGAAGCAATGGCCTGTGGCACACCGGTCATCGGCGCGGCGGTCGGCGGCATCAAGACCACGGTGTGCGACGGCGTGACCGGCTACCTGGTCCCACCCCAGGATCCCGAGGCCTTGGCTGAGCGTCTGGCCTATCTCGCCGAGCGTCCTTCTCTCCTTCACGAATTCGGTCGTCAGGCCATCCGCCGCGCCCGCTCGCTGTACACCTGGTCGCGCGTCAGCAGGGCCATTGAGGCGCTGTATGTCGAAGTTCGACGCACAAAAGGTATTATCCCAGTTTGTAACAGAACCAGAAGGTTAACATCCCCCGCGCGCCGGGCCGTCTTCCTCGATAAAGACGGCACCCTGATCAAAGATATACCTTACAATATAGATCCTCAAAAGATACAATTGACTTCGAGAGCGATGGAAGGCTTGTCCGCTCTGCATGAAAGCGGTTACGCGCTAATCGTGGTCTCCAATCAGTCCGGCGTGGCGCGCGGCTTGTTCCCGGAGCGAGCGCTGGGGGAAGTTGAGCATTCGCTGCGGTGTCAACTGGCGGCGTTCGGCGTGCCGCTGGCTGGTTTCTACTACTGTCCACATCACCCACAGAGTCATGTGAACGGCTACACGATCGCGTGCCGTTGCCGCAAACCGGCGCCGGGAATGCTGCGTCGCGCCGCCGCCGATCTCGGCATCGACCTCGCCCAATCATGGATGGTCGGCGATATTCTCGACGACATCGAGGCCGGACGCCGCGCCGGTTGTCGAACCGTGCTAATCGATAATGGCAACGAGACCGAGTGGCGGCACGGACAGCGGCGGCAACCACACTATCACGCCGCCGACCTGGCCGAAGCGGCCCGTCTGATCTTGGCCGAAAGCCCGATCGAATGGACGAACCGCAAACGTTAGCGACGAATGGATAGCGAATCATGCCTTCATCTCTGGATTGGCAGCGTGCCCAGAACGTACTGTGCGTGCGTCTGGATATGCTGGGCGATGTGCTGATGACCACACCGGCCCTGCGCGCCCTCAAAGAGTCGCAGCCCGGACGTCGGCTAACGCTGCTGACCTCCTCCACTGCAGCGGTGCTGGCGCCGCTGGTGCCGGAGATCGACGATTGCATCATTTACGATGCACCATGGATGAAAGCCACAGCCCTGCGCACCGATAGCCGGCCTGACTTTGCCGCAATCGAACGGCTGCGCCAGGGACGTTTCGATGCGGCCGTCCTTTTCACAGTGTTCAGTCAAAATCCACTGCCGGCCGCGCTCATGTGTCTCTTGGCCGATATTCCGCTCCGACTCGCTCACTGCCGGGAGAACCCCTATCAACTGCTGACTGATTGGGTGTCCGAGCTGGAGCCGGTGCACTTGATCCGTCATGAAGTGCGCCGCCAACTCGATCTTGTGGCCGTGGTCGGCTGCCGTACGGCGAACGAACGACTGTCTCTGCGCATTCCGGCGGAGGCAACCCGCTGCGTCCAGGCGATTTTGCGCGAACTGGGCCTGGGCCGCGCTGGCCCCTGGGTGCTTATCCACCCCGGCGCTTCGGCGTCCTCGCGGCGTTATCCACCCGAGCGCTTCGCTCAAGCAGCCCGGATATTGGCCCATGATCATGATTTACCGGTCGTTTTCTCCGGCTCCACCGGAGAACGCGAGCTGATCGAGAGCATTCGTACGGCTAGCACCGCGCCCTCGCACTCGCTAGCCGGATGCCTCAGCCTGGCCGAGCTGGCGGCGTTGATCGCCCAGGCGCCGCTGCTCATCACCAACAACACGGGACCGGCGCACATCGCCGCCGCTGTTGGCACGCCAGTTGTGGATCTGTATGCGCAGACGAATCCGCAGCACTCGCCCTGGATGGTGCCGCACCGATTGCTCTATCACGATGTGCCTTGCAAAAACTGTTTCCAAAGCGCCTGCCCCCAAGGCCATCACGATTGCCTGGCGCGCGTGCCGCCAGAATTGGTGGTACAGGCGGCGCTAGAATTGTTACGTTTCGACGAGCCGGAAGCGTTAGAGCTACCGGACCAAACCTCTCCCCTTGTGGGGGAGGGCTGGGGTGGGAGTGTCAAGGCAATCGAGCCAAGGAGTGGTGTCCCCCCATCCAACCCTCCCCCACAAGGAGGAGGGAAAAAGTCCGCTAGCCCTAAGTGACGGTCTGTCCTTCGTCGCTTACGCTTCCGGCCTGTCGAAGCAAGGAATGAGGAATAATGATGCATACTCTGGGAATCAACGCGGCCTTTCATGATCCCGCTGCTTGCCTGGTTTCCGACGGCCGAGTCGTTGCCGCCGCGGAGGAAGAGCGCTTCACACACATTAAACACGGCAAACGTCCCGTTCCCTTCTCGACCTGGGAACTGCCCTTCCATGCTATTGATTTTTGTCTGCGCCAGGCCGGACTTACCATAAAAGACATCCATCATGTCGCTTATTCATTCGACCCGTATCTGCTGTTGCCCAAAGAGTATAGCGAGAGCGTACCCCTCTCGCTGAAGGTTGGCCCCCAGCCGCCGCCGCCGGGCTTCAACTCGGTGTGGGAACCGCTGTTTTTGGCATCGATTCTCCATGCGCCTGGCCATCTCTGCGATGGGTGGCCGCATCACTTGCAAGCGCGGCTCCGCGGCGTATGTACGGATAAACAGCCGTTCCGCTGGCATTGGGTGCCGCATCATCTTGCTCACGCCGCCAGCGCTTTTCATGTTTCGCCCTTCCCCCGCGCGGCTGTAATGACACTCGACGGCCGCGGCGAGAAAGCGACAACCGGCTACGCCGTCGGCGACGGCAATCAACTGCGCTGGCTCGGCCAAGTGGAGATGCCGCACTCGCTGGGAATTCTTTATGAATCTGTCACCGGCTATCTCGGCTTTCTGCATTCTTGCGACGAATACAAGGTCATGGCCCTGGCATCCTATGGGCAGCCGAAATATTTGCGCGATTTTCGCGAGATCGTCCAACTCGGCGAGAACGGCCAATACACCATCGGCGAATTGAAACTGGAGGAACGTTTCGGGCCGCCGCGGCTGCGCGGGGCTGACATCGAACAGAAGCATTACGACATCGCTGCCTCGCTGCAAGTGGTGCTGGAAGAAACCGTATTGGAACTGGCTCGCTGGTTGCACGAGGAAACGAAGGAACCAGACTTGTGCTTGGCGGGCGGTGTGGCTCTCAATTGTGTGATGAACGCCCGGCTGCGTGATGATGGACCGTTCCACCGCCTTTGGGTGCAGCCGGCTGCCGGCGACGCCGGCACGGCCCTGGGCGCCGCGCTGTGGGTGGATACCCAAGAGCGCGGAGCCCAGGAACGTTCCTGCACCATGAATCATGCCTACCTGGGGCCAGCCTTTAACGACATGGAAATCGAAGCGTTTTTGTCCTGGACCAAGGTGCCGTTTCGCCAACTCAAGAACGTGGCCGAGGAGACGGCCGACCTTCTGGTCCAAAATAAAATCATCGGCTGGTTCCAGGGACGCATGGAGTTCGGCCCGCGCGCGCTAGGGGCGCGGTCGATCCTTGCATCGCCGATTCATCCCAACATGCAGGCCCGCCTCAATGAAATCAAGGATCGCGAAGACTTTCGCCCCGTCGCCCCGGTGGTGTTGGAGGAAGAGGCGGGCAAGTGGTTCGTTGGCGCAGACCGCTCGCCGTTCATGCTTTTTGTCCATCAAGTGCAGCCGGACAAGGCCGAACGCATTCCAGCGGTGCGGCATGTGGACGGCACGGCGCGAATTCAGACCATTAACCATCAACAATGTCCACGTCTCTATGATCTGCTCAAAGCGTTTCAGGCGCGTACCGGCGTGCCGGTGCTGGTCAACACTTCGTTCAATACGCGCGGTGAACCAATCGTCTGCACGCCGCGTGATGCGGTCGAGTGTTTCTGGACGTCGCCGCTGGATGCCCTGGTGATCGGCTCGTACCTGTTGGAGAAACCTTCGGCATGAGTCTTCGGGTCTCGATTGTGGTGCCCACCTGCCGCCGGCCAGAGCTGCTCGACCGTTGCCTCAATGCGCTGATCGCTCAGACGATGGCGCCGGACAGTTACGAAATTCTCCTCGCCGATGACGCAGCCAGCACGGCGACGCGGCGGCAAGTCGAGGAATTTGCAATCAAAGCAACTTGTGCGATCCGTTATTTGTCAGTAACAGACCAGCGAGCGGAGAGCGTTAGCTCTCCCGTGCCACATGGCCCTGCAGCGGCGCGAAACGCTGGCTGGCGCGCCGCCCACGCTCCGCTCATCGCCTTCACCGATGATGATACCGTACCAGACGCCGGCTGGCTGGCAGCGGGCGCCGCCGCCCTGGAGCGCGATCCCGAATTGGCTGCTGTCACAGGCCAGGTGATTGTCCCCCTGCCGCCGGCACCGACCGATTACCAACGCAACGAGGCCGGCCTGGAGACGGCTGCTTTTGTCACCGCCAATTGCTTTTGCCGCCGCGATGTTCTGGAAGTGCTGGGCGGTTTCGATGAGCGCTTCCTCTCCGCCTGGCGTGAAGACAGCGATTTGCACTTTCGTCTGCTTGAGTACGGCTTTAAACTGCGTAAGGTGCCGGAAGCAATCGTGGTCCACCCCGTCCGTCCAGCCCCCTGGGGCATCAGCTTGCGCATGCAGCGCAAATGTCAGTTCGATGCTCTGCTCTACAAGAAACATCCGGCGCTGTATCGCAAGCACATCTGGCGTTGGCCACCGCTGGATTATTACGGCATCATTCTCTCGGCTGCCGTCGCTGTTATTGCGGCGGCCTTGGGGACATGGCTCGCCTGTGCGATCGCCCTCGCTGGGTGGGTTGGACTGATGGCGCGCTTCCTGCGGCGGCGTTTACGCGGCAACTCGCGTCGTCCGGGACATCTCCTCGAAATGCTCATCACTTCCCTGTTCATCCCGTTTCTGTCGGTGTTCTGGCGGCTGTATGGCGCTGCCAAATTCCGGGTGTGGTTTTGTTGACGTGCGGCGTGTTTCAATTGGACATCGGCATCATCATGGAGCGATGAAAATGCACATGCCGCCAGCGGCCATCGATGCGCTGCCACACCCGTGTCTCGGCGTTGCCGACGGTCATCGCGTTGCCGTCCGGGCCGATGCGCTGAATCAGCCGCACGTAGGCGATCACAGCCACATCCCCCATGAGGCGGACGTGAGGATGGCACATGGTCGTCTGATGCCGGCCGCGGATGCCGCCGAGGTCGAAATAATAGCGGTGAAAAGCCAGCCCCTCGACGAGATGCCCCAGTGATTCCGGCTCCAGCGCAGTCAGGGACGGATCACATAACTCCTGATAGGCAGCCCAATCGCCCAGGGCAATGCTGTCGAGCAGGCGTTGATTCAGCTCCAGGAGTTCGGCAGTTGTCGTGTCGCTCATATTTTGGGGCAAAGGATATACTCTACTGTGCCGGTTTGATCTGGTTCTATGCTGGTTTGACAGTTTCGCTGTTAGACGAGGGAGCGCTGGCCGGGATGAACGGTCCCTTGAGCTTGTCCGGCCCTCCCCAGGCCCGGACAGCGTTGATAATGGCCTGACGGAACGATTCCGGCTCCGGCACGCCGGCCAGCTTCAACACTTCTTTGCCGCCGGACAGCACTTGCAGGTCGCCAGAGCGATAAAAAGGATCGTAAGTATCGGCAATGAGGCGCACATCGTCGATGTCCGCGAGCGGAATCTCCTGGACGGGCACGGGCTTCCAGCCGCGCCGCACCATGAGCCGACGATTGGTCAAGGTGTAACGTTGGCAGAGGAAAGGTGCGAGCTTGCGGGCAAACAGCAAGCCGTTGAGCATCCAGCCGAGCGGAGCCAGAAATATGCTGCGCATGAACATGGCGGACAGACCGGCAATGCCAGCAGAAATCCCATGAACCGACGGCCAAACTTCGCGGATCATGGCCTCGGCCAACTGCGGAGGCATCAGTCCGGCAACAGCTTGCCGCGGCTTCTGCCCATTGGCGACTGCCGTGGTATCCTGGCTCAAATCGTGAACCATCTTTGACTACCCGTTGGGACAAAAGTTTTCCTTTAGTATTCCTACCAATTCCTCATCGTTTGCCAAGGGACCGCTTCCATAGACCAACTGCCGAGCGCGCCGGAAAGCCGTTTATCGTTAACTCCAAACCGTGCAGGCGAATCTCCAGCGTATTGGGCAGCAGCCAGCGCGGATCGTCGGCGCGGTAACGGTCGCTGAGGAAATGAATACGCTGATTGGCCGAGCCGATCCAGCGCCGCCGTGTTTCGGGCTGCTCGCGGAGATAGGGGCCATCTACCAGGATATCGGTCCGGGCCAGCAATTCGGCGATATCCGGGTCGGGCAGCTGCCGGGCTTCTTCCAGCGTGTAGCCGCTGAACACCATCACGGTCAGACCGCGTTCCTGCACCGCTCGCGCCAGGGCGGCGGCGCCGGCAGCGTGGGCCAGCGGCTCGCCGCCCAGAAGGGTGATGCCCTCGATGTTCTGTTCATAGGTGGCTGCCTCGATTTGCGCAACGACCTCCCTCAGCGCCATCTCTGTACCGCCCGTGAAAGGCAGCATCTCCGGATTGCAGCAACCCGGACAGCGCAAGGGACAGCCCTGGAACCACAAGGCAAAGCGGCGCCCCGGTCCCTCAGCCTCGGTGCAAGGCACCATCTGCGCGATCCGAAGAGTGCAGTCCGAAAGCATCTCGTATCCCTCGGAAGTTCAAATCTGTGGCCTTCATTTTCCTCACTAGATGGATGCATCCAATTGCTCAAGCCGGGTTAGCCATTCTCCGAAATGAGGACAGCGCCATCGCAAGGTCGCAAGTCCGATGTCTTCGGCTAGAAGCGGTCCTGCCACGTTCTCGTCATAGTCCCGAACCTTCTGCATAATCCGACATTTTGGGTGTGAATCTTGGCCGAGGCAAGAAGACGTTGAAGCGCGCCAGGTAGAGAAGTAGGACTTTCATCGCAAACACGGCTTCGGTTGTCCTTTTACAGTCAAATAGAGGCGCTTCATCCATAGGGCCCTCCGCCGACCACATTCTTTTCCCAGATCTCTCCAAAGGTGTAATCCGCTTGACACTTCTGCAATCATACATGTTTCCCAGGTCTGCTCGGAATGGTACACGCGCGTTTCGTAAAGATAATCCCGCCAGCGATTGCCAGAGCGACCGTTGTTCAGCGGATACGTACTACTCCCGGCCTTCCTTCTTCGCCTTCGCAAACGATGTCACGTTCGAGGAAGCGGCGAATGACGGCGACGTTCGTGGTCAGGTGCCGCGTTACCCAGGCGACGTGGTACTCGGATGGCCCCTCGGCCAATGCCAGGGGCAATAGCAACTGATCGCCGCT
>JAJPHU010000368.1 GCA_021325115.1 Planctomycetota bacterium | reverse complement strand
GCCGCAGTCGGCGTGGGTTTCTTGCCGGCTTGGCGTCGGACGGCGGCATGCAGCGTGTGGTGGATACGCAGCCACAGGCCGTCCTGACGCCAGCGGCAGAAATAGGAAGCCACCGTACCCCAGGGCGGGAAGTCGTGGGGTAGCATGCGTCAGGCGCAGCCGGCCTGGGCCAGGTAGAAGACGGCGTTGACGATCTCCCGCAAGGGGTAGGTGCGGGGCGGCCGGCGTTGCTGCGTGGCTTGGGGAACAGGTGGGCGATGTTGTCCCACTGGCGGTCCGTCCAATCGCTGGGATAACGCATCCGTGCTTTCATGCCGGCAGTGTACCCAAGGTACTGCCCTGGCATGAAAACCAATTTCTAGACGCCCTCTGATTCCCTGCACGTTGGTCACGGTGTAGGTGCCGCCGAAGTTGGGATCGGCCGGGTTGTAGGTGTCGTAGGTGGCGTTATCGGTGACTCCGTTGTATTCGCCCGAATCCGGATCATATTGCAAGAGCGCGTCGGGGACCGTCAGCATATCGGTTACCCCGGGGTCGGGAACGAAGTAAGGGTGATAAGTCGTCCCGAAAAGGTCGGTCTCTGCCTGCGGCTCGAAGGTGAAGCCTTCGCGTTGGCCACCCGGCATGGTCACATAGACCTTGGTGCCGTTGAGGAAGGCCGGGTAGCCGCCCCAGCCGATGGCGGCACCAGGAACCAGGTTCACTTCCAACTGCGCATCGCCGTAGCTCAGGCTCCAGCCATAACCGAAATCGCCACTCACTCCCGCATTAAGGGAATCATAACTCCGCACAACCGTCAAGGGAATGCCGGCCACCGGGATGGTCAGGTCGGTCACCGACAGCGTCTCGCGTCCCAGCTTCAGCTTGCCCGAGACGCTGACATTGCGATCCAGTGTCGTGGTCAGATTGTCGTCGCTGTCCGTGGCCTGGATCTCGATGGTGTAGTCGCCGTTGGCCAGCAGGGTCGGGTCGAACGTCACGCCGCTGATGGCCAGGGAATTGCTCGTGGTGGTCGAGCCACTGCCGATCACCTTAGGCGGGCTGCCGTCAAACGGAATCACGGTCACAGTATAACTTACCCCTACGTTATCGTCGCTAACTGTGCCGACTAGCGTCAGCGGCGCCGTGATGTTCTCATTTGCCGTTGGGTCGGTCAACGTGATGGTAGGCGGCGTGCCGTTGGGATTGCTCACGGTCAAAGTTTGGGTGCTTGTCACGGTGTTGCCGGCGGCATCGGTGGCTGTGGCCACGATGGTGTAATCGCCGGCCGCTGTCGGTGTGAAGAATGCCTGACCCTTGCTGTCGATAGGATAATTGGTACCGTTGACCGTTACCGACAGACTACTCACACCCACATTGTCGCTGCCGAAGACCAACATCATTTGAGAAAATCCTGAATGTCCCGGTTCCCTGTCCAGCACCCGCGAAACATGCCATAACGCCGCACTCCAGGCCGGCCAATCCGTGGGCAGTGTAAACACGCTTCGAGTCGTCGATAAGTAATCGTCCTTCGTCGGCGTCTCCGCACTGCCGAACCGCTGGACGCAGAAGATGCCAAAGGTTCGCTTGAGAATGGTAGTCCGGCACGCGGCAAGCTACGGAGGTCATAATAAAGGGACCAAGGTTCGGCCCATAGCCCGCTTCGTCGATGCCGATGATCCACGTCATGTCCACCCTTCCGGCTGGCTGGTTGCGTCCCCAAGATACCAAATATGGTACGCAAAGGTCATGAGGAATCAGGAGGCTGCGACATGCTCGGCGACAACATTTTCTTGAAAATTATCGAGAAGAAAATCCCCGCCCGCATCATCCATGAAGACGAACACTGTGTCGCCTTCCACGACATCAATCCTCAGGCGCCCGTACATGTGCTTATCGTTCCGCGCAAAGTCATTCCCACGCACGCCGACATCAAGGCCGAAGACTGCGAGTTGCTTGGCCATCTCCATCTGGTCGCTGCGCAGCTGGCGGAGAAACTCGGCATCAACGACGGCTACCGTCTGGTACTCAATTGCAAAGAGCGCGCCGGCCAAACCGTGCCACACTTGCACCTGCACCTTCTCGGCGGCCGCAATTTCACCTGGCCGCCAGGGTGAAGAAAAAAAGGATAGGGAATAGTGAAATGCTTTTTTTAACCCAGCCGCTGCACGGCGGCGGTGTGTGAGTTAATTCAGTAGTGACAATTATTGGTCGCCGACACGGCCAAGGCGATGATCTGCTTGGTCAGCAGATCGACCTTGCCCGGCTGCATGACGGCTTTGAGGCGCGTCCAGCACAACTCGAGATGTTCCGGATGGCTGGCCAGTGCGCGCCAGATATTCGGGACGCGATCTTCTTCGTCGCCTTGATGTCGGCGAACACGCGCTTGACGATGAGATGATCACAGTTTTCATTGACGAGTTTGACGGTAGCCATCGGCTTCACTCCTTGGGACAAGTTGTAGCGAGGTTGGTGCGCTCAAAGGTTCGCAGGGCGGCCATCGCTTCAAGCCGCACGATGAGGGAAGGCCGGACTTGGCGCAGCTGAGCGACAGCTTCTTCGGCCGTGGCGGCTTGGCCGCTGGCCAGCAGGTAGGCGCCGACGACGGCGGCGCTGCGAGAATAACCGATTTTGCAATGGACGTAAACCTTGCCTTTGGCGGCTTCTTCCGCGATGAACGCGGCCGCCTCGTGCAGTTGTTCTTGCGTAGGCGCTGTCAGATCGAGAATGGGCAAGTTGCGATAGGTGATGGCCCGAAAGGGCGCTGTCTCGTCGAACTCTGCCGTGACATCTAAGACGGCGGTGACGCCTTGACAGATGGCCTCGGTCGCCTCCACATTACCAAGCACGCGGCCAATGTAAACATGCGGCGCTGCTTCGTTCCAAGCACGGCATTGACGGCGGTAGTACGCAAGAGAGAGATATTGGCCGAGAAGGACCGGCGCCAGAGCAAACCGGGTACTGAGCGGCAGACGGCCCCCCCTCTTGCGATAAATAGATGGACCAAGTCCAAAATATCCGGCGGCCGCGATGCCCAGCGCGGCGACGGGCCAGAGCAGAAACGCGCCCCAGGGCCAGACTGCTAGTGCCAGCGCCAAAGTCACTGCGGTCGCCGCAGCATAGTAGCAGCCGACCCGCGGGTTCGGCACTACGGGCAGACGCGGCCCCGATTCGTGGAAAAGATAGAAGGCGAAGCCGGCCAGCACAAATCCGCCCGCAATGTCTACCAGGTGGTGCTGCCAGGTCAAAATCGTGGAAAAACCGATCAGGCTAAACCAGACGTGGGAGAGAAGACGCGCGAGGCCGCGCGTGTGCCGGGCATAAATGTCCGCCAGGATGGTGCGCAAGGCGATGTGCAACGACGGGAACAAGTTGTGCGGGTACTCCATTAGGAACGGAGCGGTGCAAGACGCCTCGACGAAAGCCCCGAACCATCCGCCGCCGCGGGGACGCGGCGGCCAGGCCAATCTCAGCGGCATGAGCAAAAAGAGAGTCGCGGCCATGAGGATCGAAAAAACCACCCGCCGTGCGAAGACACGCCTCTCCTGGTCATCGCGGCACAGGAAAGGTGCCGCGAAGAAAAAGAGATCAATCGACATATACGGCACGATCAGCAGCGGCCAATAGGGGATGACCGTCAGTTCCCAGGCGAAATACCAAGTGCGCACATGCGCAGCGGGCCGCTGGGCAGTGAACCAGTTCGTGCTGCCGTAGACGATCACGAAGAGCAACGACAGCAACACCGAAGTTCCGGCCGCCTGGACCATCAAACGTCGGCGCGGCGAGCTACCGAGACTGTGAATATGCCCCACGGGTCGATCTCCTGGGAAATTTTTTTAAAACCAGCAGTCGCTACCAGCTCGTCCATTTCTGCCTGCGTCCGCCGCCGCATGATCCACGGCTGGCCCTCACGGTTGGTCAGTACCCGCGCGATGAACTCGACCTGCGGATGCCACGGCTGGTTCGTGTAAATGAGATGGCCTCCCGGCTCAACAGCGTCAGCCAGACCGCGCAGCGAACGCAGCACTGGCTCGTTGTCAGGAAATAATTCGTACAGCCCTGACACGATGACGAGAGTGGGCCGCGGCGTGATAGCGGCCAGCGCGGCGCGGTCGAAGGCGTTGCCAAGTGTGATGGCGACATTGGTAAGTCCCAGCTCGTCGGCGTGACGTCGAACGGCGTTGAGATTTTCTTGCTTGTAATCCCGCAGCACCGCGGTGATGGGGATATGGCGGAGTTGATGCAGCGTCTCCAGAACGTAGCGGCCCGCTCCACAAGCGATGTCGAGTAGCCGCACCGGCTGGCCGGCGGCGTACGTTTGTTCGATCTGTTCCCGCAGCGCTCGTTCGAGAAGTGCTCGGCGGACACGGATGCCGCGCCAACCGATGCTGTTCAAATAAGCGCGATCCATGAGCCGTCCCAGGGGCGTAATTCCCTGCGGGCGGTTCTCGTAAATGTAATCAAGCGTGACCCCCGAATCGAAGCCGCTGCGCCAGCCCAGGGAGATGCCACGACTGAGACGCCCCACCGTTTTCATTAACTCCCTGACGACAGCGAAACGAACGTTGCCGGGCTGGCGCAGGCGATCGTACTCATCTTTGGTGTAGCCGTGCTTGTCTGCGTCCACGAGCGAGGGCCGCTCGACGGGCCGTTGGAACCGCTCCTGGATGAAAGCGCGCACCTGGGCGACAGCCAGGTGTCGATCCTTCTCGTGGAAAACGGCGTGGTAAAAGCCGGGAAGAATTTCCATCTTCTTTATCGGCGAGGACAACCGCTTGAAAAAATGCCGCTGGGCCGCGATTTTCACCACCCAATCGGAGCCGGCGACGAGCATCAAGGTCGGCACGGTGATGGCGGCGGCATCGGCGAGCAGCCGCGTCGAGGTGTCGTACAGGTCGAGCAGCATGTTGACGGCGATTTGCGGGAAGATCAGCGGATCGGCCCGGTAGCGCTCGGACTGTTCGTGGTCATGTGTCAGCATCGTCGCCTTGACGTAGCTTTTGACGTATCCGGGGCCGAGCAGCTTCTGGCGCAGCCGCAGAAGCGGCACGGCGAAGGGCACGTACAATTTGACGCGGAAAGCAGGCGTGGCCAGGATCAGCCCGCGAATCGGCGGCGCATAATCGTGGACCCAGGCGGCGGCCGTGACTGCGCCGACGCTGTGGGCCAGAACCACTATGTTCTCAATGGGGATGCGATGCTGCTGGGCAATGTGCCGCACGAAAACGTCCATGTCGTGAACCACCGTGGCCAGGTTCGGTGCGTCGCCCTGCTCGCCGGAGGAACGGCCATGTCCCCGCGCATCCCAAGCGAAGACGGCCACGTCCTCAAGCGCGAGCGCCTCAACCGTCTCCTGCCAGCGGCCCGAATGTTCGTGGCCGCGATGAAACAAGATCAACGCTTTGTCCGTCGGTGTTGCCGGCAGCCAGGCTCGGTAAAACAGCTCCGTGCCATCGCGGAGGGACAGAGTATGTTCGGTCGCTTGCAGGAGTGGAGCCGGAGTGATTGCCGCTTGTTGAACTTCGTTCATAAGATGCATTCTCCAAAAAGTTACGCTTAGGAGATGACACTTCCTGAGCGGGGGGCGTTAGCCCCCCCGAGATTTCACTCGGGGGGGCGTAAGCCTCCTGCTCAGATCCAGCACGGCTTCGCGCAGGGCGTCGCCGATTCGCCTCGCTGCTTCTTTACTGCGCGGCAAGTGGGCAAAGTCACGCGGTTGGCCGATGAGGACGCGAACGCGCTGCGGCCGGGGGCACCATTTGCCTTTGGTCCAGGCCGCCTGAGTGCCGTGAAGAAAACAGGGCACGACAGGGATGTTTGTACCGGCCAACAGCAGTCCCACGCCCCCCTTGAATTCCCCCACCTCACCCGTCCGCGACCGCATTCCTTCGGGGAAAAGAATGAGGATGTTACCGGAACCTTCCAACACGTGCCGGCACAGGCTCAGACTTTGCCGCGGGTTGAGGCGGCGCTCGAACGGCAAGGCATTGACCAAGATGGCGGCGGCCAGTGTGCGCGGCGTATTGGTGAAGAAGTAATCCTTGGCAGCGGCCGGGAAGGTGCAATGCAGCTTGCGCAGCGGCAGCGCCGACCACAAGCATAAGGCGTCCAGATGACTGGCATGGTTGGCCACCATGACGAAAGAGCGATCCAGGGGAAGATTTTCTCGACCGATGATTGTCAGCCGGTGATACAAGCGCAGCCAGCCGCGAAGCAGCAACGCCGCCGCCCCCCGCAGCCCATAGACAAGCATGTCCGGTTCGCGGGGAAAATGTCGTAAACGCTCGATCAGCTGTTGATCTAGGTCCGCGACCGGATCGTAGTGCCATACTTCCATTGCCAATTCCCCTCTCGATTGCGTGCCAAGACCATCCGCCTGTTTCAAGGGCACGCTTGCCGTTCGCTTGTCACGCGGCGCAGCTCCGGAAAACTTGGTCCCTCAATACAGATCGTGAAAATACCTGACCATGTGAAAAAACAGCGGCGCGACATAAATCAAGCTGTCGATGCGATCCAGGATGCCGCCGTGACCGGGGATGGCCGCACCCATGTCTTTGATGCCCAGGTCGCGTTTGATGACGCTGATGGCCAAATCACCTAGTTGGCCGCCCACGCCCACAATCAGCCCCGCGAGGACCAACTCGCGGACCCCAAAATGGGGGAAGGTGAAGTGCAAGAGCCACGGCAAAATCAGGGAGACGGCCAATGCGCCCAAGGAGCCTTCCCAGGTTTTTTGGGGACTGATGTTGCGGCGAAGCGGATGCCGGCCAAACAGCTTGCCCGTGGTGTACGCCACCACGTCGTTGAGTTCCACGGCAAAAAGAAGGTAAAGCAGATAGCTATAAGCGTGTTTGGCATTGGCTAGAAAAGCGAGGTGCTCAAACATCCAACCGAAGTAAATGTAAGCGACGATGGCCAAGGCCAGCGCCTGGAGCTGGCCTTGCGAGCGGTTGCGCACAATGGGGATGGGGAGAAGGCCGGCAATGACGTATACCGGCAGGGCCATGAACAAGCCGTACCAGCCCGGCATATCTAGGTTGGGATCGGCGACCAGCGAGGCAACGCCGCCGGCGATGATGCCCAGATAGACGCCGCCGGTCATGAACCAATCGCGGTACAGTCCGGTGGCACGGGCGAATTCCTTGCAACCGAAAATGGCGAGGACAGTGAAGAAGACGATGGCAGCCATCCGTCCCAGGAAGAGCGCCCCCAGAACAAGCGGCGCCATGATAAGCCAGCCGCAGTACGCCTGCCAGGCATGCTTGACGTTTCGGCCCAGTCCCCAGCGTAGCCCGCCAATCACCGTGCCGGCCACGAGAAGCACGCCCACGGTGAGGCTCAGATAGAACAAGAATACAGGACTTGAGAGGGCCGCGCGCGGAGACATAAGTAGTGTCCTAGCGAAGATTACGAACGATGCGTGCCAGGCGGATGCCGATGGTTTGCAGGCATCCAGCCACGATCGCCAGGTTCGTCCAGTCCAGCACGGTAAGGCCGCCGTAGCGAATGCGGCCGTCGCCCCACCACAGCAAACCCAGCGTGATCCACGCGCCGACGTGGAGGGCGACCATTCGCCACGGCTTGGCCATGATGCCGCTGAACTCCCGCTGCGCTCCGACCGCTTGGCCCAGGATGCCGACGTAAGCAACAAGCAGGGCGAAAATCGCCGCCCAGTAGCCGCCCAGGGGAGAACACAGGCCGCTGTGCGCCACGCTGGCGAAGATCAACACGTCCGAAATGCGATCGGGTAACTCGTTGACGATCTCGCCGATGCGGCTGGCCTTGCCCGAAGCCAGGGCCACCATCCCGTCCAGCATATTCAGCCACAGCCGCACGTAACACAGCGCCACTGCGACGATCAGCAGGGCGGGGACGGCGCTCGCTTGCCAGAAGCACACACTTGCTCCCGCCGAGGCCGCGATCGAGCCATAGGAAACCCAATTGGGATGGATGCCGAGCCGCACGCACCAGCGGACAGGTGCATGGGCAGTTCGACGGAAAACATCGGCGATCGGCCGACGCCATTCCGGTTTGTACGCGCGCGGATGGAGCGATTCATCCGTGGACATAGTTTGAATCCATGAAAAAGACTTCCCCGTGATTATCTCGCCGCTATGTCTGCTATCCTCCGTATCTCGATGTTCCCTGTCAAGTAAATTTCTCTTTTGTTACTTGCTTTCCCTTGCCGGACGCACCACGCGGAGATCCAATTGTCGCCGCTGGACATCGACGCGGACGACGCGGACCTGCACCTTGTCGCCGAGCCGATAGCGCTTCTTGGTGCGGCGGCCGATCAGACTGCGAGAGAGAAACCGAGAAACCGGGACATTCAGGATTTTCGCAAAGGATGTTGGTCTTCGGCAGCGACAATGTGAGCATCAGCAGCCTGGCGGTGACGGTCAACCACGCCACCCACCCCATCGACGACAAGGGCCAGGCGTTTTTCACGCCGAAGACGGTTGGCAACTGTACCATCGGAGCCACGGCTACTTATGACAGTCAGGGTCGGCAAACGAGTGTCACGGATCCGATGGGCCGCACCGCCCAGTACCAATACGATACCTATGGGCGTCTGACGGCGGTGGTGCAGGCGGCGGTGGCTGATCCGAACACCGGTCAACTCGTCCAGCCACGCACGGAGTAATAGAAAACCGGGACATTCAGGATTGTTCTTGCTACCACAGCGGCGGGCCATAATGGGGCCATGCCGAGGACTGCACGGGCGACGCCCGGAGGCTATTGCTACCATGTGCTCAATCGCGGCAACCGCCGCGCCGAGGTCTACCACACCGCCGACAACTACGCTGCCTTCGTGGCCCTGCTGCGGCGGACCTGCGCCCGCATCCCTATGCGGCTCCTCGGCTACTGACTTATGCCGAATCCTTTCCACCTCGCTTTATGGCCCACAGCAGACCGCGATGTCCGTCGCTGGATGCAG
>JAJPHU010000065.1 GCA_021325115.1 Planctomycetota bacterium | reverse complement strand
TCGCCAAGGCTATGCCGGCTTTCTTCGCAAAATGAACCGCGGCGAGATAGGCAACCGCAAGCGCCCGATCATTCTGACCACGCACAATTCTCTGTTGCTGAACACCGAATTCCGCCAGGCCCTCGCAGAACGGCCGAACGTAGCCGCTTTAGCACGAGCTTGTCCGAAGAGATTTGCCCCTTTGCGGAACGATTTCAGAAAGCATTTGGGCAAGTATCCTGAACGCAAAGCTCCATTCTTCATCTGCATGGCTACGTATCCTATTGTCCGTCTCGAGTTTAGCGCCGGGCCGTACTCAGCTATAATAAGCCCTCATGGAAACTGCCATCGAAGGATTCGATTTCATCGACCCTCCGCATGTTTCGTCGTGGCTGGAACAAGTGCCAGTGGCACTTGCCAATTGGTTTCGCCGCCGTTACGGAGAGCCGACGGAAATCCAACGGGCCGCCTGGTCGTGCTTGCCGGCTGGCCAGCACCTTCTTCTCAGTGCTCCGACCGGCGCTGGCAAAACCCTCGCTGCCTTCCTGCCGATCCTGACGCAAATCATTCAGGACAGAAAGGATGAAAAAACAGCACTGGCTTGTCTGTATGTTTCACCCCTCAAGGCGCTGTGTGCAGACACGGAACGAACCCTCACAACGTATCTGGAGGAGTGGAAAACACTGTTCCCGACGGATAGTTTGCCGTGCCTGGCAGTGCGAAGCAGCGATTCGACAGCAGCCCAGCGGCGGCAACTGTGGCGGCAGCCACCGGACATTCTACTGACGACCCCGGAGAGCGTGGCCGTGTTGCTCAGTCAACCAAAGGCAGAGCAATTGTTTGCCAATCTGCGCTGGGTCGTGGTTGATGAAGTACATGCCTTGGCCGCGAGCAAGCGTGGGGCGGATTTGGCCCTGAGCCTGGAACGTCTGACGCACTTGGTGCAAGGACGGCTCCAGCGCATCGGCCTGTCGGCGACGGCCACGCCACTGATAGAGGCTGCACGCTGGCTGGCGGGAGAGTCCTGCGCCATCGCGCGAGCTGGAGAGGTGACACCGTTGCAACTCACGATTGTTCCTTTGGAAGAAAGTGGGCATTCTCTGGCCAACTTGGTCGATCGTCTCTTACCGGAGGTGCGGGCCAATCGGGCCACACTTGTTTTCACCAACAGTCGCCGGCTAGCAGAACAGCTCAGTTGGGCCCTGCGGCGTAATCTGCCGGAAATGCAAGAACAAATCGCTGTCCATCATTCGTCGTTGGCTGCCGAGCGTCGCCGTCAGGTTGAGGAAGCCTTCAAGCAAGGCTGCCTGCGTGCTGTCATCAGCAGCACGAGTTTAGAACTAGGCATTGACATGGGCACAGTCGATTTAGTTGTGCTGGTGCATCCGCCTGGCGATGTAATTCGCTTGCTCCAGCGCATCGGCCGCTCCGGGCACGGGCCAGGGCGCGTTTCCCGCGGCCTGGTGCTGACGGCCACAGAAGCGGAATTGTTAGAGGCCGCCGTCACCGCTGCTTCCGGACAAGCCGGCCAGTGTGAGCCGCTGCGCATCCCCGCGCACCCGCTGGATGTGCTTTGCCAGCATATCCTCGGCATGGCTGCAGCGCAGATCTGCTCCGCTGATGCCATGTTCGCTCTGGTGCGCCGGGCCACGCCCTATCGGAATCTCTCACGCCGCGATTTCGATGACTGTCTGGCCTATCTCGGCCTTACATCTGGCGGTTCCTGCTGCCGGTTCACCTTGCCGCCGCGTCTCCGCGGTGAACCAGAAGGTTTTACCATCTTGAATCCGCGAACGGCTCGCCTGTTGCGCCGCAATCTCGGCACCATTCTCGCTGATCCTGTCTACGAAGTGTGGTCGGAATCCCCAACTCGCAGCACAAGCAAGGCATGCTCAAACCCTCGATTGCGCTGCGAGTTGGTTGATTGTGCTGAACGAATCGGTGAAGTGGATCGAGCATTTGCCGAGCGCTTGCGTGTAGGCGATCGATTTCTGCTCGATGGCCGCTGTCTGCAAGTGCGTTCGCTGTGGCCGGAGGAAAGCTGCTTGCTGGTAGCCGAAATTGTCGGCCGGCCGATTGTGCCGCGTTGGAGCGGCGAGGGCTGGCCGCTCTCGACGGAGTTGGCCCAACGTCTGTATCTTCTGCGTATCCAGGCGGCTGAGGCGTTACGCGAGGGGCCAGAGACGCTGGCTCGTCTACTCCACAGAGACTATGGCCTGGACGATACCGCCGTCGCCAAACTGGTGGCTTTTTTCCAACGCCAAGAATGCGCCAGCGAGATCCCGGATGCTGCCAGTTGCCTGGTCGAAATCATCACTCATGAGGGCGGCACGGACTGCTATTTCCATACCCCGCTCAACCGTTTGGGTAACGATGCCTTGGCTCGTGTCGCTGTGCATCGCCTGGTACGTGATTGGGGCCGCAGCGCCGATTCGCTTGTTGCCGATCTCGGTTTCGCGCTCTTGATGCCTGGCGGCGTCGCTGAGGAAAGCCCGCGAATTGCCGATGAGCTACGCGCACTGCTGGCAGCCGCGAACTTCGAGGCGGATTTGGAGGCAGCCTTGCACAATAGTGCGGCGCTGCGGGAACGCTTTCAGCGCGTGGCTCAGACAGGGCTGATGCTGCTGCGGCAACCGCTGGGCCAGACACGGCGCATCGGGGGGCGCGATTGGGGGGCTCGTCGTCTCTTCGATAAAATTCAGGCTCTCGCCCCCAATTGTGTATTGCTCCGCCAAGCACGTCGCGAAATCCTCAGTGAATGGTGCGATGCCGCTGCGGCTGGCCGTTATGTGCGCGAACTGGAACATGTGCCGCTGCGTTGCCGTTTTCTGAGCTACCCCTCGCCGTTTGTCGAGAGCTGGACGCAAATGGCTGCAGGGGCGGCCGAGAGAATCGAGACGCCGGAGGAAGCATTGTTGCGGCTTCATGCGCTACTGACAAAGAGAACGAACGATGCACGTCTTCCATGATTGGTTGCTGACACCCCAGCGCGTCGCCGTACATTTACCTACACGGACAGCCGTCGTTGCCGATCTGCACCTGGGCTATGCTGAAGCACGGCGCCGCCGCGGCGATGCGGTGCCCCGCGAATCGGTGACCCAGCTGCTGGAGCCTCTGCGCCGCGTAGAACGACAGTATATGACCCGGCAATTGGTCATCGCCGGAGATTTGCTGGAAGATAACGATTGCTGCGAAGCGCTGGCAGAATTTCTGGAATGGCTCCACCAGAGCGAAATGGATCGGATTACTGTTGTGCCTGGCAATCACGATCGGGGACTGGAAGCATCTCCTTTGGCGCGATCCTGCCTGCCCCTTTGTCCACAAGGAATAGACGTGGGCGAGTGGCGGATCGTACACGGCGAGGGATCGTTACCTGAGGCTCCGGTAGTTCACGGCCACTTTCACCCCTGCTTGCGCTGGTCACCCAAAAGGCGAGCGAACCGGCCCCGGTTTTCCCGCGGCCGATTCGCTCCGGACACCATCGACGGACCTTGTTATCTCAGTGGACCGGGGCGGCTGATTTTGCCGGCCTTCTCGAAGGAGGCGGCCGGCGTCAACATTTTGCCGGTGCGGCGCTGGCGAGCCTTGCATTGCCATGTGGTTGTTGGCAATCATGTGCTTGATCTCGGCGCGGTTTCGGCCCTCCGCCGCAAATTGAACGTTTTGAACCACGGATTATACGGATAACCTGGATAAAAAATCTATAGAAATCGTTTTCTCTTGTCTTTTTATCCAGGTTTTCCGTGTAATCCGTGGTTCAAATAGCATTAATAGTAGCGCAGTTTCCACCAATCCCAGCGTGTGGCGGTCTTGCTATACCACCAGAAGCCGTCGTCCCATTCCAGCCGTACCGAGCGCCAGCCCAGGGGAATCTTGGGGAAGGGATAGACCGGGCCGATGAACGGGAAGCTGTTGTAGGGATACGCCAAGGGATAAGCGACGCGCGAGTAATTGTTGTAAGGCGCGTAGGTCGGCCAAGCGTAGGGCGGCATACGCGGCGGATTCAGCTGATGAGGCGCAGGGGCCGGTGCCTGAAAGATTGGCGTCGCTTCCGGCGGCCCAGCGGTGGGAGTCGGACCGCCTGTGCCGGCTGACGGCGGGGGCGCCGAAGCTGCTGGAGGTGCGGGCGAGGCAGCATTGGTGCCCGGCACCGATGGCAGCACTTCCGGAACGCCACCGGCCTGTACCGGCACAATCGCGCCGGCCACGCTCAGATGATCAACCACGCTTCGCACACCCGGCACATCCTGCACCAAACGCAGTACGCGATCGTGTTGTTCGCCATTGGCTACAGAGCCGGTCAGTTCGGCCGTCCCTTCATGGAAACGGATATTGACATCGTAACGCTGGAGCTGGCCGCTCTGCCGCAAGCGAGCGGCAATACTCTCCGCCATCGCTTGATTACTGAGGCAAGGCGGTCGCGGCGGCTCCGGCACGGGCGGCTCAGCCGACTGTCCGGAAGCAGCAGCCAGCAGGGATAACCCAAGGGTGAAAACCAGGGAGAAACGGGCAGGCACAGTCACGGCAACATCCTCCTGATGTAAGCGCATTGCAGGCGATGGGCAACTATTGCCGCCATTTCTCATCCGGTCAAACGGCGGCACGTATTATCTGGAATTGGCAAGGCGGCTGCTCCCGGTGCCAAGAGAAAATCAATCGTGCCGGGCACTCTCGGCAAAGCTTACCGGAACGACAACAGTTCTCTCGGCCATTCAATCCGATCACGACGCGCCAGCGGAACTGCTGGCCAAAACCATTGCCAGTGTCGGCTGGCGCCGCACAAGAATCACATGGAGAGTTAGAACCTCTTGCCCGACCGCACGAGCGATGGCCGTCTCTTGAAGGGGGTACGTTTATGGATGAGTAGACGCGAGAAGGTTTGGCTTTGGAAGTGGAGCGGCACAATGCGAAGCATGATGGGCTTATAGAAGAGATGGGAGACACTCGTGTCAGTCAGCGGCAAGGACCATTCATCGGCGGTCCCCAGATGTAGTAGGGCGGATAGGGAGGCCAACAAACCTTGGGAAGTGGTTTGCGACAATAGTCATCCGGAGCGCCGCAGCCGGGGAAACAACACCGGGGCCACCAGCGCAGCAGGGGGCCGCCATAGGGGCGCCAACCGCCAGCAGGAGCCAGACGCTTGAAGAAGCCGCCCGAAGGCGGCGGACAGCACGATGGGCCTGCATGCAACTCCCCCCCGCCCCCGATCAGAGCCACGACCAATATTGCTGTCTCGATCCGGCGTCTCATCCTAACGTTCCTCCAGGGGCGATTTATTTGGTCTCCACGGGGCTTGCCGGTGGCAGCTCCATCTCCGAAGGCGTCGCTTTTGGGGCAGATGCTGGCAAAGGCGCCGTTGGCGCCATTCGACAGCTTGCATCCTGAAGGCGGATCTCCCAGCCGCCGCCGAGTGCTCGATAAACGTTGATCAAATAGAGAGCAATGCTGCCGCGGGCGATCGCCAACTGGTCTTGCTGCTGCACTTGCGCCGTCTCCAAGTTAAAGACCGTGTTGAAGGGGATAGTGCCGACGCGAAACTGTTCTCGTCCGATCTGGAGGGCAGCCCGCGCGGCTTCCACGGCGTGAGCAAGATCCTCGGCCTGCTCCTGCGAGCGCAAAAAGCCACGCAGCGGAATTTGCACCTCACGGGCGGCCGTCAAGACTTTGTTCTGATAGGCCGCAATCAACTCGTACAAGCGAGCTTGCTGGTAACGCACGTTGTTGATGATTCGACCATACTGCAAGATCTTCCAGCGGAAAGTGGGCGTGACGAGACCCAGGAAGCCGCTGCTGGGAGGCATTCCAAAGAGACTGATGGCGTCGTAGCCGAGAATGCCGTTGACGGCGAGAGTGGGGTACAGATCGGCTTCGGCAATGCCAATCTGGGCACTCTGGGCGGCTACCTGACGCTCGGCGCTGCGTACATCGGGACGGCGGCGTAGCAAGTCCGCCGGGATACCGACAGCGACCCAGTTCGGCGTGTTCGGCATCGGACTTTCGCCTAGTTCGGGTCCGGGGCCTAACGAGCGCTCCAGATCGTAGGGCGGCATACCCAACAAGGTGCAGAGTGTATCGTTGGCCTGGCCCAGGGTGATTTCTAACGACGGGATCATCGCCCGCGTCTGTTCCAGGACGGTGCGGGCCTGGTTGACGTCGAGCTTTGTCACCCTTTGAATCCCGACTTTTTCTTGCTGTTCGACGAGAGCCAGGATTTCTTCTTGAATGCGGACGTTGGCGCGAGCGATTTTAATGCGCTGCTGAGCGATGCGATATTGCACGTAATTCGTCGCCACATCGGCCAGCAGCGTCACCAGCGCATCATCATAGTTCTCCACCGACGCATCCAGGTTGGCATTGGCCGATTCGATGCCGCGGCGGATGCGGCCCCAGAAATCGATCTCCCAACCCAGGTTGAAGCCGGTGAAATCGAAGTAAGTAGACTGGCCATTGGCCGTACCGTTGGCATAAAGCCCTTGCAGTTGCTGCGTCTGGGAAAAGAGGTTGCCCGCTGCGATTCCCCGCTGGGCGCGTGCTTGTAGAATCCGCGTACTCAGGACGCGTAAGTTCGGATTTTGCTCGTAAGCCGTGCGAATCAGAAAATTGAGCGTCTCATCTTGGAACACCGTCCACCAATCGTGAATGTGGCGTTGTTGCACGTCTGCGTTGTGAGCTTGGATCCACTCCGCAGCCACAGGAGCTGGCGGCTTGCAGTAATTGGGGCCGACTTTGAAACCATTGCGGATATATTCCCAAGGCCCGGTGATGCCGCAACCGCACAGGAACAGGACCGCACCTGACAGAACGGCCAACGTCATCCACGGCGGCAGGCGAGATCGCGACATTCGCCGAGTCCCCTACCCTGGAAACCCTGCCGCTCCATTCAGAAGAATCCGCATAAATAGAAATATCGGCTGAACCTGCGTCTCCTTCTAAGAAAATTCGGGAAAAACAACACAAAGTCCCTGGCTTATTGCGGGTATACTATTCTGCGCCGATGTGAGTACCTTTTTCGGCCACGGAGCGCTTCATCAGCAGCACGAGAAAGACGAGGACGACGGCCAGAACAGCAAACAGCCAGAAATCATCGAAATAGGCCATCGCCGACGCTTGTTGTTGACGGAGATCTTCCAATGCTTGCCAGGTCATGAGTTGCGATCCGGCTGGATCGCCGGTCTCTTGGTAGAAGAAGGCTTGGCCTTGATCAGCGAAGACGTGAACTTTGGGATTAAGCGGATCGATAAACTCGCCGATACGCGAGACGTGGAATTGCAGGCGGCGCTGCATGATGGTCTGGGCCATCGAGGTGCCGACGCTGCCGCCTTCGTTGCGGAGCAGGGCAAACAGGCCGACCGCTGCTCCGCGGAGATGACGTGGCATATACAGATAGGCGGCCACATTGAGCGGAGCGAAGATCATCGATAAGCCGATGATGAGCACCACGCGAGGCCAGATCACCTGAAAGGGGCTGATGTAAATGTTCATCAGTGCCATCCAGTAGTTGCCCACGGCTATGACGAGAAGCCCGCCAGCGATGAGCCAGCGTGCATCAGTACCCCGGCCAAGAAGGAAGCCGACAATCAACATGCCCATGACCGAGAAGAAGCCAGACGGCGACATCACCAGACCGGAGACGTAGGCATCGTAACCGAACAAGTTCTGAAGCAGGCCCGGCAAAGAGGTGCTGGCGCCGTAAAGCACTCCAAAACAACAAAAGATCAGGATGCAGGAAGCCGCGAAGTTGCGTTCGCTCAGCGGTCGAAAATTCACCACTGGATTGACAAAGCGCATCTCGCGGTAGATCAAGGCGGCCAGTCCCAACACGAACAGGATCATCAGCGTCTGGATGCGCCCAAACGGATCGCCTAGCCAGTCCCACTCTTGCCCCTTGCTGAGCATCACTTCCCAGCAGGACATGACGAGGGCGAGTAACCCCACCCCAATGTAGTCGAAATGCAATGGTTGACGGCGCAGCTCCGCGCGCTCTTTTTTGAGATAATCCGGATCGTCTACTAGAAAATAGGCAGCGACGACGCTGAGGATGCCCACCGGAATATTGATGTAGAAGATCCAGCGCCAGTTGTAATTGACTGTGAGGTAGCCGCCCAACGTCGGGCCGACGATCGGTGCCAAGAGCGCTGCCACGCCGAACAGGGTCTGAGCAGCCCCTTGCTTCTCCGGCGGAAACGAATCGAGCAACACGCCCTGACTGGAGGGTTGCAGGCCGCCGCCGGCCAATCCCTGTAACGCGCGAAACAAGATGATCTGAATCAAGCTGGTGGCCATACCGCACAGGGCCGAAGCGAGGGTGAAGACGGCAATCGACAGCATGAAGTAATTGCGGCGGCCGAGATGAGCGGAGAGCCAGCCGGAGATGGGCAGAATGGTGGCGTTGGCGGCCAGGTAGCTGGTGATAACCCATTCGCTATCTACCTCCGAGGCAGAGAGGCCGCCCGCGATGTAGCGCAGTGCCACGTTAGCGACTGTGGTGTCCAGCACTTCCATGAACGTGGGAATGATCACGGCGCTGGCGACGAACCACGGGTTGATCGCCGGACGGCTGCTCATGATGCATCCTCCTTATCCGTTGATTCGTGCTAGTGGACCAAACTCCCCCTCCCCCACAAGGCTTCTACCTGAACCGTTTGCCAAAATCTAGCGGCAGACCCCCGGCTAGGGGTAGTTGGTCGATCTCGCTCCCGCATATCCCGGCAGCAGACGATCCAGGGTCTGCAAAACCTCTGCGAACGTTTGTTCCCTCAGCACTGGCGCGGCTCCTTCCGTCGGCAAAGCACGATCCAGCTCGACCCAACTCCGGCAACCGGCGTACTCCACGGTGTCGGGCAGATCGAACACTTGCGAGGCACGATAGACGCGTACCGCCAGGACACATAATCCCGGTCGGCGATACTCGAAGCGCGATTGCACTGTCTGCGGCGACCAGCAGTGCAAGCCAGCCAGCTTTTCTGCATCGGCCAACTCACGGAGGTGATAGATAGCTGCGGCTTCGGCAAAATGCGTCAGCCGCACTATGCCCGGCAGCGGACGATCGGCTTCGGCTTGCTCCCACAGCGGCGCCGCCTCGGGTACGATGCCGGCTTTCTGTTGATGCACATAGGTCGGAAACAGCCAAAAATGCCGATGCTCGACCTCGAACTCGCCGCGGCCCTCGGCGATGCCGCCCTTGCGAAGCAAGAGCGCTTGCCGGCCCTGAGCCAGCGCCCGGCAGATGACGGCCCATTCTTTCAACGCATATTGAAGTGTGCTCATAATAATTCCATCTCCCCTTTCGGCTCACGCAGCATTAGCTCGCTGACAGCGCGGCGTGGATCTTTATTCTCGTAGAGGACACGATAAACTTCGGTGGTGATCGGCATGTCGATGCCCATTTGCAGGGCGCGTTCGTGGACGCTGCGAGCGGTGAAGGCGCCTTCAGCCACCATCTTCATGTCAGCCTGGATGTTGGCCCAGCGTTCGCCGCGCGCCAGCCGTTGGCCGACGCGGTAATTGCGGCCATGCGGGCTGACACAGGTAGTGATGAGATCGCCCAGACCAGCCAAGCCGGTGAAGGTCTGCGCCTGGCCTCCCAGGGCGACGCCGAAGCGCGTCATTTCGACCAGGCCGCGCGTCAAGAGCGCGGCCTTGGCATTATCACCCAGACCCAGGCCGTCGTTGATGCCGGCGGCGATGCCGATGACGTTTTTGAGCGCTCCGGCCAACTCGACGCCGACCGGGTCCGGATTGGTATAGACGCGGAACTGAGCGGTGCTGAAACGCTGCTGAATCCATTGCGCCAGCTCGCCATCGTGGCTGGCGGCGACGACGGACGCCGGCAAGCCGCGGCTGATCTCCTCAGCATGGCTTGGTCCGCTCAGGACGGCTGTTCTCGCCACGCCCAGGATTTGCGTGACGATTTCGGTCGGCCGCAGGAAGGTGCCCATTTCCAGCCCCTTGGCCAAACTGAGGACGGGCGGTCCCACCGGCACGGCTGTCACGATGCGTGCCAGAGTGACACGCAAGTAAACGGTGGGAATGGCCGCTACCCACAAATCTGCCCCGGCGACAGCTTGACCGATATCCGTGGTCAACTGGATGGCCGGCGGAATGTGTACTCCGGGGAGCAGACGGACATTCTCCCGGCATTCTCGCAAAAGCCGGCCGTTCTCTTCGCGCGCGCTCCACAGGGTAACTCGGTGTTCCGGATTACGGGCCAAAAGCAGGGCAATGGCTGTGCCCCAGGCCCCATCGCCAAGGATGGCAAATGTAGTACCCATGCCGCCATCATACAAAACTTTCTCTTATCAGCCCGCCGTCCCAACAAGGGTATCCCTTGCAGGTGCGGCGGGCTGGTAAAAGATTATTCGCTTGTGCCGGATAGAGCAGAGGCCCCGCGACTTTCCGGAGTGGAAATTCGCAAGTCGCCGGCCCCCTTCGGTCGATGGAAGAGGAGAGCGAAATCCGGTTCGCTCCCGCCTGGATAAAGCCGAGTGAACCGGGTCCCAGCGGAAGTTTTTGTGGCCTGGAGGATCAACGATGGCCGCGCATCTTCGTGTCTATCCCTTGGCGAAAGACGATCCTGATGTTGCTGTACAGGAGCCGACCGTCCGTGTGAGTTTGGGCGATCTGCTGCCCCTGGTCGCCTTGGCCCATCGGCACAATTATCTCTGGCTCCAGGACTTCCTCGAAGACGAGGTGGTCATCACCTCCGACTTGTACGAAGTCCTCCGCGCTTTCCGCTGCAGCCGCCCCTCTGCCTGAAAAGCCGTTCGGAGTTCTGCGCCTCAAGTACGGAGTGCGAGACTCAGAACTGCGAACTTAGGGTTAACGGAAAGAACTGTAGGGCAAACAGCTAGCTTGACCATTTATCAGGCAAGCTGGCAGCTTGCCCTACAGTCGGGTCCGCTAGCCCTTAGGATTCGTCGTCCGGCAGATCGGATAGCAGCTCAGGCTTGCCGAACTGACTGAGATCGACTTGACCACGCAACTCGCCTTCCACCAATTTCAGCCGCGCATCCAGTTCGCGCAGACGCGTCTCGATCGCTTGCAGTTTCAGCGAGAGGTCGTCGCGCGGCTTGGGACGCGGCACTTCGGGATAATTGAGCTGCCGTTGCAAAGCGGCGAAGAGAAACAGCGGATCTTTGCCGCGATTGGCCCCGGCGATCTTGCCTTCTTTGGCGCCGAAGACCGGCGGCAACGGCGGCTCGTAGTCCGGCTCCTGCCGCCGCCGCTCCTGGAGGTACTGTTCGGAGCGCAGGTAAATCATCTCGGCAATTTCCACCAATCCGACCTGCTGCCGGACCATGTCCACAAATGCGCGCCAGTCCGGCGGATAGAAGGGGTCGTCGAACATACAGGTCAAGCCGTCGGCGTAACCGAGGCGATTGCGACACAGCACTTCAAATTGATAAACGAACAGCCCAGAAGGAGTAGGATTGCCGGCCCGATACTCAGCCTCGCGCTGCAACACCAAGAGAGCCGTCTCGGCAGCGAAACGCAGCTTTTCATCTTCGGTACAGCGAACCACGAATGCCTGGAACGGTGTGAAATAGTGCGGCAGACGGGCAAAGCCAGACGACAACAGGCCGGTATGCTTGACTTCGGCAGTCAAGAACTGCACGGCGTAAGGCAGCCGCGTGGTGGCGAGGATTTCTTGACTGACCTGTTGCAGCACTTCCTGCATGGCCAATCCCTCGGCCATGCGCTCACGCAGGACGCGGAACAGGTATGCCTGTTCGATGTATTCTTCCCGATCCAGAACAGCGCTCATGTTCATGCTGCCATGATAACTGAGCGCGCGGGTTAGCTCAAGAAGCGCGACGATGCGGCTCGGTATCGGCCGGCCGCTTGAAGAGTCCGCGGATCAGTCCGGCCGATGCTGCGGACTCGGCCGCTTCGGTGTTGGCTCCATTCAGATCTACAGCGAAGATGAAGCCGCCAATACGGAGCAGATCGCCCTGGTGCAGGGTAGCTTGGCGGATCGGTTCGCCATTGAGAAAGACGCCGTTGAGACTGTTCAGGTCGATGACCTGCCACACGCCTTGGCTGAAGAGGAAACGGCAATGTCGGCGGCTGACATCCGGCAGCGGCAAGCGCACATCAGCCTGGCTGTGCCGGCCGAGGAGGACATCTGGTTGGGTCAGCTCCACAGCTGCGCCGCTAGGTTGGAGAATGAGGCGTAGCGGCACGAAGTCTTCCGGCAAGGGCAAGAGAGTACGCGTACGCCAAAGCGTACGGGGCGCGGGGAGTCCAGAGGACTCGGCGGAAATTCCTGAATGTTCCATTTACGCTTCCTGTTCCGTTGGCGGGTAGGCGATGTCGTCTCGTCGCTGCGGCTTATACCAGAAAGAAGCGGCGCTCGAAAAGAGGAATATATGGCGCTCGGGATGTCCCTGTCGATTGGGGCGTGGAGGAGGACTTACGTGCGAGCGGTCTTTTCCCTCCTCCACCAGGAGGGAAGATCAGCGATCTTTTCCCTCCCCCACCAGGAGGGAAGGAGGGGAAAAAACCTACTCGGCGACTAACGCAACCCTGCTCGCCAAAATCCAGAGAGGCACCCTGGCGCTCGGGACCGTGTTCACGCCCCGGCGACCCCGCGGGGCGTGAACACGGTCCCACTCACCTTCCCTGTTCTAGTCTTGCGCAAAAGTCCACGCTTACGACAAACTCCTAGAGATTCGACGGTCTTTAGCCAAACTTTGTGTTTTTTCTTGGCAGCGAACTTTGCGCCGCCCTCTTCATCGCGCACATTCTAGGCGGCGGCAGCAAGTACCGCGCATGGTGCGGGCTTGAAGCCGGCCTGTCGAACCGGAACCGTATGGCGAGGAGTCCACAGATGAGACCGAAGGTCGTCTTGCCGCTGTTGGCCGCGCTCAGCGCGGCGGCGCTGGCGGACCCAGCACAGGCATCGCACTGCGGCGCCTGTTGCTATCCCGTTCAGTGTTGCAGCCCTGAACAATGCTGCATGCCCACAATTCGCTATCGCGTCTGCTATCAGACCGTCTGCGAAGACCGGACTTGCGTTTGTTATCGCCCGGTCTATCGCACGGTCATGAAAGAATGTCGCTCCGTTTGCTACCGGCCCGTTTACGAGCAGCACGTCCGCCCTCAGTGCTACACCGTATGCAAGCCGGTCTATGAAAAATTCAATGTCGTGCAAAAATACACAGTCTGCCGGCCTGTTTACGAGCAGCATGTCCGCAAATGCTGCTACACGACATACAAGGTGTGCTGGCAAGAGTATCAGGTGCCGCAATACTACTGCACCTATCGTCCGGTGTATCAGCAGCATGTGCGAAAATGCTACTACACGACTTATAAAGTGTGCTGGCAACAGTACCAGGTGCCGCAGTATTACTGCACCTACCACCCAGTGTATCAACAGCATGTGCG
>JAJPHU010000188.1 GCA_021325115.1 Planctomycetota bacterium | reverse complement strand
TACGGGGGTCGTCCCATCATCGATCGGATTACGGACGAAAGAACTCGTCCCCGTGTTTCGCGTTCTCTAGATCTGAGACTCGAGCTACAGGATTTTAGAGAGCACCTTTGAACCTCTTTTTTGTGTGGGAGAAACGTATTATGCCATTTCTCGTATCCAGACGTAGGGGGAGGGATACATACCTGGGCTTCACCCTCATCGAGTTGTTGGTAGTAATCGCCATTATCGCCATTCTCATCGGTTTGCTCTTGCCAGCCGTGCAGAAAGTGCGCGAGGCGGCCAATCGCTCGCAGTGCTCCAACAACCTCAAGCAGATGAATCTGGGCATCCAGAACTGCGCCGATACCTATGGGGGGGCGTTGCCCCCTGTTTGCGGCTACTTCCCCGGCAATTACAATGTGTGGAACGGAAACAACGTGCGTGGCCAGCCCCATGCCTTCATCTTGCCCTTCATCGAGCAGCAAAACATGTACAACGACATACTGGCGGTGATGAAGAGCAAAAGCGATCCGGACGCCGTCTGGCACGTCGCCAGCAGCCTCCGAATCGGCATCAAGATCTATGCCTGTCCTTCTGATTCGAGTTTTATGCTCTCCTCGTATCCGCGTGATGCTTCCTATGCCGTTAACGCTTTGTTGTTCGGCCAATCAGCGGTGACGGTGACGGGCAACACAGCGACTTTCAACCGGAACGCCGGTTATGCGGGCGGCGCCCGCTTTCCTGCCTCGTTGCCGGATGGCACCTCCAATACTATTATGTGGATCGAAAAAATCGGCGAATGTCACACGACTAGCGAGAACAGCAGCGGGACCACATGGGCCAATACCACTTTGAATAATCCCCACCTTGGGGCCGTCGCCTGGTGGAGCCCTACCTACACACCGCCTAATGCTTACTTCCAGATCGCTGCTACGGATGCCAAGTGCATTACTTATAGAAATGCCTCGACCGGCCATACCGGCGTCATTCTGGCCGGAATGGGCGATGGCAGCGTCAAGTACATCGCCCAAGGCATGAGTGCGAATACCTACGGACTCGCCCTCATCCCCAACGACGGTCTCCCCTTGCCACAGGACTGGTAACTGGTGATCGGAGCTGCGGCCGTAAGGGAGCAGTCTTCTCCTTGCTTCCTTGCGGCCACAGTTCCCGAAGCTTACTTTCAAATCGCTGCCAACTATAATACCTGTGCCAATTACGGCAATGCCTCGACCGGCCATACCGGCGTCATTCTGGCCGGAATGGGCGATGGCAGCGTCAAGTACATTGCCCAAGGCATGAGTGTGATCACTTACAATCTCGCCCTTATCCCCAATGACGGGTTATCTATGCCGCAGGATTTCTAGCCAGCTGATTGGACGGCACTCTCCACAAGCCGCTGGAGCGCATTGCAAGTAGGTGTAGCGTTTTTCTCCCTTCCCCACAAGGGGGGAGAGAGGAAGACATCTAGCCCTACACCTACTTGCAATGCGCTCCAGCGTAAGGACTTGTAGACCCAACCGTAGGGCAAACGGCCCGTTTGCCCTACGGTTGAGTCCGTTCGCACAAGCAACAGTACAAATGTCGGTCGCTTACGCGGGCGGCTCCTTGAGGGAATGGCTCGGTTTTACCTGGAAAGCGCCATGACAAGGTTCCTTCGCCACGCTCGGTTGCTCCTGCTGTGCTTGATTGCAGTCCTGGGGCTGGCCCTGCTCGTCGTTTTCTATTGGCCCGAATTTTATTTGCATTCCGCGCGCCAGGCGCTGGAGCGCCGCGATTTCGCCGCCGCTCATGCCGATCTCGAACGCTACTTGGCAGCCCGTCCCGATCATGCCGAAGCACATTTGCTTCTGGCGCGTCTCGAGCGCCGCGCCAATCGCTACGTCGAAGCCGCCCGGCATCTGGATGCTTGTCGACGTCTGGGCGGTTTCACCGAAGAGGTGCAGCTGGAACGCGCCCTCCTCGCTCTTCAGAATGGCGATTTCGATGCGCGGCTGGAACAGATCTGCCGTCGTCACGCTGTTCCGGGCGATCCAGAAGAATTTTTCATTCTCGAAGCACTCAGCCATGGTTACAGCAAAATTGGTTATCTGCCTGAAGCGCTGTTTTGCCTCAACCGTATGCTTGAAATCCAGCCCGACAACGGTTATGCCCTGCGCCGCCGCGCCTGGATTTATTCGACGTGGCGCAAGCACGATCAAGCGGAAGCCGACTACCGCCGCGCTGTGGAAATCGATGCGGATGATCGAACGGCTCGTCTGGGTTTGGCTCAACTTCTGCTCGACGTGAAGCAGGACGGCGCCGCCGCCTTCGAGCAGTTCGACCGTTTATGGGCGGTCCAGAAAGACTCGCCGGCAACCGTGGGGCGGGCGCGGAGTTTGCTCCTGCTGGGCCGAACCGAGGAAGCGCGGCAACTTCTCGATGACTGGCTGCGCAGCCACAGCGACGACAGCGCCGCTCTGACGGCACGCGGTAAACTGGCCCTGGAAGAGAGGGATTTGGTACTCGCCGAGTCGTTATTACGCCGCGCCGTCGCCCTCGCTCCTGCCGAGCCAATCGCCAATCATACGCTCTATCACTGCCTTATCCAGCAGGGCAAAACCAGCGATGCCGAGCAATGTCAAGCACGCTTTCAGCAAGCCGAGAAGGACATCAAAAGACTGGACGCTCTCATGCAGCATCTGAAAGAGCAGCCCGATGATCCGGATCGACGCTGCCAGGTCGCCGAGATTTTCTTGCGCCACAATCAAGGAGCGGAAGGTGAACGTTGGCTGCTGACCACGTTGCGTATGCACCCCGATCACGCTCCTACGCAGAAACTCCTGGCCGATTACTACCGGCGCATCGGCCGCCACGATCTTGCGGATCAGTTAGCAACAGCTTCAAAACCCGACGAACGAGACATATCGCCCCCTTCGCGGAAGCAGCCGGGACGTTGATATGCCCCCCTTGCCAGGACTCTATTTAATCTGACGAGCCGAGCGTTGCTTGCACTTTTTCTTCTTCGTCATCGCGGAGGATGGTCAGCGTTACCGTGTCGCCGATTTTGTAGTATTTCTCCAGGATGTCGAAGAAATCATTGGCTTTGACGACTGGCTTATCGTCGATGGCGATAATGATGTCGCCAAGGCGAATGCGGCCGGTGCGCGTCATCCGAGTCGGCCGCAAGCCGGCTCGGGCCGCCGGACTGCCGCGATAGACGTTCAACACCACCGCACCTTTCTCGACGCCTAACTCGCGCGCCGAACGATCTTCGAGAATCTGCACGCCCAGACCCGGACGCACCAGTTTGCCGTTCTTGATAAGCTGCGGCACGACACGGTTGACTTCATCGACCGGGATGGCGAAGCCGATGCCGATGTTGCCGCCGGAGGGACTATAAATAGCGGTGTTGACACCGATGAGCCGGCCGGCGCTGTCCAGGAGCGGCCCGCCGGAGTTGCCCGGATTGATGGCGGCGCTGGTCTGAATCATATTCTTGATGGGGCGTTTCGTCACCGATTGGATTTCTCGGCCCAGGGCGCTGACGACGCCCGTGGTAAACGTCAGATCGAGTCCGAACGGATTGCCGATGGCGTAAGCCATCTGACCAACTTGCAAATCTTCCGAACTGCCCAGGGTGATGGGGACGATCTTGCTTTTGGGGGCGTCGATGTGCCAGACGGCGAGGTCCTTGTCGGGCGCTTCGCCGACCCGCGTTGCTTGCCAGGTGGTATGGTCGGCCAACGTCACGTAGACAGTATGGGCCTCTTTGGTGACATGATAATTCGTGACGATGTGCCCGCCTTCATCCCAGATGAAACCGGAGCCGGTGCCTTCCGGCACTTCTTGGACATTCATGCTCCAAAAATCTCTCTCAAGGCCCATCGACGTAATGTGGACGACGGACGGCTTGGCCTTCTTGTAGATAGCGATGTTGGTTTTCTCGACATCCGATAGATCGCCGCGTGGCTCGACGATGCGCGGTACTCCGTAAATGTTACGCTCCTGGGCTTGGCGATAAGCCTTGTATTCATACCACAGCACGGTGCCGAGAACGAGCAGAGTGCACAATACCAAAAAAGTCACGAGGGGCGTCAGACAAGCCGCGAGAGAGGGCTGCCGCGGCCGGCGCGGCCTGAACGCGGGAGGAATGGGTTGCGGCTGGGACCAGGCATAATTTTCGTCGGAAGCCATCGGGATACCTCGTGCGTTTCTCCACCCACCTGTGGCACCTCCAAGGAATGCTCTTGGGGGCGCCGCAGGCGGGTAATTTCTTGGGGCTAGCGGCCCTTTCCCCTTATGGGGGGAGGGAGTTCCTTCCGCTAACTCTTAACCAACCGGCAGAGCGTGCATTCGCTCCGCCACTTGCGGCAGCGCCGCCGGCAGTACGTCTTCGATGCGTTCGGCGAGGGTGAACCGCATCTCCTCCCGTACATTATCGGGTAATTCGCGCAAGTCCATTTCGTTGTCGCGCGGCAGGATGACATGATGAATACCGGCGCGGCGTGCGGCCAACACTTTTTCCTTGATGCCGCCAACCGGCAGCACCAGGCCGGTCAGCGTAATCTCGCCAGTCATGGCCACGTCATTGCGCACCGGCACGCCGGTGTACAGCGAGGTCAACGCCATTGCCAGAGCCACCCCTGCTGATGGGCCATCCTTGGGAACGGCTCCCGCCGGCACGTGGATGTGGACACCGCTACGGCGGAACAGACTGGCATCGATGCCCAGCGCTTCAGCGTGCGACCACACAAACGACTGGGCGGCGCGAGCCGATTCTTTCATCACCTCGCCGAGTTGGCCGGTCAAACGCAGGCCGCGGCCGTGGTGCAACAGCGTCGCTTCGACGTAGAGAACATCGCCGCCCGCTTCCGTCCAGGCCAGCCCGGTCGAGACACCAGGCGGCAAATCTTTGCGGAAATGCTCCGGCCGCACGCGCTCGGAGCCGAGCAGGTCGGCCAGATCCTGGACGCCGACTGTCACCGGCTCGGTCTTGCCTTCAGCGAAGCGCCGGGCCACCTTGCGAGCAATGCTCCCCAACATGCGCTCCAGCTCACGTACGCCGGCCTCGCGCGTGTAGCGACTGATGATGCGCAAAAGTGCCTCATGTTGGATTTGCAATTGCTCCGCGGTCAAACCGGCTTCTTTCAGCCGCCGCGGCAGCAGATAGCGCTTGGCGATTTCAACCTTTTCCTCCTCGCTATATCCTGAAAGACGGATGACTTCCATACGGTCCAACAGCGGCCGAGGGATGGTATCGAGCGTGTTCGCCGTGGTGATGAAAAACACCTTCGACAGATCGAACGGCAAATCGAGATAGTTATCGCGGAATTGATGGTTCTGCGCCGGGTCGAGGATCTCTAGCATGGCGCTGGCAGGATCGCCGCGGTAATCGCGTCCCAGCTTGTCGATCTCGTCGAGCATGAGCACGGGATTGCGCACGCCGGCGCGGCGGATGGCCTGCAAGAGCCGGCCCGGCATAGCGCCAATGTAGGTGCGGCGATGGCCGCGCAGCTCTGCTTCGTCGTGCAGACCGCCCAGACTCATACGCTCGAAGGCACGACCCAGCGAACGAGCGATCGACTGTCCCAGCGAAGTTTTGCCCACGCCGGGCGGGCCGACCAGGCACAGGATCGGCGCCTTGGCTTCCGGATTGAGCTTCAGCACCGCCAGATCTTCAAGAATACGATCTTTGATGTCTTTCAAATCAAAATGATCCTCGTCGAGCACTTGCCGGGCATGAGCCAGGTCGATCACGTCCGTGGTCGTTTTGTTCCACGGCAATTCAAGGATGAAATCGAGATAGGTGCGGATGACCTGGTAATCGGGTGCAGCCGGCGGCAGACGCTCCAGGCGATTCAGCTCGCGCTCGGCTTCCTTGCGAACATTATCGGGCAGGGCGGCCTCGCTCAGCCGACGACGCAGCTCTTCCACCTCGGCTTTTTCCGGGTTTTTCTCCCCTAGTTCTTCCTGGATAGCCTGCATCTGTTGGCGCAGCATGTATTCACGCTGCTGCTTGCTCATCTCCGTCTCGGCGGCAGTGCTGATCTTTTTGCGCAGCTCCAACACCTGGACCTCATGCGTAAGATAGCCGTGCAACAGCCGGAGCGTCTCGGCGCGCGTCGGCGCTTCGAGCAGAGCTTGCTCACGGGCCACATCGAGGCTGAGCATCGAGCCGAGCAAATAAGCGAAACGCAGCGGATCCTGCGTCTGGGCGACGAGCTGTTGGATGTTGACCGGTACTTGCACTTGCGCCAGCTCCAGCACCCGAGCAGCCAGATCGACAACGGCGCGATACAGTGCCTCCACTTCGGCGCCCGTATCCTGCGGCTCGGGCAATGGATGAATCCGCGCTTTGAGATACGGCTCGGTCTGCTCCGCTCTCAAGAGCGTGACGCGCTCGACGCCCTGGACGATCAACTCGATGACGCCTTCGCTGCGTGCCATCTTCTTGATGACGGCGCGGGTGCCGACGGTGTAGAGATCCTCCATTCCGGGCTGCTCGTTATTGCCATCGCGTTGAGCAGCGACGACAAACGCTTTTTCCTCGGTGGCCAGGGCAGCCTCAACGGCGGCGATGGAATTGGGCCGGCCCACCGCCAGCGGCATGAACAAATGGGGAAACAGAACGGTATTTTTCAGTGGCAGGACCGGCAGGACCACCACATTTTCGGTTGATGTCACGATGATACTCCCTCTGGAATACGAACGAGCAACATGCCATCGCGGTATTCGCTGGTGACGTTAGCTCGTTCCAGGTCGCAGGGCAGCGTCAAGCTGCGCTCAAAGGGACAATAGGCGATCTCCATTTGGTAATAACAACAGCCTTCCAGGGCGGTGTAGTCGCGGCGGACGCCCCGCAGCGTCAGACGGTTGCCCAGCACGGTCAACTCCAAGTCGTCAGGGCGAACACCAGCCAACTCGAACTTGACGATCCAGCCATTGCGTCCGCGATACACATCGGCGGCGGGACGCCACGCCGATTCGTAGCGCGACTCTGCCGCCGGCAGAAACAGCGCGTGCATGATGCGAATGAAATCTTGGGACATCGCTGTCGTTCCTCTTGAGCGAGCGGGGTGCGTCAACGCCCGGGTAAGATAGACACCGGGGCGTTGACACGCCTCGCTCGCCGGGTTACGTCGAAACCGGCGTGAAGATCAAGCCTCCCCTGTCCGCGTTGTAATCGACGTGGACTGTCTGGCCGTCGCGGATCGCGCCTTGGAGCAACAGACGGCCCAGCACCGTCTCGATCTCTCTCTGAATTGTACGCCGCAGTGGCCGAGCGCCGTAGGATGGATCGTAACCAACCTCGACCAGATGCGTCCGTGCTCGATCGCTCAGCTCCAGGTGAATGTGGCGTTCTTCCAACCGCTGCCGCAAACGGCCCAGCTGAATGTCCACGATCTTTTTCAGATGCTCCTCGCTCAAGGCATGGAAGACGATGATCTCATCCACGCGGTTGAGGAACTCTGGCCGAAAATGATGACGCATCTCCTCGAGCACGGCGTCCTTCATGCGTTCGTAGACTTCGCCAATAAACGATCCCTTGTATTGCAGGATGCGCTGACTGCCGATGTTCGAGGTCATGATGACGATGGTGTTCTTGAAATCAACTGTCCGTCCCTGGCCATCGGTCAAGCGGCCGTCATCCAGCAACTGCAAGAGCACATTGAAGACATCATGATGCGCCTTCTCGATCTCGTCGAAGAGAATCACGGAGTAGGGCCGGCGGCGCACGGCTTCAGTCAGCTGTCCGCCTTCCTCGAAACCAACATAGCCCGGCGGTGCGCCCAGCAGACGGGCGACCGTATGCTTCTCCTGATACTCCGACATATCGATGCGGATCATGGCCCGCTCGTCATCGAACAGAAACTCGGCCAACGCTCGCGCCAGTTCGGTTTTGCCCACGCCGGTCGGCCCCAGAAAGATGAAGGAGCCGATGGGGCGATTCGGATCTTTCAGCCCGGAGCGCGCCCGCACCACGGCCTCGGCCACCGCCGTCACCGCCTCATCTTGACCGACGACGCGCCGATGCAATTCTTCTTCTAGATGGAGCAACTTCTGTACCTCGCCTTCGAGCAGCTTCGACACCGGAATGTGTGTCCAGCGACTGACTACCTCGGCGATGTCTTCTTCGTCCACCTCTTCTTTAATGAGCCGGGCTGTGCCCTGCTTGGACGCCAAGCGCTCCTCCTCGGCTTTCAGTTCTTTCTCCAGCGACAGCAGTTTACCATATTTCAGTTCGGCAGCCTTGTTCAAATCGTACTGGCGCTCGGCCTGCTCGATGGCGACTTTCGTCTGATCAATCTGTTCGCGCAGGCTGCGCAATTTCTGCACACCCTCTTTCTCGGCCTGCCATTGCGCCCGCAACTGGTCCGCTTCACCTTTCAGCTCGGCTAATTCTTTTTCGATTTTGGCCAGCCGTTCTTTCGAGGCCGCATCCTTTTCCTTCTTCAACGCTTCGCGCTCGATCTCCAGCTGCATGATGCGACGGGTGATTTCGTCCAACTCGGCCGGCATACTATCGATTTCGGTGCGCAGTTTGGCGGCGGCCTCGTCGACAAGGTCGATGGCTTTATCTGGCAAAAAGCGATCCGAAATATAGCGATTGGACAGCACCGCGGCGGCCACCAGGGCGGCGTCTTTGATGCGCACTCCATGATGCACTTCGTAGCGCTCGCGCAAACCGCGCAGGATTGAGATGGTGTCCTCGACGGATGGCTGATCGACCATGACCGGCTGGAAACGCCGCTCCAGCGCCGCGTCCTTCTCGATGTGCTTGCGGTACTCATCGAGCGTGGTAGCGCCAATGCAGTGCAGCTCGCCGCGTGCCAGCATCGGTTTGAGCAGATTGCCGGCGTCCATCGCTCCCTCGGCTTTTCCAGCACCGACGACGGTATGCAATTCATCGATGAACAGGATGATCTCGCCCTGCGCATCTTGCACTTCCTTGAGCACCGCCTTGAGCCGTTCCTCGAATTCGCCGCGATACTTGGCCCCGGCGATGAGGGCGCCCATGTCCAGGGCGACGAGACGCTTGTTCTTTAATCCGTCGGGCACATCGCCGCGGACGATGCGCTGGGCCAAGCCTTCGACGATAGCTGTCTTGCCCACACCTGGCTCGCCAATCAACACCGGATTATTTTTGGTGCGGCGCGACAGCACTTGAATGACGCGGCGAATCTCATCATCGCGGCCAATGACCGGATCGAGCTTGCCCCGTCCGGCCATCTGGGTCAGATCGCGGCCATACTTTTCCAGCGCCTCATAGGTCGCTTCGGGGTTCTGTGTGGTGACGCGTTGACTGCCACGTACTTCTTGCAACGCCGTCATGAGCCGATCACGGCTAACGCCGAATTCTTTGAGCAGCCGGCCAGCCGTACCGGTATCGACGCTAAGCGCCAACAGCAAATGCTCGACGGAGACGTATTCGTCCTTAAATTGCTTGGCCTCATCTTCCGCTTGCATCAGCAGGCGATTGAGCCGGCTACTGATTGCTTCGCCGCCGCCGCCAGAGACGTGCGGCAGCCGTTCCAGCTCTTGCTGCACACGGCGTTTGAGCCCGTCGAGATTGATATTGGCCTTGCGCAGAATAGAAGAAGCCAGACCTGGTTCCTGAGCAAGCAGAGCGGCGAGAAGGTGTTCGACATCAACGTATTGCTGGCCGCCCCGCGCGGCCAAACGTTGGGCTTCTTGCAATGCCTCCTGAGATTTTTCTGTGAAACGGTTGATGTCCATTTACGACTCCATTTCTTTCGGAACCGCACCGCAGCAAGCAGCGAGAACAACTGCCCTCTGGGACGCAGTTCAGATGGACAAGTCAATAAGCAAGTACAATGCCAATTATTTTCCTTGAGAAGAAGTTCGATACAAATCCATTATACACAATAGGTTGATGCGATACTGTCGTGGCAATCCGCCCCCTTTGCTGGCTGAACAGGTGTGCGGATGACAGTCTGCAGCCTGTCAAGACGACAACATGGCAGGTGGCAGATCGGACGATTTTCGGATAGGTTTTCTTTGGTTGCCTATTCTGAAAGGAGAAGTCACATGGTTCGCAAAATCGTGGGTCTACTGGTTCTACTGGGGGCGGGTTTGACCGTGGCGGCCCAGGACGCCAAGGAAGCCAAGAAGAACGCCCCAAAGGTCAATTACGTCATCGGCACCTTTGAGTCCTACAAGAACGAGATCCTGACGCTGAAAGTGGATAATAAAGATAAGGAGTTCAAGGTCCCTGGTGATACGCCGGTGGGCTACTCCGCCGGCAAGGACAAGACAAAGATCCTCAAGGCCAGGGAGCACCTCAAGGACGTCAAGAAAGGCTCGGCTGTGGCCGTCACGCTCGACAACGATGGCAAGAAAGTGCTTGCTGTTGGCGTGTTTGTGCCAGAGTTGCCTGAAGAGAAGTCGAAGGATGAGGGCTAACGGCCAGCTCTTCAGGACACGCTGCTCGCGTGCCCTACACTTTTGTCCAGTAGCTCTAAAGTAGGGGGATAAGACCAAGGTAAGGAGGGATGACCGATATCTGCTATCCGCTGGCCAGCATAAATTTTCTGGCCGACAGATACCGGCCATTCTTCGCAGAGTTATGTACGTCAGGGGG
>JAJPHU010000191.1 GCA_021325115.1 Planctomycetota bacterium | reverse complement strand
CTGCATCCGTATTTATGCAATTTGCTTCCAGACGATGTGCAAGATCTGGGCCTCCTCGGTTCGCTCGACCGTGGCGACGCCGCCAAGTTGGCGCAACAACGATGGCCCTGCCAGTCGACCGATCTCATCGAGATTTTGCCACAACAGCGCTTCGGGTGACATCTCGTCCGCCAAGCCAGGGATGGTTAAGCGCAAGACAGCCTCACCATCTTCCTCGCGGGTCTCCACTTTCACCACCGCTTCCCTCCCCGCGCAGACGCCTTCCAGCAACAGACAGACCAGCTGCTTGACGGCGCTGCGAGTGCTTTGAATGGGCGGAACTGTTGGGGATAAGCACAACAAAATGTGGCGTTGCAGCTGGGCATCTTCTTCTACGACTTCCTTAAGTACGCTATCCAGATCGACGGGGTAGGATTTCTCACGCCGCTCCTGAACGACGTGTTGCAACGCGCGCAGCAGCCCGGCTGCCTGAGCACCATGCTGGCGGATAGTTGCCAACTCCTGACGTCCCTGTGCATCCACACGCATTTGCACCACCGAGGCTTGCAGCATCATGCTGTTGAGTGCGTTGTTCAGCTCGTGAGCCAAGCCGAGAAATGCTTGTCCGATCAGAGCAAAGCGCGCCAGCTCTTTCTGCTCACGCTGGAGCGCTTCGCAGCGGGCACGGAGAGCGGCCACATCGTGTGAAGATTTGTTCATGTTATTTTTGGGAGAACTTGGCATCCCGGTTGCTAGAATTTTCCACTTAGACGGTACGAGCCTCGATTAAGGGGCAACCTCCTTCGGAAGCGTCTGAGAAATCGGGCGAGGCTCAGGACGAATTCGAGGGAGGCGCAGGCGGCCGACGCGGATCGCCGGCCGCCTGCATTTTTTCCGTATCTAAATCAGCGAGCGGGGCATAGGAATACCTTGGTTCCCCCGCGAGGGGAACCCTATGTCCCGCTCGCCCATCTCACTCCTCCTTGAATGCTTCTTTTTTGATGTTGTACTCCGCCAACTTGGCCGAGATGCTACGCCGCGACAAGCCGCAGATTTTGGCACAGCGGCCGACGTTCCCTCGGCTCTTTTTCATAGCCCGCATCAGGTAGCGGCGTTCGAGATCCAGTGTCACCTCACGCAACAAATCGGGAAGCGGCTTGCTCAAATCTACCTGCGCTACGCTGCTGTTAGGGGTGTGGAGCACTTCCAGCGGCAGATCTTCGGGCTGAATAACCGAGCCGCGCGCTGTCACGCAAGCGCGCTCAATAGCATTTTCCAGCTCGCGGATGTTGCCCGGCCAGCTATGCTTGAGCAGTTTATCCATCGCTTCCGGTGCGAACGTCGGGGCCTTCTCGCCGGGACGAGCGTGCTTGTTGGCGAAGTGCGTGGCCAATAGCGGAATGTCTTCTTGGCGTTCGCGTAAAGGCGGCAGGTCGATCTTGATGACATTCAGCCGGTAATACAAGTCTTCGCGAAACTTGCCTTTCTTGACCAGCGACGTCAAACTGCGATTGGTGGCAGCGATGACGCGGACATCCACCTCGAGACTGGTGGTGCCGCCGACGCGCTCAAAACGGCGTTCTTGCAGCACACGCAGCAGCTTGGCCTGCATGGTCATAGGAATGTCGCCGACTTCATCGAGAAACAGGGTGCCGGTATCAGCTTGCTCGAAACGGCCCTTACGCTGGCCGACCGCACCGGTGAAGGCGCCTTTCTCGTGGCCGAACAGCTCGCTTTCCAGCAGCGTTTCCGGCAGAGCGGCACAGTTGATGGCCACGAATGGGCCGGAACGATGCGACGAGGAAGCCTCGTGTATCGCCCGTGCCACCTGTTCTTTGCCCGTGCCCGTCTCGCCCTCGATTAGCACCGTCGTTGTCGTTGGCGCCACACTGCGGATCAACTCGAAGACGGCGTGCATCTTGGGATTGACGCTCAGCACGCCGCGGAACGCATACTGCTCTTGCAAGCGTTCGCGCAATTGTAGCACTTCATCCTGTAAAGTCCGTTCGCGCAGGATGCGTTCGATCACCAGTTTTAGGTGCTCTGGGTCTACCGGTTTGGCCATGTAATCGTAGGCTCCGGCCCGCATGGCCTGCACTGCCTGATCGATGCTGCCATAGCCCGTCATGACGATGACCGTCACAGGTAACTTTTGTTCCTGAATGCGTTCAATCAGCTTCATGCCATCCAGTCGCGGCATCTGCAAATCGGTCAGCAAAATACTGTACGGATGCTCGGTGAGGGCTTTGTAGGCCGCTTCACCGTCCGTGACAGTATCAATTTTGAATTGCCCCGATGCCCCCAAGAGCGTTTTGAGCTGCTCAGAGGTGGTCTTGGAGTCTTCGGCGAGTAAGATTCTTCGTTCCATTAGCAACCTCGGGTGGCAAAACTGAGAATCTATCTGCATAGTATTGAGAAAGAACTTGCCAAACAAGCGGCAAGCGTCCGGTTGCTTCCCAAAGACGCAGGCGAACGGCTGGCGTTGGCCGACTGATAAATCCCCACCAGCCGGCTGACGCTGGCTGTTCGCCAAGGGCTTTGGCATCTTCTGTGCAAATCATGATTACCAGCACACTCCGGACCGTTTCCAACAAGTGGTTGGGATTGGGTTGACTTGCGGTCGGGTCGGGGAAGGGCCTGCTCTTAACGGCCGCCGAGACAGCGCGGTAGGAGCTTGGCGATGGCGACTATTCTTCTCGTCGAGGACCACCCCATGAACCGCAAACTGGTTCGGGACATTCTCCTTTTCCAATTCGATGTGGAGGAAGCTGTCTCGGCGGAGGCGGCTCAGGAATATTTGCGGACACACCGCCCCGACCTCATTCTGCTGGACATCCAGTTGCCCGGCATGGATGGCTTATCGCTGATGCGCCGCCTCAAGGCCGAGCCGGCCACGGCCGACATCCCTATCATTATTTTATCCGCTCTGACGAGCGACATCGATCTGATGCGCGAGGCCGGCTGCGTGGATTATATCCCCAAACCGATCACGGATGATCCGTTTACGTTTCTGGAACGCGTCGCCCGTTCCCTCAAAGTTACCCGCTAATGCGAAGGCACTTGACAGCAGCCCGCAGCGCCAGCAAGGGCCATTCATACCCTCATATCCTTGCTGGCGCTGCGGGCCAGTGTCGTATTAGGGAGATAGAGGATGGCATTCACCTCCATTCGTCTCAAGGAGGCCTGGAACTGGGGGGGCCTGTCGTTCCGGGAGCTGGTGGTGCGGACCTACCAGGCCATGGACAAGCATGACACGTTCAATCAAGCTGCTGTCATCGCTTTCTACGGCATGATGTCACTGGTGCCCCTCCTTGGCTTGGTCTTGGCCCTGGCTCTTGGCGCCCGCACCGGCGTCGCCGAACAGATTGAAACGCTCTCCGAAAAAATGCTGCCCCAGGAAGCGTACGTCCTCGTCCGGAATCAGATCCACAAGGTCCAAGAGGAAAACTCCGTCGGTCTGTTATCGCTGTCCATTCTGCTGCTGCTATGGTCGGCGTCCAGCTTGTTCTCCGCCGTCATGGGCACAACCAACACTACTTACGGCGTGCGTGATTCCCGGCCTTGGTGGAAACGGCAAATCCTGGCCCTTGTCCTGACCGTTGCCGAGGCCATCTTGTTGCTGGGCGCTTCACTATCCATCGCGCTATGGCCAGAGGTGGCGGGCTGGCTGGGGTTGAGCGGCACAACTCGGACACTGTCTACGGTGGTGCAATGGTTCGTGGTGGTGATTGCCCTCTTGACTGGCTTCGCCTTGGCCTATTATTTCGGCCCGGACGTGAAACAGGAATGGGAGTGGATTACACCTGGTTCGGCGCTGGGCGTGCTGGTATTGATCGCTGCCAGTGCGGGGTTCCGCTGGTACATTGTCCATTTTGGCTCCAGCTACAACGAAACCTACGGCGCTCTGGCTGGCGTCGTGTTGATGATGTTGTGGTTCTATCTGGCGGCGCTGGCCCTGCTGGTAGGGGCGGAGGTCAACTGTGTCATCGAGCACGCCGCTCCCCACGGCAAAGCGCCGGGGCAAAAAGAGAGTCCTCCGGTCCCGCCTTCTATATAAAAACAACATTTGCTCACCAGCCCGCCGCGTCAGCAGGGATAAGTCCTTCCTTTGCTGACGCGGCGGGCTGGTAAGGTTTTATCGTCGGAGAAAGCAACGCTCATGGAACCGTATCAAATCGTCTTGGTGACCTTGGCCGTGGCTGCGGTCGTCGAAATCCTCGTCCTGCTGATCGCCGGTAAGGGGAGCTTCGCTCGCTTTGGCCTCGCCCTGAAAGCCTATCTCCGTATCCTCGGCGATGCAGCCTTGGCCGAACGCATCCGCCCGTTGCTCGAACCACCCGTCGAGGAAGCAGTCAAACCCGCGCGCTTATCGCCGGAGCCGCTGCGCTTGTTGGCACTGCTGCAGCGCGAGGGACGCTTGCTAGATTTTCTCCTGGAAGACATCGGGGCCGCCACGGATGACCAGGTCGGCGCTGGCGTCCGCGAGCTGCACCGTCAGGCGCAGGCGGTCCTCAAAGAGCATCTCGTCCTGGAGCCGGTCATCGCCAAAAGCGAAGGCGAGACCGTGGAAGTGCCGGCTCATTTTGATCCCTCGGCCATCCGCCTGACCGGTAACGTTACCGGCCAACCACCATTCCGCGGTACGCTGCAACACCACGGCTGGCGGGTCAAAAACTACACGCTGCCCCCGCTGCCCGAAGGACAAGATCCATTTGTGCTGGCGCCGGCGGAGGTGGAATTGCCGTGAAGTAGAATTGCCGTGAAGACGATACCAAGACGCGATCCCCTAGATCTCCTCCGCCCTGTTGTGAAAAGCGTCCTGTTTAGCGCTTCGGATTTGAGGACGCCGCCCCTTCGCTCTCGTCTTCTTCCGCATTCCCTGATGTCGGTGTTTGATACAGATCATACAGCGCCAGTTTCTTGCGTACGGTGGCGCGGTTGAGTCCCAGCCATTGCGCTGCGGCCCAGCGATTGCCTTGCACGCGCTTCATCACCTCTTCGAGCAGGGCCGGCTCCACACAGCGCAGCAACTCCGCATACAGATCGCCGGGCGGCGTCGGGCTGCCCGGCCGCACACGCTCGGCCAACCATTGGCGCACCACTGCCGCCAGTTGCTCCGCTGGCGCTTTATGCGATAAATTGATAGAAAAAGTGGGAAAATGTTCCGGCAGCAGCGGCCCGCCGCACGCCACGATGGCGGCGTGCTCCAAGGCGTTGCGCAACTCGCGGACGTTGCCGAACCACGGCAGCGATTGCAGAAAGCGCACCGTCTGAGGCAATAGTGGCAGGGCGCGCGGCTCGAAACGGCGCAGGAAATGTTCGGCCAACGGTTCGATGTCTTCCGGTCGTTCGCGCAGGGCTGGCAGGGCAATTGGAAACACATTGAGGCGGAAAAATAGATCGTGCCGAAAGCGCCCCTCAGCGACGCAGCGCGTGAGATCCTGATGCGTGGCCGTGAGGATACGGATGTCCAGTGGCTGCGCTTGAGTGCCGCCGACCGGCAGCACCTCGTTATGTTCGAGCACGCGCAGCAACTTGACCTGCACCGGCAGCGGGATGTCGGCCAACTCATCGAGAAAGACGGTGCCGCCGTTGGCCAGCGCCAACAGGCCAGGTCGGGCCTGCGTTGCCCCTGTGAAAGCGCCGCGCGTGTGGCCGAACAGCTCGCTCTCGACCAGATTGGGATTGAGGGCGGCAATGTGGACCGGCAGGAAGGGCCGATCGCGACGCGTACTGTAGCGATGGATGGCGCGGGCAACGAGTTCCTTGCCAGTGCCGCTTTCGCCGGTGATGAGGACGCAGACATCGCGCGGAGCCGCCAAAGCGATGCGTTTGAAGACATTCTGCATCGCCGGACTGCGGCCGATGATCTCTTCGGGGCCGGCGTTATCTGCGGCTTCGGGCGCAGCCGCAGATGCCGGCCGATGCTGCAGGGCGCGATGAACACAGTCGAGGGCTTGCTGCAAATCGAACGGCTTGGCCAGGTAATCGAAGGCGCCGCCTTCGACCGCACGCACCGCCGTTGGCAGATCTCCGAACGCTGTCACGATGATGATGGGCACATCAGGCAGGAGTTGACGCAAGCGTGCCAGTGCCGTCAAGCCGTCCATGCCCGGCAACCGAACATCGAGAAACAGCACATCGGGTCGCTGCTGATGCACCAGCGTGAAGGCTTGTTCGGCGGAAGCAGCTACCGAGACGGAGTGTCCCTCGCGGCCAAGAGCGCGCTGGAGCGACCAGCACACCGCTTCTTCGTCGTCAACAATTAAGATGTGTTTCATGGGTCAACTCGTATATTTGCGCCTGAGCGGGGGGCGTCAGCTCCCTGAGTAAAGTCTCAGGGGGCTGACGCCCCCCGCTCAGGCGCTTGTGGCAATTCAATGCGAAAGCAAGTCCAACCATCTTGACGATTCCAGCCGATGCTGCCGCCGTGCGCCTCGGCGACT
>JAJPHU010000027.1 GCA_021325115.1 Planctomycetota bacterium | reverse complement strand
GGTGTGGCACAGCGTCCACATCGCCGTTGCCGCGTTGGCAATGGTAGCAACACTACCCGGACGCACGCACGGACTAGGGCTGTTCACCGAGCCGATCCGCAAGACTTTCGGATTGGACACCGAGAGCTACGGCTTGCTGAACATGGGCGCGACGCTCCTGGGTGCGTTGTTTTGTCTGCCGTGCGGCGGATTGCTCGATCGTTTGGGGACGCGCGGCGTCTTGACCGGCGTGATGATGGCGTTGGGAGGCGTGGTCATGGCCATGAGCCGACTGGAGGGTAAATCTTCGTCCGCCGTTGTACTGCTAAGCCTCTTCCTGTTGATTCTGTTGACGCGGGGACTGGGACAAAGCGCCCTGTCGGTAGCCAGTCTATCGCTCATTGGCCGAACGGCGCCGCGGCGCGGCGGCTGGACGATGGGAGTTTATTCAGTGCTCGTTTCGGCTGGGTTCCTGAGTGCCTTTTGGATTCTGGGTCAATGGATCAAGCAGCACCCTCAGGAATGGCGTCCGGCCTGGACCGGCATCGGCGTAGCTGTCCTCATTGCAGGAATGCTCGCTTCTGTGTCCATTCGCAATCATCTTCTGAATGGGGAGCCGTCTGCGAAGGAGGAACGAATGGAAACCAGCCGGACACTGGGGCAGGCGCTGCGCAGTCCGGCGTTCTGGACGTTCGCTATAGCCGTGTCGTTTTATGGCATGGTCGCGGCCGGCACCTCGTTGTTCAATGAAGATATCCTCAAGGGATTATCTCTTCCTGATGTCAAGCGCATTTTCGTTAACGTCACGCGCCTGGCCGTTCCGGTCGGCTTAGCCAGCAACCTGCTGGGCGGCTGGCTGGCAACGCACTGGCCGCTGAGACGAATGCTGGCCGGGGCGATGGCCGCTCTGGCTGCGGCCCTCGCCGCCTTTCCGTCGCTAACTGTCGAATGGCAGATTTATCTGTACGCGGCAGTGCTGGCAGCGGCCGGGGGCATCATCACCGTCTGTTTCTTCGCTGTCTGGCGTGCCGGCTTTGGCCCGGCTCATCTGGGCAAAATCCAGGGGGCTGCCCAGATGCTCACGGTGCTATTTTCCGCCCTGGGCCCGCCGTTGTTCGGCAGCGCCAAGGTCCGCCTGGGATCGTATTTACCGCTGTTCCCCTATCTGGCCGCTACGGCCCTCGGCCTGGCTTTGACTGCCTGGCTAGCCGGCCTGCCCACGGAACCGAGGTCAGCGATCAGAGACCAAGAACCTCTGACCGCTGACCTCTGATTTCTTGACCTTGGACGTGAAGGAGCCAGTCATGCTCAAAGCTGAACAGTGCGATTTCTATCACGAGCAAGGCTATCTTATCCTCCGCAATTTTTTCCCAGCTACGCTCTTGGCGGAAGCAGCGGATGAAGCGGATGCTCTGTTGCAACGCCACGATCTTATCGCTGTCAACAACCTGCGCTGCCGCTGGCAGATTAACGTGTACACCGGCGCCCGCGAGTTCGAGACGTTCGATCCCGTCATCGACTTGTCGCCCCTGTGCGCGCAGATCGCCGCCGAGGCTCGCTTGTTGGCCGTGCTGGCCGCTCTGTATGGCGAGGAAGCCTGTCTATTCAAAGACAAGCTGATCTTCAAACCGCCCGGAGTAAAGGGCTACGAATTGCATCAGGACTGGATCGCCTGGCCAGGTTTTCCGCGCAGCTTCTTGACTGTGCTGGTTCCCTTTGATAGTGCCGATGCCGACAACGGCTGCACGCAGGTGTTCCCTGGCTATCACAAGAATGGTCCGCTATCGCCGCAGGATGGCCACTATCACGAATTGCCGCCGGAGGCGATCGATGCGATGCGCGGCGTCAACCTGGAGCTGGAGCGCGGTGATGTGGCCATCTTCAGCGGTTTCACGCCGCACCGCTCGGCTCCGAACCGCTCTCCGCGCTGGCGGCGGCAGTTGTTCTTGAGCTATAACAAATATTCCGACGGTGGTTTCCAGCGCGACAAACATTATCAGGAGTTCCATGATTGGCTGCGTGCGAAACACACTGAATCGGATAGGAAAAATCTGTATTTTCGCTGATCGATTGGCCTTCGTCCCAGGAGAAAATCATGGTAACCGCCTTGCCGATGGCCCCCGCCATCCGTTTCCACTTGTCGCTCAACGTCACCGCACTGGAGCGCTCCATTGCCTTTTACCGCATCCTGTTCGGCCGCGAACCAGCCAAGTGTCGGCCCGATTATGCCAAATTCGAACTGGATGATCCGCCACTGGTGCTATCGTTGGAGCCTTCCCTTGGTCTTTCCCAGAACGAGGAGGACAAAGAGAGGAGCACCAGTGGAACGCTCAATCACCTCGGTTTCCGTATGCCCGATTCCGCCGCTCTGGTCGCCGTGCAAAGGCGTCTCGAACAAGCTGGCATCCGTACGCAGCGCCAGGAGGGCGTTGAATGTTGCTATGCTCGGCAAACCAAGTTCTGGGTGACCGATCCGGACCAAACTTTATGGGAGATTTACACGCTTGATGAAGACATCGATCACCGCGGCGCCGGCCAAACACGTGAGCAAATGTTGCCGTGAGAAGCAGGAACGAGGCAGAAGCGATGGATAATGTACCGTCGCTTCTGCTTCTGCCTTGTCATATATCGCTTACACTTGTGGCTCGTTTGGTCCGCCGGCGACGAAGCCAGACCAGCAACGCCGTCCCGCTGCCGGTCAACGCCAGCACCAAAGTACCGGGTTCGGGAGATCCGGCGATGTGACCGCCGCCCGGCGGTGGAGGCGGTGGGGGCGGCGGAGGTGGTGAGGACGGTGGCGGTGGAGGAGGAGGCGGAAGCGGAGGCGGTGGAGGAGGAGGCAATGACGGCGCATCGGCGATCACTGGCATCGTTCCTGCCGGAATTATCAGGGTGAGCAGCAACGCGGCTGTATTATCCACCTGCTGCGCCGGCAAGGGACGCCCTTGCGGACGCGGCAGACGAGTAGGGAAATCTTGCGATGCATAAATGACCTGCGCGGTAGGGCCGCATACGCAAGTAGTCGCCGAAGCGAGCGCTGCCCGATCCCGTGGCCAGATGTGCAACAGACGAGCATAAGCAGACG
>JAJPHU010000297.1 GCA_021325115.1 Planctomycetota bacterium | reverse complement strand
TTGTTAAGTTTTGTTTACAGAACTTCTCGTGTGGAGATTATTTGAATTTTTGGCCCGTCCGGTTAATCCGGCGCAAGTACGTACAAAAAATGAAAAATGAGGACTTTTCCCTCTGCACCAACGGGGTCGTACTGGTAAACTGGAATCGAATGTGCTGAGGAAGCCGTTCTGTGCCCCAGCCGAATGCGCTGTTGTTTCGTCTTAAATTGAGAGAGGCTAGCGGAAAAATTTTACCAGCCCGCAGTGTTGCTTGCAGTTTAGCGCTAAGCCGCAAGCAGCCCAATCAACACGCAAAGTGGTAACAGCTATGTCGAGCTTCTTCTGGAAATCGTGGCGAAACTACCTTTCCTCCTTATCTTCGAGCCAACGGCCGCGGCGCTGGCACCGTCTCGAGTTAGAGCAGCTGGAAGATCGTATCCAGCTGTCCTCTGCGGGTTTGGTGGATCACCCCACCTACATCCTTTTCAAGCCTCCGGGAAACCAGCCGTATCAGACGGCGGCGCCGACCGGATTCACTCCCCAGCAGATTCAGAATGCCTACGGCATCAACCAACTCTATGGAACGATCGGTACCGGGACCGGACAAACCATTGCCATCATCGATGCCTACGATGAACCTGCCTTCGTAGACAGCACCGATCCCAATTTCATCAATAGTGATTTGCACAAGTTCGATGTCCAGTTCGGTCTTCCCGATCCGCCCAGCTTCCTCAAGCTGAATCAGAACGGCGGAACGACCCTGCCCGGCACGGACCCAGCTGGCGCCGGCAACCCCAACGGCAACTGGGAAGGCGAAGAAGCGCTCGACGTGGAATGGGCGCATGCGATCGCGCCTGGCGCGAACATCATTCTCTTCGAGGCCAATAGCGACAACCCCAGTTATTTATTGGCAGCTGTCGCTACCGCCGCCCGCTACCCCGGCGTATCGGTGGTGTCCATGAGTTTCGGGGGGCCGGAAAGCAGCAGCGACCCAAGCTCCAACAACGTCTTCACGACCCCGGCCGGCCATCAAGGCGTCACCTTCCTGGCCAGCAGCGGAGACGAAGGCTCCTACGAACCGCCGCCAAACACCACCACGGTGGCCGTGAATTACCCTGCCGCGTCGCCTAACGTCATCGGCGTCGGCGGGACGACCCTTACACTCACTGCCAACAACAATTACAGTGGGGAAACCGCGTGGGGAAATGGTACCAATAGCGGCACCCAAGGGGGCAGCGGCGGCGGCATCAGCCAATATGAATCGGAGCCGGCCTATCAGAAGTCGGTGCAGAACACCGGCCGACGAACCGTCCCGGATGTGGCCTTCGACGCCGACCCCGCCACCGGCGTGGCCGTCTACGATTCGTACAACAACGGTAGTTCCACGCCTTGGGGGCAAGTCGGCGGCACGAGTTTGGCCGCGCCATGCTGGGGCGGACTCATCGCCATTACGAATGAGGGGTTGGCCGAAAACGGCCTGCCATCCCTGGATGGCCCCACACAGACACTACCGGACCTCTATAATCTCTATCTCCGAAAACCCGGTGATTTCCATGACATCACCTCTGGCAGCAATGGCGCATACTCGGCGGGACCGGGCTATGACGAAGTAACGGGATTGGGCAGTCCGGTCGCCAATCGTCTTATTCCCGATTTGATAGGTCTTCCCGTTCATATTGTTCTCAACGGAGCGACGGAAGGAACTCCGTTCACGAACGCCACTATCGCCACATTCACGGATCCGACCGGCGCCCACCCAGCAGGAAACTACACTGTCACCATTAACTGGGGCGATGGCACCGCCGCCACTACCGGCACCGTCGTCTCCGCTGGCGGGAACAAATATACCGTTTTGGGCAGTCATACGTATCTCAATGCCGGTACCTACCTTCTGACGGTAACGGTGCAAAATACTGCAACCAACATTGCAGGAATGGCTACTGCGAATCTCGACGTAGCTGATGCGCCGCTGCAAGGTTTCGCTCAGGCCCTCAACAGTGCGACGGCAGGTTTTGTCAGCAATGCCCTGGTTGGCGTCTTCACCGACACGGATTCGACGCCGCGCCCGACCAGTCATTACACGGCCACAATCATCTGGAACGAAGGAAATGGGCTTACTTTCTCCAGCCCGGGCACCATCGTACACCTGTTCGGCAACACGTTCTCTGTCTATGGCAGTTCGCCGTACTCCTTCCCCTACGGCGGACTATTCCCGATTCAGGTGGTGGTTACGGACGTAGACGGCGGCGCTTCCGTCACCATCAACAGCGTCCTCAGTGTGGCTGACAAGACAGCTATCCCACCGTTAGTCCCTCAGGCTCTGGCCGACACAGGTCCGGTCAATGCGCCGTTTGTCAGTCTGGAGGATGCGCTGACCAATTTCCTCAATGCGGAGCGGCTTTTCCTGATCGCTCTCGCTTTCGGGACGCCGGCGCAAAAGCAAGGAACGTTCGGCAACCTGGTGAACGCTTTTCGCGCTTATGAGGCCGCCATCTTCAACTACGATATGAAGCTGCCAGGCACCTAATCCCCGTACGAGCCAGAAGCATCAGCGACGGCAGAGCATCAGCGCAGCCCTTATTGGCAGAGCCGTTTGGCAGCCCAGGCAGTGTCCTCCCACGACAGTGGCGGCACGAAATCGCGGCGGTAATCGATAGTGGCGTCGTAGGCAGTGCAGTGTTATTGTAAGCTGTCCGCAGAACCGCCCCGAGATCCAGGAGGGCATCTAGATTTTGGCCGCGCAGGAGAATGCCGCTAACCGGCGGCTTGTGCCACACACTCACCGGCCCAAATTGGCCGTAGGTACATTCATCACCGCGCGCTACCACGATGCGGTAATCGCAATCTGCCCGCGCTAAGCGTGCCAGCGTCGGTGTAGCCGCGCGCAGCAAGTCGCTCTCGTCCCGGCGGATCTCGGAGTTCAGGATTTCCCAACGCTTACCCAAGAAACTCTTTCGGCCTACTGAACCGCAGATTGTGTTGGGGGACTAAGAATTTCGATAACCATAACTAGCGCCTTGGATTCAACGTGGCAAACTTCCAGGTGCGCTCCTTCAATCTCTTCATCTGTCAAGAAAGGGAGAGTCAACGGCTCAGCAATTCCATTCCCGGAAACGACGATGGCATGGCAAAATCTTCTTCCGCCTTTGGATAATTGGCTACTCTTGCGATTGCAATAATCGTAAACCGATCGGCAGCGAATCGCCGAGCATTTGCCCCTGTTCTTCTTGCTCTAGCTCCGATACTTCCTCAACCATGCGTACCCAATGTTCTGGGATCGACTGGCCGCGCAGCACACGCAGCACGCTCTCACGGTGGCTATCATCGATGTCGAGGGCGCGCTGGCCCGTGCGGCGGGCCAACTGAGATAAGCAGAACGCCCAGGCCAACCGCTCACTCTGGTTGCCCGGTTCGAACGGCAGGATCGCCTCCAGCCATTTCTCGGCGACCTGATGATGGACCACGGCATTGAGCGGACCGTACAAAAGAGCGCGTGCTCCCAGGCGCGTCAGTGCCCAGAAACCGTAGGTTGGGACCGGACTGCGGCGCAGCGGCTTGAGCAAAGCGTTCCCCAGCGCTTCCTTGTGCTTGACATCGAGGCGCTCAAAAGCAGCGGCGGCACGCCACATCTCGGCCAATTCGTTGGCGCCGGGCTTGGCAATCACTTTGCCCTTGGCCGGCAGCAGAACCGGACGCAAGCGATCGTACAGCGCTTGCTGCAATGTCGAGTGCAACCCACCGGCCACACGCCGCCACATGATCCAGGCATCGGCGCTGGTCTCGGCCAGACGCGGAGCTGCTCCGCGCGGCCCTTTGCTCCCTCCTTTATCCCCCCCCGCTTCGGGGAGGGAATGGGGGCGCGGCGGTGCGGCCATCATCTTCCACAGCTGCTCGATACGATATTTATCCAGCGGATCGCCGAAACCGGGACGCAAGCAGTAACCGACCAGATTGTACCAGCGGCTCAGGTGCGATGGTGAACGACGGCGCTCCTCGGCAACCTCAGCCAAAAATTCCCACAAGCGGCGACACAGGCCAGTCGGCCAAGCGTGCCGCGGCGCATCCAGTGCCGATTCCAGTGCCTTGGTCAACTCTTGCGGTGTCAAGCCGCTATCACTCGGTCCCGACGCATAAACAGCGCGAATGAGGCGTGCCGCTTCCTGCACTTGGGCTTCTGGCCAAATGTCCGTGATAGGCTGTTCTGCGACTGTTGCCGCTGTCTGATGGCCGCGGCCTGGACGCTCGGAGGGCGCTTCCTGTACCAGATCGCGGACATTGAATTCCAGGCGCCAGCGATTGGGACCATCGCGCGCCACACAGAACAGCTCCAAGGTGCCGATGGCCGTCGAACGAGCGGCCAACGTCACCGGTACCGATTTTGTGCCGCTCCGTTTACCACCCCGCAGCACCGTGTGCAAGAGCGGCATACGCAATAGCTGGTCGGGGGCCACCGTCAGCAGATCGCCGGCTTTGTCCTCGCTGCGTACTGTCGAGGTGTAGAGCGGAAACATCACCGGCTGTCCAAGGGCCAGTTCCAGCTCTGGTTGGTTTAGAACGATGTCTTGCCCTTCCTCCATATGCTGCGGCACAACGCAGACGACGGTGAGTTCCTCACCGCCCTTGCTGACACTGCGGGCGGGTTGGGCTTGTTGCACACCGATGTAGTACGAGCGCGCGATACCGCCGCCGATGCGGCGGCCGCCGGTATGGCGCAGCCAGGCGTAATAAGCGGCGCCCCAGGCCACAGCCAAATCCAGCGAGGGATTGGTCAACACCAACGGCTGCCACGGCTGTCCCGGACGGTCGTACCAATGCCGCATCACGTCAATGACGCGCTCGCGCAGCACTGCGGGCTGGAAGACACCGCCATTAAAAAGGACCGCCGCCACCGGGGGGATGGGCGTCTCACCGGTTTCGCTCGTTTGGTTCTTGAGAAACGCGGCCAGATGGCGCGTGATGGCCGGGTCGCTGACATAGGGCAGACCCATCTCGTGCAACCCGGCGCGGGCCCCACGCTGCGGCAGAGCATCGGCGGAGACCATCGGGAAGAACCCGTCGAGGATTACCTTGCTCACCTCAGCCGGCGTCAAGGGAGCGTGCAACGTGCCGCCGATGACTGCCCGGCCGCGGCCGATCACCGTGACGGTGTAACTCGGCGGTGCATTTGGACCGAGCAGCGTTTCCTTGGCCAAGCGGCACGCCTGCGTCAACACGCCGTACTGCACCGCATCCAGCCGGCCGGCACCAGGCAATTTCGTCTCAACAAATTTAGCCAATGCCAGATCCATATTGTCGCCACCGAGCAAGAGATGATCGCCGACCGCCTGACGTACGAAACCCAACTCGCCCTGTTGCTCGACTGCTTCGATGAGGCTGAAATCACTGGTGCCGCCACCTACATCGATCACCAGGCAGCGCATTCCCGGTTTCAACACCGCTGGCCCCCCTTTTCCTCCCTGTTCTGGGGAGAGAGAGGAGGAGTGCGTTGCTTGCCAGCAATAAAACGCTGCTTGCGGCTCCTCCAACAGAATCAGATCTTCCAACCCCGCCTTGCGCGCCGCTTCGACGGTCAGATTGCGGGCCATATCGTCGAACGATGCCGGCACCGTCAGCACTACCGTCTGTTTCTCCAGCTGAGCGTCCGGCCGGTCCTTGGCCATGACGTAGTTCCAGCTTTCGATCATGTGCCGCAGATAGCGTGCGGAGGCCTCGATAGGGGAAATGCGCGGCACATCCGGCGGTGCCGTCCACGGCAACAGCCCCGCCGAGCGATCGACACCGCTGTGGCACAGCCACGATTTCGCCGAGCTGACCAGCCGGCCCGGTACCTTGCCGCCGTGATTGCGCGCAAACTCGCCCACGACGTAAGCACGCTGGCTGTCCCACGGCAGCGCCGTCGCGCCCGGAGGCAGATCGTGCTGGCCCGGCAGATAGAGAAACGATGGTAACAGGGGGCGTTCCTTGATTTCGCCGGGCGCCGTCAACTGCGGAATAGGAAAAGATTTGATGTCCGGGCGCTCGCCGCGACGTGGATGCTGTACATCAACATAGGCCAACGCGCTGTTGGTCGTGCCCAGATCGATGCCGATTAGGTAGCGTGCCATGAGTGATTTGCTCCGTTTCAAGGAGCCGAAAACGTAAACGACGGATGCTTGGCCGTCGCTTACTTCCGGCTCGTTTCTCATCTTATGATCTTGCTACCTGGCGATTCTAGGCGAACGCGGCCACCCACTGGAGTTTTGGCACTCGATTTGAACCACAAATCCCCAAGGCCGCCAATTGGGCGCGGCTTGCACCATCTCAGGAACAGGGGAGAGACTTATGCCTCGCAAATACGGTGCGAAAGCGCAACAGTCGGTCAAGGAAGCGATGGACGAGTTCAAAAAGGGTAAGCTGAAAAGCGGCAAGTCCGGCAAGCCGGTGAAAAATCCCAAGCAAGCGATTGCCATTGGTTTGTCGGAAGCCCGTAAGAAGGGCGCCAAAGTGCCCGCAAAGAAGAGCAAGTAACTTGACTACTTTTATCCACGAAGAGGAGGTCTGAGCATGTACCGATATTTGTTACCCACGGGAACAGCCGCCTTGCTGGTGGCCGCGTTGGCGTTCTCCCAAGTTCGTCAACAGCAATCACCCAACACGCCGCCTCCGCCAGCAGCGAGCCAACAGAAACCCCTGGCGTCGGAGAAAGGTGTGGCCCCGGACGAAAAGCCCCAACAGCGCCGGGGAGCCAAGCGCGTTTACCTCGGTGTGTTCACCGTACCCGTCGAGGACATGACTAGCCGGACGCGCAAAAAACTGAAGCTCCCCAATAGCGACGGTGTGTTCGTCATCGAAGTCATGCCCCATTCGCCAGCCGAAGAGGCCGGGCTGAAGCATGGCGATGTTATCACCCACGTCAATGGCAAGCTTATCGAAGATGAAGAAGAGCTGGTTGAGGATCTTCGCAAAGTAGGAGCGGGCAAGCAGGTCGATCTGACCATCATCCGCGACGGCAAGAAGGAAGAGATCAAAGCCAAGCTGGGCGAAATCCCGGCCCGCGCCCTCGGTGGCGGTGCTGCTCCGGATGAGGCGGAGGAAGAAGTGATCGGCATGTGCGAAGAGAATGCCGAGCGAATCGAACATCTGGAGCGAAGGATCTCGCATCTGGAAAAACGATTGGCCGAGTTGGAGAAGTCCCGTTCGGCCAAGTGAGAATCTGACGAGCCGGAAGCGTAAGCGACGGCCAAGCATCCGTCCCTTACGTTTCTGGCTCATCGATCGGCACCAACGAAAGATGAGCGATCATCATGCAACGCAAAGAACAAGAAAAATACCGGCAGCGTCTGCTGGAGATGGCGGCACGGTTGAAATCCGATGAGCCGGGCGTGATAAGCGATGCATTGCGCCAGGCCAGTGGCGATATCAGCGGCAATATCTCGAATGTACCAATGCACTTGGCTGACCTTGGCACCGACACGTTCGAACAGGAGATGAGCGCCGGTTTGCTGGCCAATGCCCGGCAGCTGCAAATCGAGGTAGCCGCCGCTCTGGACCGCATTGAGCAGGGCACGTTCGGCAAATGCGAGCAATGCGGCCGCGACATCGGTGAAGGGCGGCTGGAAGTCGTGCCCTACACGCGCTATTGCATCGACTGCGCCCAGAGCGCCGAGAATGAAGGCGAGACCGGCTTTCAGCCGACCCTGCTGTGAAGAAATTATTGGGGAGGTGGCGCCTGCCGCTAGCCGATACTCACCGGCCAAGAGAGAGAATGATATTATGAAAGCAAAAACATACATAATCTATCGTCATGGTTGGAATACGAACAATCAAAACCCAGAAGCTGGACTGCCGGAGAAAATGCCGGTTGCTCGCCTCGAAGCGACAAGTCCGGAAGAAGCCTGCCAGCGTGCTCGAGAACAGGTGACACTTTACCCCAATCAGTATCTCTCGGCCGAACCAGCCGACGAAGTGGATGCCCGCGAAAATAACCTCAATCTGAAGGCCGAAGCCCTGGAGCATCCAACCCTGCGCTAAATGTTATCAGCCTGCCGCGCCAGCAAGAGAACGAATTACCCTTGCCGATACTGTGGGTGGGCAGAATTTTGCATCTATGCAAGAACCGATTTTCTCAAAGCCACAATTGCGGCACGCACGTGTGGCACTGCATCACGTCGGACAAAGCGATAACCGTTTCTCTACACTATCTCCAATCTTCTAGTGGAAGACGCGGCGACAGTGGGTCGCGCGCTCCGCTGATTCCTCGAATCAACTCCACGAGGTGTGCTATGACGTCTCTGTCTCGCCTGATGGCGTATTCCTTGTTACTGCTCCCGGTTGTTATTGCGTTGGCCGTCTTCGCTGCGTCTGCGGCCGGCGATGCAGCGAAAGCAACCCAATTTTGGGTCTTCATCGGCACCTACACCAGCGGCAAAAGCAAAAGCAAGGGCATTTATCGCTGCGAATTCGACACAGCCACCGGCAAACTAAGCGAACCGATCTTGGCGGCGGAGGCAGCCAATCCTTCCTTCCTCGCCATCCATCCGAGCAACCGCTACCTCTATGCCGTCGGCGAAATACCGCAATTCGAAGGCAAGCCTAGTGGAGCTGTCACTGCTTTCGCACTCGATCCGGCCAGCGGCGAATTGAAGCAACTCAACCAGAAACCCTCCGGCGGCGCCGGACCGTGTCACGTGATCGTCGATCACCAAGGCAAAAATGTACTGGTGGCTAACTACGGCGGCGGCAGCGCAGCGGTATTGCGCATCGAGGCCGATGGCCAGCTTGGCGAACGCACAGGCTTTGCTCAGCACCGTGGCAAAGGCAGCGATCCGGCCCGCCAGGAAGGACCACACGCCCATTCCATCAATCTCGATGCCGCCAATCGCTTCGCCTTCGTCGCCGATCTCGGACTCGATCAGGTGCTTATCTATCGCTTCGACGCCAACAGAGG
>JAJPHU010000036.1 GCA_021325115.1 Planctomycetota bacterium | reverse complement strand
GGGGGAGGGAAAAGTCCGTTAGCCCTTATGCTCCGGCTCATTTCCTTTGCGGACCAATCGGGGGTACACGACTCGAACGTGCGACCTCCTGCTCCCAAAGCAGGCGCTCTAGCCAAGCTGAGCTAACCCCCGCTTCGTCTCCCTCCTTTCAGCATAGTGGAACCCTTGGCGAAGACAATCGCAAACAGCACCGAGTTCACCTCAACGCCGCAGCACCTCAATGAGGCGCTCGAAGTCGTCGTTCGACTCGAAGACCAACACGATCTGCCCCTTCTCCTTGCCCCGGACACGGATCTCAACGCGCGTGCCGAGTTTTTGCCGCAACTCGTTCTCAATGCTCTGCACATGGGTCGTTTTCTCAGGGATGGCGTGGCCATTGCCGCTGCTCTCGGACGATCGTGGCTCCGAAGCGCGCGCTTCGGATTCGGCGGCGAATTGTTTGAGGTACGCCTCCGTAGCATGTACCGACAGGCCGCGGGCGATAATCTCCTTGGCGAAGGCGATCTGGCGGGCCGGATCGTTAATGCCCTTGAGGATCTTGGCGTGGCCGGTACTGAGTTGGCCGACACGCACGGCGTCTTGCAGCTCGGCTGGCAGCTCTAGAAGCGCTACCAGGTTGGTGATGGTGGCGCGGCCCAGACCCAGACGCGCGGCCAATTGCTCATGCGTCATACGATAGCGCGTCAGGTAGTCCTTGAAGCCTTGCGCTTTTTCGATAGGGTTGAGGTCGGTGCGCTGGATGTTCTCGACCAGGGCGGCTTCGAGGATCTGCTGATCGTTGAAGTCTACGATGGTGACGGGTACGTTCTGCAGTCCGGCCTCGCGTGCCGCACGCAGCCGGCGCTCGCCGGCTACCAACTGATAGCGCTCGCCGACCTGACGTACCACCAACGGTTGCAGCACGCCATGCGTGCGGATGCTGGCGCTCAGAGACGCCAGCTCGTCATTGTCGAAAGTTTTGCGCGGCTGATAGGGATTGCGCTCGATCGCCTCAACCGGCACCTGCGCTTGCGTCCCCGCCGTCGTCATACCACTGTCACTTAATAATGCATCCAGACCACGCCCCAGCCGTGCTTTCTTTTCCATTTGAGGCTCCCTCCTCCCGGTTTGTCCCGCCAGTCCACAACGTCAGCAAAGACACTTCTCGCCTGCTAACACTGTGGGCTGGCGGACACGCCATTGTACCTACCTTGGCCGCTGCGAAACAATGGTGTTTTTGCCCCCGTTCCGCGCAGAACTCGCCTGTTTTTCCTACAATTACATTGCCGCGGAGGATGCTCGATTGGACAGGAGAATGAACAAAAAAAGCGCGACCCCCGAAGTCGAGAATGCCAGTACAGTCAAACCTTCGCGTGCCAGCGTGGGGCGCTTGAGCCTTTACCTGCGGCGCCTGGAAATGCTCCACCGAGAAGGCATCAACAAAGTATCGAGTCGTCTGCTCGGCGAAGCGCTGGGCGTGACCGATGCTCAGGTCCGCAAAGACCTGGCCTATCTGGGCAACCTCGGCCATCCCGGCATCGGCTATGCCGCTCCCGAACTGATTGCCGCCATTCGCCGGATCCTCGGCATTGACCGCGATTGGCCCACCGTTCTGGTCGGTGTCGGCAATCTCGCCCGTGCGCTCTTGCGCTATCAGGGATTCATCGAGCGCGGCTTTCGTTTCGTGGCGCTCTTCGATGCCGACCCGGCGAAGATCGGGCAGACCATCGAGGGATTGACAGTTCATGCCCTGGAGGCGATGCCGACAGTTTTGGCCACCACCAAAGCAGAGCTGGGCGTGCTGACCGTGCCTTCGCAAGCGGCACAGAGCGTGGCCGAGGCGCTGGTTGCCGCCGGCATTCGCGGCGTGCTCAACTTCACGCCGCAAGTGTTGCGCTTGCCCGCCGATATCAGCGTTGTCTCTGTGGACCTGACCGTGCAGCTGGAACAGCTCGCGTTTCTGGTGCAGCTAGGCGGTGAAGAACCGAGTCGCTAGATATAAGTGCTAGCGGAACGAGACGAGCCGTAAGCCCACGGACGGTTGTCCGTGGGCTTACGGCTCGTTAGATTTTTGTTTGTTTTCTCTTCCAAGGAGTACAACATGGCTGCGCGACCGAAACCCCATGCCACAGGCAAGACGAAACCGGGCGACATCAGTGAACGCGTCGGCGTCGTCGAACTGGAGAAGCGAGGCGTCAACGTCAAAGAGTTAATCGAGAAGCTGATCGATGCCGCCGGGGCCGAGTTCACTACCTATTACTATTACACGATCCTGCGTATGCACCTGGCTGGCCACGAAGATTACAAGGAAATCTGCGAAGACGCTCGCCTGGAAGACCGTGCCCATTTCGAGCTAATCACGCCGCGGATTTACGAACTGGGCGGCTCGATCCCGCATGACATCCGCGAATTCGCCGACCGGGCCGGCTGTCCCGACGCTTATCTGCCCAATCCGCCGACGGCCGCCGCCATCCTCCAAGTGCTGCTCGAAGCCGAACGCTGCGCCATCCGCACCTGGAGCGAAGTGTGCGATTTGACCTTCGGCAAAGATCCACGCACCTACGACATGGCTTCACGGATTTTGCAAGAAGAAACCGAGCATGAAGCCTGGTTCATCGAACTTTTGGGCAAGGAGCGCGACGGCAAGATCATTCCGTCGGGCCACTTCCGCCGCGGCAATCCCGGCGACGCCCCGTACAGCAAGAATCGAGGATTCTACAATCCGTAAGGTTCTCATCCAATCTGAAGAGCGGGGTCTGTGAACATTCCGGCATGCGTACACCGGGAGGTTCACACCCCCCGCTCGCCGGCATTGTCAAGGAACAGAGCAAGTGGCAACTTACCCGGTGACTTTCGTAACGCCAGAGGGGGAGGAAGTGCGAACGGAGGCAGCCGACAATCAGTATTTGCTCGATGTGGCCGCCGAGGCGGGGCTGGTGTTGCCGTATTTTTGTCTGCAAGGCTGGTGTTGCAGCTGCGCTGGCCGCATTCTGGAAGGCCACGTTGATCAATCCGAAGCGCGGCGGTTTTTCCCTCAGGATGCCGAGGCGGGTTACGTGTTGCTGTGCAGTGCTTACCCGCGTTCGCCGCTACGCATCCTCACCCATCAGAAAGAGCTGATGCGCTCGCATCGGCGGGCGCTGGGGCTGCCCACGCCGCGAGGGTGAAACAGTGACCACAACCTGGCCGTTTGCCGGATCGCTGCTTACCGGCCCCTTATGTTCGATGGGCGAATGGCCATACAGCTTCCATGTACGCTGCTGCGATCTGCGGCCGCGTTTCCTCCTCAAGTCCCCTCCTTATCCTCCCCGAATGGGGGGGAATAAGAGGGGAGGCTGCCGTGCCATCGCTCGCAATGGCCGTATCCTTCTGTGCGCCGATCGACCTGTAGAGGAATTGCCTGGCCGGCTCGTTCGGCTGCGTCTGCAAACCTGGCATCGCATCTATCTGCCCGGCGATGCTCCTCAGCCGCATGGCGTACTGCTGTGTGTACGCGATAGAGCGGGCGACGCGGGTAATACGCCTGTTTTCGAGATGTGTCTGCGGCCGCGTGTCGAAGCAAAGGGCGAGCTGCGCATCGACGTCGGCGGCGGAATGATGTTGGATTTTTACGAGACGAATTAGAACTGAAATGAGCAGGTGAGCTGCCATTGACCCGGCGCCGTGCGAACGGGACCGAGCGGCATCAGCACGGCGCTGGAGAGCCACCAGTTGTCGTTGACGTACCATTGAAATCCAGGCAACACATCACAATTGGGTACCAGCCGCCAATTATCGCGTTCCGGACTCAACTGCCCCAGCGCGCCCACGGAAAAATACAAGTTACGCAGCCCTTCCGGGCCAGCGGTGAGCAGCGGCCGCTGGAGTGCCAAGCCGTATTGAACGTTCCGCTGGAGAGGAACAGTAGACGCATCGTAGATGGGCACGTTTTTGGACACGAAGCCTTGCAGGGCGAGGCGATCGTTGAAGGCGTGAAAGACCCCAAAGGCAGGAATGACAACTGTTGGTCCATCCGGCAAACCGCCGAACTGAGCGCTGACCGGCGTCACCGCCTGGACGCCAATGGCACAGGCGGTCGTCGGTGAATCGAACAACGCCACCTGGGTATTGACGCGATAATAGCCGAAGCCGCCGGGATCGCCGGGACGGCGCAGGTCGAAAAAAGGAATATCTGATCCCATGCCGACCTGAATCCACTCCAGCCCGCTTTCTTGGGGCGTCGGTACCCCGTCGGCTCGTGGAAGATTTGACATGCCCGGCAGTCCACTGTCATCGTCGTGCAGCCCCAGCGGATCGGCAAGGAAGCCGGGGGTGAAACAGAACAAGCGGAGGCGCGGCGCCCGGCTGGTCGACGTCTCTGCTAAAGGATTGAAGACTGCAGATGGCGGCTGGAAGATTGCTTTAAAATCATCATTCCTGCAGCCGCAATCCGCACTCTCGAAAGCAGGAAGCTGCGCCAACGACCGCAGTGGAAACAGGATCAGGCCGCCCAACAGAAACAGCACGGCCCGGGTACGGAATGTCTGTGAAAAATCCATACGTGTTTGCGTTTGTTCGCCCGCCTGTTGTGCCAGAAGGGAAAGAGCGCCCCTTGCTGGCCTAGCAGGCGGGTAAAGGAGTTGTCCGCCAGCCAACAACAGATAGAGGAATAGCGATCTATTTTAGAGAAAACAAGAGGGACCGCGGATCAGAGCGAGAAGGGAGGCTTGCAAGCTCAGCGTACTATTGCCAAGAGCAAACCGATCATTGTCGCCATTCATCGATTAGTGACGCTACCAGCGCCGTCCAGCCCGTTTGATGGCTTGCTCCCAAGCCAGCTCCGTTGTCGCCGTGAAAGTATTCGTAAAACAAAAGCAGATCGCGCCAGTGTGGATCTTCCTGGAAAGGGACTTGTCCGCCGTACACAGGGCGGCGGCCGTGCTCGTCGCGCGTGAAAATGCGGATGAGACGATCGGCAATCTCACGGGCCATTTGCGGGAAGGTGATCGGCTGGCCGTTAGAGGCCGGTGTGGCCACGGCGAATGATGGGCCGAAGGCCGTTCCCAGCTTGCGCAATGACTCAATCAACAAAAACGTCGTTGGGAACCAGATCGGACCACGCCAGTTCGAGTTGCCGCCCTTGATCTTTGATGTGCTCTCGGCCGGTTCATATCCCACAACGGTGCCGTCAAAGACGAACGGCTGTTCCAGGTGCACTCGCGAAAGGCTGCGGATGCCATAGGGAGATAAAAACTCTTTTTCGTCGAAAAGACGCTCCATGATGCGCCGCAGCTGTCTCTCATCGAGGATGGTGAGGACGTAGGTTTTGCCCTCTCCTTCGCCGACCTCGTGGACGACGTCACGCACCAGGTCGCGGCGGTTGCGCAGGAACCAGTGGAAAGCGCCATGAAACTCGCGGAACGGTTTGATCCAGCCCGTTTCCAGACGCTCCACGGCAAACAACGGAATCAGGCCGACCAGCGAACGCAGGCGGAACTTGCGGAAGCGCCCCTCGGGATAACGCAAAACATCGTAGAAGAAGCCGTCTTCTTCATCCCAAAGTTGATAGGGGCGGTTGCCCATGTGTTTCATGGCGGCGGCGACATAGGCATAATGCTCGAAGAACTTGACGGCCATCGCTTCATAAACAGGATCTTCTTTGGCCAATTCCAGAGCGATGCGCATGAGGTTCAAACAGAACATCCCCATATAGCCGGTGGCGTCGGATTGTTCGAGCACAGCGCCGTCGCGACAACTCAGGCTGCGATCGACCACCGTGATATTGTCCATGCCGAGGAAGCCGCCCTCGAAGATGTTATTACCTTCCCGATCGACTTTGTTGACCCACCAGGCGAAGTTGATAAGCAACTTATGAAAGCAACGCTCCAGAAAGAGACGATCGGCCCGGCCGCTGCGAATGCGGTCCATGTTATAAACACGCCAGACAGCCCAGGCATGAACCGGAGGATTCAGGTCAGAAAACTCCCATTCGTAAGCGGGGATTTGCCCGTTGGGATGCTGGAACTGCTCGAACAGGAGCCAATACAACTGGTCCTTGGCATACTGGGGATCGACCAGAGCCAGAGGGACGCACTGGAATGCCAGGTCCCAGGCGGCGAACCAGGGATATTCCCATTTATCCGGCATGGTCAAGACGCGCAAGGAATTAAGGTGCCGCCAGTGTTGATTGCGAATGTTCAGACGCGACGGCGGCGGTGGCGGCAGGCCGGGATCGCCATTGAGCCAGAGGTTCACGTCGAAAAGGTAGTTCTGCTTGTTCCACAACAGGCCGGCCCAGGCACGGCGCTGAATTTCGCGCTCCTCGGCGGTGGCACCCGGTGGGTGAAGGGCAGCGTAGAACTCATCGGCCTCCGCTTTGCGGCGAGCAATCACGGCGTCCACTTCATCCAGCGGCGCGGATAACTCCATGTCATCACTCAAACGCAGGTGCAGCACCACAGAGCCAGCAGGAGGTACAGAATAACGATAATGCAGAGCAGCTTTGGTGCCTTCGCGGTGGGGGTTGAGGCAATCCTCGCCGTGGATGATGTGGCGATGAAAGGCGTCCTTGACATAAGGCCGCCGGCTTTTGTTGCCGGGGCCGAAGACGCGCGGGCCGTTCGTCTCATTGTAAGTGAACAACGCACGTCCGCCCGGCGGCGCATACAGGATGCGCGGTCCTAGCCGATAGGACACGGGAATATTTGTCAGTGTTTCGACGGCGGAATCATCCGTGACAAGGCTAAGGAAGCCAGGACCGCCGGGACCAGGACGGATACACGGTTCCGGCGTCAGGTGCAGTGTCCAGGCATTGGGGCCGCGCGCCCAGATGTTGCGGAACCACAAATGCGGCAGCAAATGCAAAGGAGCCACCGCAGGGCCGCGGTTGAACGCCTCGATACGGATGCAATAATCTTCCGGCGTTGCCTTGGCATATTCGATAACGATATCGAAATAGCGATTATCATCGAAAATACCGGTATCGAGTAACTCGAACTCGAAGCCTTGGCCGTTGCGGCGGCGGTTCTCCGCGATCAGCCAGGCGTAGGGGAACTCCCCTTGCGGATATTTGTAGAGATATTTCATGTACGAGTGCGTCGGCGTGTTATCAATGTGAAAGTAATACTCTTTCACGTCCTCGCCGTGATTGCCTTCGTACGGGTTCAAGCCAAACAGTCGTTCTTTCAATATAGGATCACGTTCGTTCCAGAAGGCGGGAGCGAAACAAAGAAGCTGATAACGATCACAAATACCGGCAATACCATCTTCACCCCAACGATAGGCCTTACTGCGGGCCAGGTCATGAGGCAGATAGTTCCATACGTCGCCGTTGGCGCTATAATCTTCACGGACGGTACCCCAGGCACGCTCGCTGACATACGGTCCCCAACGGCGCCAGCCGCTGTGATCGTCATGGATTTCCCTCAGACGCTCGTGCTCGCGCGTATTCATGGTAATTCTTTACCACAGAGTCACAGAGAACACAGGGGAAGAATCACAGAGAACCTAAACAGAAAAAAGGAGAAATCAACAACGACGCACGGCAGGTGATACTTAATTCTTGTTCGCTTTCTGACTTCTTTGTGTTCTCTTTTCTGTGTTCTCTGTGACTTTGTGGTTCGTTCTTATTTCCCATCAAGAAGGGAAGACGGGGAGCAGGGCGGTACGCAACCGGTTCATGGCGGCGACAACGCCGTCAGGAGAGCCGAAAATTGCCGAGCCGGCCACCAGCACGCGCGCGCCCGCCTCCACCACCCGCGTCGTCGTCGCCGCATCAATGCCGCCATCCACTTCTAGCTCGATGTCTCGCTTGGTCTGATCGATCAGGCGCCGCACACGCCGAATTTTGTCGATCATGCCGGTGATGAATTGTTGCCCCCCGAAGCCGGGGTTGACCGTCATTACCAACACCAGATCGACATCCGGCAAGATCTCCGCAGCGGCGACGGGCGAGGTCGCAGGATTGAGCACAACACCAGCTTTTTTACCCAGAACCTTGATGTGCTGTACTGTGCGATGCAGATTGACCGCGTTCTCGACGTGGACCAACATCGAATCGGCACCCGCCTCGGCGAAGGCGTCGAGGAAGCGGATCGGATGCTCGATCATCAAGTGAACTTCTAGCGGCAATGAAGTAATGGGCCGCAACGCCTTGACAACCACCGGACCCATGCTGATGTTGGGCACAAAATGACCATCCATGACATCAATGTGGATACGATCAGCGCCGGCCTGCTCGGCCTCACGCACCTGCTCGCCCAGCCGGGTGAAGTCGGCCGCGAGAATAGATGGAGCCAGTTTGACGACAGATGGACTCATATTATTTATCCTTGCACATTTTTTGGGGCGAGGAAGGACGGTAAACCCACAGCGGCATCTATGGATGCCATTGTCTTACCGGCGCCCTTGTGGCTTATGGTACAGAATAGACTCCCAATGGTCCCCGCCTGAATCCTGGAGAAAGGGCGTGGAGTGGTCCTTGAGAGAGTTGCGGGTCTAGATAATCCCGAATAGGCATGCCTTGAACCGGGAGCGTTTCGAACATCGCTTCCAACAGTTCAGAATAGCTGCTTCGGCTTCAGCTGCGTAGATTGTTTGCATGGGACTTTCCTCCGCTGAACTCTCTCCTTCTTTTCCCATCCGCCCTCACTCGATCAGTGCACTTTCGGCAATCAATCCAGGACCGAAAGCCAGGGCCACGCATGGCAGCGGTGCTCGCTTTTCGCGCAGATGACCGATGATGAACAACACAGTCGGCGACGACATATTGCCGTGCTCGGCGAAAACTTCTCGTGCGGCCGTCAACTGCTCGTCGCCCAGCTCCAACGCTTCAGCAGCCGCTTCGAGAATACGCGGGCCGCCCGGATGGATAGCCCACGAGCCGATCAGCTCCCGCCGCAGGCCGTGCTGCGCCAGCCAGCTTTCCAGCCACGGACGCAAGTGCTCGCGGATCAAGCCCGGTACCCGTTTCGAGAGAGTCATCTCAAAACCATGATCGCCGATGGTCCAGCTCATCGCTTCGCGCGAATCGGGAATCAGGCACGAGCCGGTCGCCGTCACGCGCCAGCTGTTGGCCGGTGCCTGCCCCTCTGCAACACCAATGACGGCGGCGGCACCGTCCGCGAAGATGGCGTTGGCGATGACTTTCTGCGGATCCCAGCCATAAAAATAGTGCAGTACGCACAATTCGACGGCACAGAGCAACACCCGCGCTTGAGGCTGGGAATCCGTGAAGGCCTGGGCCACGCGCAGACCGTTGATGGCGCCATGGCAGCCCATGAAACCGATGTGCGTCCGCTGCACGGTCGGCGCCAGCCCCAACCCCTGGATTAATTCATAATCTACACCGGGCGCGGCCATGCCTGTGCAGGAGACGGTAACCAGATGCGTGATCGCGCTGGCGCTTAGCCGCGCGGCGTGCAGCGCCTGGCTGGCGGCCCGCACGGCCAGTGGTCCAGAGCGGGCGGCATAGATACGCATGCGAATGCCGGTCGTCGGTCCTCGGTCGTCATCACGGCCCGTGGGCAAAAATAGGGATTGCGAATAGCTGGTGCCGTGCAGCACGTCCTCGACTACTTGCCGATCGAGCGCCAGATGGCGCGTGTGAATGCCGGTATGCTGATACATCAACGGCAGCCAGGTCTGTTGTTCAGCTGTCCGACAGCACAGACTGCGTGCAATGCCGGCAGCCTCTTCTTGCGTCACTCGCGTGGGCGGCACAGCGGTCCCCAATCCAAGAATGGAAAAGCTCATGTAGATGGTCCTTGCCAGGTGACTGAAGGTTCGCCGCAGACGAGTTGTTCAAGCGGCGCTCCCTTGCCTTCTATTATGCCCGGTAGGCTGGTTCCTGTCACGACATGGCTAGCAGCCAATGCAAACAGATTTCGTCAGTGTCCTCTTCAGGGTCTTGTATCATCTCCGAACATCGGTGACCCTTGCTAGAGTTACCGTGTCCAGTGCCACAGGCGCACAGCACCATCCTTGCCCGTGGTCAAGGCGTATTGGCCGTCGGGCAGCACAGCGACGCTGAGAAAACCTTCGGCTACCTGCTCGGTTGCACCCAATTGCTTGCCGGACGCCACATCCCAGAGACGCAGTGTTGGATCACTCTCCGCAGCACAGGAAACGATGCGCCGGCCATCGGGAGTGAAGGCGGCGCACTCGATACGCCCCGTATGGCCTCGCAAGCACTTCTCTTCCTTGCCATCGGCCACACGCCACAGACGTATCGTCTTATCGAAGCTGCTCGTGAGCAGATATTTACTGTCAGGAGAAAAAGAGATGCTGGTGATCTCTAACTCATGCCCTTTCATAGAACGGACTTCCGTACCTTTTTCTACGTCCCATAGACGTACGATGCCCGGTCCATTGACGACCGCAAAATGTCCAGCCGCCAGCAGCTTACTGTCCGGCGACAGGGCCAGACAACGAACCGAATCGCCAACGCCCTTGAAAGTGCGGACCTGCTTGCCCGTTACAACGTCCCAAACGCGGATCGAGCGGTCCCAGGATCCCGTCACTACCTGCTTGCCATCCGCCGTAAACAACGCCCCCCAAATCTCCTGGGCGTGGCCTTTCATTTCACAGAGCAATTTACCTGTATGGACATCGAATAAGTAGGCAATATGGTTACGTGCCCCGGCGACGGCATACCGCCCATCTCGTGAGAAAGACACCGACCAGTAGCCCTGCTTGTTCTCACCAAAAATGCGGAGCAGCTTTTGGTTGGCGAGGTCCCAATAGCGCAAAGCGTCCATACCCGTCGTAAGGGCATGTTTCCCGTCGGGAGACAGGGTCACGCGCGTGACCCAACGGTAGTTGGGACTATTGGGCAACCCCAGGTGTTCGCCGAGGCGGCGGACCATCTCGATCTTCACCATAGCAATGGCGAAGGCGGCTCGTGCCGCCCGCAGTCGCACGTCGGGATCGGCCTGTTTGTCATCAGCGATCCGTCGCAGTGCTGCCAAGGCTGGCGGACCAATGGCAATCAAACACCGGACCGCCTCTTCACGTTCCTGGTAGGAGTCCGCCCCCAGTTGAGCGATCCGCTTGTCAATCTCTTCCGCATCAGTCGGGCGAAGCTCTTTCTTCGATTTGTCTTCTTTGTCCTTGGCAATGCCGGGACCAGCGCATGGAACCAAGCTCACGCTCAACACCGCCAGGAAAATCATCATCAACGCGAACAGACGTTTGCTGGCCAGCATGACTTGCACGCCTCCAGGCCGTAAGGGAGTCTTTTCAGAGGAATTGTAAGGGATTACGATGCGAAAGGCGACGAAAAGAACAAACTGTCAAGACACCAGGAGCGCCAAGAAAACACGAAAGAAGAAAAACAAAAAGCGAGGGGACATTATTAAGATATAATGATTCTTTTTCCCTTCTTAGTATTTAGAGCGCATTGCAAGCAGATGTAGTGGCTATAGGTCTTCCTCCCTCCCCCACAAGGGGGGAAGGAGAAAAACACTACACCCGCTTGCCATGCGCTCTAAATCTTGACATCCTTGGCATCTTGGCGGTTTATTGGCGGACAAGCTCATGCCGCAAGACGGCCACGCGACAACGCTCGCGTGGCATCCAGCCGTAAATTCAATTTCACTTCCCAGCGGCCACGCTCGTCGGCGTGGACAGACCATTGCGGCAAGATTGCCGTGCTTTGATGCACCAGCTCGAAACCCCTTTCGGACTGGCTGACTGTCTGAATCGGGAACGCCCGGATGCAGCCGCGCCGCGAGAGCGACAACGAGATGTCCAGGCCACGCCACTCATCGACCAGACCAATGCGCTCCGCATTGATGAGATCCTGCCATGTCTGAAGTTGGCCCGCCCGCGCCTGATCGGCATGGTAGAAATAGCGATCGTCTGCTCCTGCCGCCAGGCCAGCAAAATTGAACTCGATAGCGAAATAAAGAGGATTTTCACGCGGGCAATTTTCCAGAATGTACCACACTTCCAGGGTGTCGCGGTCCCCGGCCAGGCTGATTTCCTTGGTGATGCGGACATTTTGCCCGGCAACCTGGCCATCACGCCACATAATGAGCCGCAGCTCGCCATTGCCGCGGTCCAGACGATGTTGATAGGCGCCCGTCACAAAATCACCCAGCTCACGCTCCTGACGAGTAGCCAGTTGTTCCAGCGTCACGCCTGGTTCGTAGAAATGATCGATCAAACTTTTGCGCAAATACTCATCGTATTGAAGCATGTGATCGAGACCGCCCTGTTTCCAGACCTGGCCATTATGTTGGCGGATGGCATCATGATACGCTTCCGGACGCCGTGCCAGCGTGGCCAGTACGTTGAGCCGTAGGGGGCGTAGATCTAATTCATACAACGAGCCGCCACACGCTGGATGGAAGAATGCGGCCAGCCAGCTATTTTGCAGGCACACTTCCGGCGTGCCGTCGAGATTGAAGTCCGTTATTTCGCCGTCGAGCCAATTGGCCGGGCGTGGCGTCGCTTCCAGCAACAGCTCCTCGGCGGCGATGAGGTGCTCATAAACGGCGCTGCGCAGATGCGGCAAGTAGATGCCGCCAAAGGTGCCATGCCACCACGGACAATTGCACTGGGCGCGATACAGTTCCTGCCGCGCCTGGGCCAGGATGCCGGCATCCACATGAGGAGATTCCTGGATGCGACGGCTGATTTGCAGCATCCGTGCGTACATCTCCTGCGTTTCTGGGTAGCGCACTTTGAAATTACGCCAGTTGCCGGCGCGGAGAAAATGCTGGAGTCGGCCCCAGCGCGGATCGTGCTGCAATTCACCGACCAGGCGACGATAATCGTGCAAACGCGCCAACGGCAAGGCCCATTCCGTCATCTCGCGGTAGCTGGCGTCCGGCAAATAGATGCGCCCTGCTGGCTGCATCTCATCAAGTGCCTGTGCGAAGGTGCCAAGGCGAATCCAGTGACGATTGCCGCGCAGAGCGTCGAAGAAGCGACGCAGCCAGCCGTGTTCGTAGCAATGGCGAAACATCTCTGGCCAAACGCCGAACTTCTCGCCGTCGTCGGCGAAGACAACGACGGCATCGGGATGACGCGAGGCCAAATCACCGAAATAGGCCAGCGTCTCGCTCGGATCGCGATAGGGCACCAGGTAGCGCAGCGGCTCAGCGGCGGCGAAGATGCGCAGTAGCCGGCCATTGTCCTCGCTCAGATGGTAACCAAACATCTGTCTGTCCTCGACGCCGGCCTGACGGAAGTGCAGATCATCAAGGACCGTGTATTCCACGCCCGCGTCGACGATGTCAGAGACCAAGCTTTGCTCCCAGACGCGCTCCGGCACCCACATGCCGCGCACGCGCGTTTCAAAGAGACTTTCCAGATAGCTTTTATAGGTTGAAATCTGCCCTCGGCGATCGCAGGGAGGAATCATGGGCAGGATCGGCTCATAGAAACCGCCCCCTATGATCTCGACCTGTCCGCGGCGGACCATGCGCCGCAGCCGATCGATGTATTCCGGCTTGTGTTCGACGAGCCACTCCATGAGCGGCCCGCTCGTGTGCAGGACGATGGGAATTTCCGGGTACTGATCGAGCAACTCCAGAAAAGGCCGATAACTATCGCGGTAAGCATTCTCAAAGACATGGCCAAAGTTTCCAACGGGCTGATGATTGTGCAGAGCGAAAACGAAACGCAGCGGCATGAGAAAGATCCTTTCTTTCTGAGCCACGACCGTTAGGAGCGGCGTGCTTCACTGCTCTCGGACAATCGCGGCTCTATGAGGAGCGAAAGGCGGAGCTAAGCTGCGACGGGCAGTATCGCTTATCCGTCTATGCAACGCACCCCCAGTTCGCTGCTGCTCAGCCGTGCGCTCCGTTGGGACAGACAGGGCAAACGAGGGGAATCAAAAAATCTCCGTTGACAGCTGGCCGACTCGATCTATAATTCACTCTGCTTGCTTGCCGATATTTCCTCTTGTTGAGGAGGTGTTCATGGTTTGGATTTCTATCTACTCCTGCAAAGCGAGGTGACGTTCCTATCCATATATCCTGAGCGGATAGGGCCAAACCTGTATCGGTTTGGCTTTTTTGTTTGCCGAAACATCCGCGGGTATAGCTCAGTTGGCTAGAGCGCAGCTCTGATAAAGCTGAGGTCCTTGGTTCGAATCCAAGTACCCGCATTAGCTTGGCCCGCGTCATTGGGGATGTAGCTCAGTTGGGAGAGCGCGTGGCTTGCATCCACGAGGTCAGGGGTTCGAATCCCCTCATCTCCACAGACGGAAAATGGTTGGGAAACACAGGGGCTTGACAGATATAGTTGCCAGTATAAAATAGTTTTTTGTAGTTACTTATATAAAGCGTGTCTTGTCTGGATGAGAGTCGCTGCACGGGCCCGTTGTGCTTGCGTGCATCGACTCCCGATCAGTACAAGATCGGTGCAACTGATTTGAATCAGTTGTATATTGTTCTTTGACAACAGGGCAGCGGTAGAAGTTGCAATTCACAAGCGGCGGCGTCCGGGTGTGGGGAGGCGGATTCGTGCTTCCCGGCCGGACGACGTTTCTTGCGATC